>NZ_JBWYIR010000038.1:0-207 GCF_056779855.1 Acinetobacter sp. ANC_7654 | reverse complement strand
AAGGTAACATCATTGAAGGCGCTAAAGTTGAAGTTTGGCATGCAAACAGCTTAGGTAACTACTCGTTCTTTGATAAGTCTCAATCTGACTTTAACTTACGTCGTACGATCTTCACGGATGCACAAGGTCAATATACAGCATTAACCACAATGCCTGTAGGTTATGGCTGCCCACCAGAAGGTACAACTCAGTTTGTATTAGACAAAC
>NZ_JBWYIR010000037.1:0-227 GCF_056779855.1 Acinetobacter sp. ANC_7654 | reverse complement strand
ATGCTGCTTCAGCCGCCTCTACTGCTGCTTCGGCATCTGCCAATACTTGTTCGTACTCATCTGCTACGCCATCTTCGTTTTCATCATTTACTGTTGGTAAGATGATGTCGACTAGATCATCTAAGCGTGCATCCAGTGCGTCTTTGTCTGCTCCTTCTGGAAGTGCATCAACTTTCGCTTGTGCATCTTCTTTAGCAGTAAGCGCATCATCACGTGCTTGAGTCAGC
>NZ_JBWYIR010000036.1:0-229 GCF_056779855.1 Acinetobacter sp. ANC_7654 | reverse complement strand
CGACGTTGGATTACTGATTGCACAGCGCATATATGTAGAACAAGAAACAGCCAATAGAACACAACATCAGGCACAACGCCAATACACTTATAATGCCAACTACTTGTTGACTCAAGTTCAAGATAGTCAAAAAGGCATACTTAGTTATCAATACGATGCGATTGGTCGCTTAATACAAGCGCAAAGCTCAAAGCAAACTGAACGTTACCATTTTGACCCAGCGGGCAAC
>NZ_JBWYIR010000035.1:0-231 GCF_056779855.1 Acinetobacter sp. ANC_7654 | reverse complement strand
AGGCGTATTCGCAAGAGTTACAGCAACAAGGCAAGTGGCGTCATATCTGGCGAATCACAGGTCAGTATTCAAACATCAGTATTTTTGATGTGGAAAGCAATGAAGAGCTTCATTCAATTTTACAAGGTCTTCCGCTTTATCCATATATGAATATCGAAGTAATGGCGTTAAATCGCCACCCATCTTCTATCCGTGAAGATGATCGTTAAGTTTTAAGTGTCTTGGCTTGAT
>NZ_JBWYIR010000034.1:0-244 GCF_056779855.1 Acinetobacter sp. ANC_7654 | reverse complement strand
TAAATGATGAAAACGAAGATGGTGTGGATGATGCAGTTGCAGCACTTGAAGAAGCGACAGAAGCAGTAGAGGCGGCTGAAGCAGCATATGCTGAGGCAGAGCAAGCACTAGCAGATGCCGAATCAGATGGTTTAATCACGCCAACAGAACTTACTGAGCTGACTCAAGCACGTGATGATGCGCTTACTGCTAAAGAAGATGCACAAGCGAAAGTTGATGCACTTCCAGAAGGAGCAGACAAAGA
>NZ_JBWYIR010000033.1:0-290 GCF_056779855.1 Acinetobacter sp. ANC_7654 | reverse complement strand
ATCTTTAGCTGCTGATGCAGGTAATGCATCAACCAAGCCTTGAGCTGTACCTTTCAACGCATCTAATTGATCTTTGATCGCTTGTAATTGAACTTGCGTTGCTGGACTGATCACACCATTTTTAGCAGCAATTGCCTCTACCAATTCATCATGCTTAGCTTCTGCAGTTTGAACCGCTTGTGTTGCTGCTGCAATCGCGGCATCAACATCATCAGCAATACCATTGCTATCTGTATCGTTCACTGCTGGTACAACTGTATCTAGAGCATCTAAACGAGCATCTAAGCTAT
>NZ_JBWYIR010000032.1:0-366 GCF_056779855.1 Acinetobacter sp. ANC_7654 | reverse complement strand
GGCACAAACGCCGCAACAGCCGCGTATTTATGAATAAATCCGTGGTCGAAGTGGTGGAAATCCTCTTTGAAGAATGGCAAAACAAAAGCCCGCTCTTTGCCTCGAGCCTCAGCCTAGACCACAGTGGATTGCAACAACAATACGACATCCGACCCTTTATCATGCAAAGCAACGAAAGCGACTACGACTTTCTGACTCGCTTACTACGCAGTGAAGGCATTAACTGGCTCATTGATGAAGCCCAACCGATTGTATCGAGCAACAACAGCCCGATTGAAGCACAAAAGCTCCGCCTGATTGACGACAACAGCCAATACCAAGCCCTTAACCGACGCAACATTCGCTACCACCGCAGTGATGCGACAG
>NZ_JBWYIR010000031.1:0-390 GCF_056779855.1 Acinetobacter sp. ANC_7654 | reverse complement strand
CAACAGAACTTACTGCATTGACTCAAGCACGTGATGATGCACTTGCTGCGAAAACAGAAGCACAAACAAAAGTGACAGCATTACCTGAGGCGGTACAAGCAGAAAAAGATGCGCTACAAGGTCGTTTAAATGATCTAGTCGACATTACCTTACCAGCAGTAAATGATGAAAACGAAGATGGTGTGGATGATGCAGTTGCAGCACTTGAAGAAGCGACAGAAGCAGTAGAGGCGGCTGAAGCAGCATATGCAGAGGCAGAGCAAGCACTAGCAGATGCAGAAGCAGATGGTTTAATCACCCCAACAGAACTTGCTGAGCTGACTCAAGCACGTGATGATGCGCTTACTGCTAAAGAAGATGCACAAGCGAAAGTTGATGCACTTCCAGAAG
>NZ_JBWYIR010000030.1:0-394 GCF_056779855.1 Acinetobacter sp. ANC_7654 | reverse complement strand
TCACTGCTGGTACAACTGTATCTAGAGCATCTAAACGAGCATCTAAGCTATCTTTAGCTGCTGATGCAGGTAATGCATCAACCAAGCCTTGTGCTGTATCTTTCAACGCATCTAATTGATCTTTGATCGCTTGTAATTGAGCTTGCGTTGCTGGACTGATTACACCATTTTTAGCATCAATTGCCTCTACCAATTCATCATGCTTAGCTTCTGCAGTTTGAACCGCTTGTGTTGCTGCTGCAATCGCAGCTTCGGCAGCATCAACAACACCATCACCATTTAAATCATTAATTACTGGTAAAGCTGTATCTAGAGCATCTAAACGAGCATCTAAGCTATCTTTAGCTGCTGATGCAGGTAATGCATCAACCAAGCCTTGAGCTGTACCTTTCAA
>NZ_JBWYIR010000029.1:0-476 GCF_056779855.1 Acinetobacter sp. ANC_7654 | reverse complement strand
ATGAACGTTGATACTGCAACAGGTCCTGTTGATGAACGTGTTCAGCAAATCGTTGTACGTTTAGTATCTGACTTATTCCAAGCGATTGAAGATTTAGATTTAAGCCAATCTGAAGTTTGGAAGGGTCTTGAGTACTTTACTGATGCTGGTCAAGCAAACGAATTAGGTCTTTTGGCTGCTGGTTTAGGTCTTGAGCATTTCCTTGATTTACGTGCAGATGAGAAAGATGCTCAAGCAGGTATTACAGGTGGTACTCCACGTACAATTGAAGGTCCATTGTATGTCGCTGGTGCACCAGAATCAGTTGGTTTTGCACGTATGGATGATGGTTCTGAAGAAGGCAAAATCCCAACTTTAATTATTGAAGGTATCGTTAAAGATACTGAAGGTAACATCATTGAAGGCGCTAAAGTTGAAGTTTGGCATGCAAACAGCTTAGGTAACTACTCGTTCTTTGATAAGTCTCAATCTGACTT
>NZ_JBWYIR010000028.1:0-499 GCF_056779855.1 Acinetobacter sp. ANC_7654 | reverse complement strand
TAACTACGCAGTTCAACATCGAAGGTGATAAATACCTTTGGGATGACTTTGCATTTGCAACGCGTGATGGCTTAGTGGCAACTGCTGTAGACGTAACTGATGAAGCTGAAATTGCTCGTCGTGGTCTAAAAGGTGCGTTCAAACATATTCAATTTGACATTGAATTAGTGAAAGACGTTGAAGGTGCGCCTTCTACTGAAGTTGAACGCCGCCGCGCATCAGCTTAAAAATAATAAAGGGATGGATTTCGCATCCATCCTTTATCTTATTCAACTAAAGAATTTAGACCAATCCAAATCTAATCATTTTGATTTGTTTAAATTTTTGCAAGACCGAAAAGGATATAGATAGCTTTATCTATAAAACGCTATGATTGATAAATCTCAAAAGACTTTAACCGAAGCCCTCTCCCAAATTAAAGACGGTTCAACCATTATGATTGGTGGGTTTGGTACTGCAGGTCAGCCTGCTGAACTCATCGATGGCTTAATTGAACTCG
>NZ_JBWYIR010000027.1:0-658 GCF_056779855.1 Acinetobacter sp. ANC_7654 | reverse complement strand
ACTTAGTTATCAATACGATGCGATTGGTCGCTTAATACAAGCGCAAAGCTCAAAGCAAACTGAACGTTACCATTTTGACCCAGCGGGCAACTTAATAGATCCAGTTGCAACGCAAAGTGCAGAAATCAAAAACAACTTGGTGAAACACTATCAAGGCAAACACTACAAATACGATGCCCAAGGTAATGTGATTGAAACCCAGCAGGCAGACCAACAGTTGAAACTGAAGTGGGACAACTTAAATCGCTTAATCGAAAGCGACCACAACGGGCAAATCACTGAATATGGCTACGATGTCTTCGGGCGACGCCTGTATAAAGCCAACAAATCAAATAACAGCCTGACCTTATTTGGCTGGGATGGTGATTTAATGATTTGGGAATCAAAAACCAGTTCAAAATTAACAGATAAAAATAACACAGAACAAAATAGTCAAAGTTATACCAAACACTATATCTATGAGCCGAATAGCTTTGTACCGCTATTCCAAGCAGGGTATCAACACTTTATACAACTGATAGAAACACCGAATTACGAAAGATTTAAAACAGAACCGTATTCCATCCATAAAGATCCAGTGTGGAGAACAGACTCAAGGAAGAGTCCAACAGAGTTAGAACAGATTGCGTTCTACCACTGTGACCAAGTTGGTACACCT
>NZ_JBWYIR010000026.1:0-697 GCF_056779855.1 Acinetobacter sp. ANC_7654 | reverse complement strand
TGCACAAGCGAAAGTTGATGCACTTCCAGAAGGAGCAGACAAAGACGCATTGGATGCACGCTTAGATGATCTAGTCGACATCACCTTACCAACAGTAAATGATGAAAACGAAGATGGCGTAGCAGATGAGTACGAACAAGTATTGGCAGATGCCGAAGCAGCAGTAGAGGCAGCAGAAGCAGCATACGCTGCGGCAGAACAAGCGCTGATCGATGCAAATGCCAATGGCCTCATCACCCCAACAGAACTTACTGCATTGACTCAAGCACGTGATGATGCACTTGCTGCGAAAACAGAAGCACAAACAAAAGTGACAGCATTACCTGAGGCAGTACAAGCAGAAAAAGATGTGCTACAAGGTCGTTTGAATGATCTGGTTGATATCACTTTACCAACAGTAAATGACGAAGATGAAGATGGTGTTGTTGATGATATTGGAGAAGCTCTAGCAGCGGCTGAAGCAGCAGTAGAGGCAGCAGAAGCAGCATACGCTGCGGCGGAACAAGCGCTGATCGATGCAAATGCCAATGGGCTCATCACTCCAACAGAACTTACTGCACTGACTCAAGCACGTGATGATGCACTTGCTGCGAAAACAGAAGCACAAACAAAAGTGACAGCGTTACCTGAGGCAGTACAAGCAGAAAAAGATGCGCTACAAGGTCGTTTAAATGATCTGGTTGATATCACTTTACCA
>NZ_JBWYIR010000025.1:0-867 GCF_056779855.1 Acinetobacter sp. ANC_7654 | reverse complement strand
TGCACAAGCGAAAGTTGATGCACTTCCAGAAGGAGCAGACAAAGACGCATTGGATGCACGCTTAGATGATCTAGTCGACATCACCTTACCAGCCGTAAATGATGAAAATGAAGATGGTGTGGATGATGCAGTTGCAGCACTTGAAGAAGCGACAGAGGCAGTAGAGGCGGCTGAAGCAGCATATGCTGAGGCAGAGCAAGCACTAGCAGATGCAGAAGCAGATGGTTTAATCACGCCAACAGAACTTGCTGAGCTGACTCAAGCACGTGATGATGCGCTTACTGCTAAAGAAGATGCACAAGCGAAAGTTGATGCACTTCCAGAAGGAGCAGACAAAGACGCATTGGATGCACGCTTAGATGATCTAGTCGACATCACCTTACCAGCCGTAAATGATGAAAATGAAGATGGTGTGGATGATGCAGTTGCAGCACTTGAAGAAGCGACAGAGGCAGTAGAGGCGGCTGAAGCAGCATATGCTGAGGCAGAGCAAGCACTAGCAGATGCAGAAGCAGATGGTTTAATCACGCCAACAGAACTTGCTGAGCTGACTCAAGCACGTGATGATGCGCTTACTGCTAAAGAAGATGCACAAGCGAAAGTTGATGCACTTCCAGAAGGAGCAGACAAAGACGCATTGGATGCACGCTTAGATGATCTAGTCGATATCACCTTACCAGCTGTAAATGATGAAAACGAAGATGGCGTAGCAGATGAGTACGAACAAGTATTGGCAGATGCCGAAGCAGCAGTAGAGGCGGCTGAAGCAGCATACGCTGCGGCAGAACAAGCGCTGATCGATGCAAATGCCAATGGGCTCATCACTCCAACAGAACTTACTGCACTGACTCAAGCACGTGATGATGC
>NZ_JBWYIR010000024.1:0-1544 GCF_056779855.1 Acinetobacter sp. ANC_7654 | reverse complement strand
GAAGCACAAAAGCTCCGCCTGATTGACGACAACAGCCAATACCAAGCCCTTAACCGACGCAACATTCGCTACCACCGCAGTGATGCGACAGAACAATTTGATAGCATCACCAGCTTTATCGGACAACGTAGCCTACAACCCACCGCAGTCCACCTACAACGCTGGCAAGCCACAGCCCTCGAACAAGAAGAAGGTGCAGGCTCAGTCCAAAGCAAACACCAACACAGTGACCACCAAGACAATGCCAGCCTAGGCCTCGAACAAGCATGGCACATCAGCCCTGCATGGATCCAAGACCTCAAAGGCGAAGACCAAGCCACCGCATCAGGCAACAGCCAAGTCGAAAAACTCAACCAACACCTCAGCGACTACTACGCCGGACAAAGCAAACAATTCATCGCCAAAGCCAGCGTCAGAGACAGCCAAGTCGGCTACTGGTTCAAACTCGATGGACACCCAGAAATTGCACAACACAGCGGAGCTGACCAAGAATTCCTCATTGTTGGCAAACGCTACTACAACCAAAACAACCTACCCAAAGACTTAGACCAACAAGTCCAACAACTGCTACAACGCAGCCAATGGACGCCAAAACACAAGACAAACACCAACCAAGCAACCCACAAGGATCAAGAACGCCAAGCCAGCGAACTCATCCTACAACGACGCAACATCAAAACCGTACCCGAATACAACCCCTTACAACATCGACCCAGCACCCATCCGCAACGCGCCAAAGTGGTGGGACCTGCAGGAGAAGAAATCCATGTCGATGAATGGGGACGCATCAAAGTACGCTTCCTGTTTACCCGAGCAGAAGACCACCAATTTGATGGCGGTGCCGGCAGTAACAACAACGACACCGATTCAGCTTGGGTCGATGTACTGACCCCATGGGCAGGCGAAGGCTATGGCGCACGCTTCCTTCCTCGAATCAATGAAATCGTGGTTATCGACTTCTTTGACGGCAACATCGACCGTCCCTTTGTGGTGGGCCGCCTACATGAAGCCCAACGCAGCCCAACCCGATTCGACAGTCAAGGCCAACTGCCGGACACCAAAAAACTCGCAGGGATTAAAAGTAAAGAAGTCCAAGGCGAAGGTTATGGACAACTCCGCTTTGATGACACCACAGGACAAATTTCCACTCAACTGCAAAACACCCACGGGGCGAGCCAACTTAACCTAGGGAATCTCAGTCATCCCAAAGCAACCGCAGAAAGTGAAGGACGAGGCGAAGGCTTCGAACTCAGAACTGACCAATGGGGTGCAGTACGAGCGGGCGAAGGCATACTCATCTCCACCTACAAACAAGAACAAGCCAAAGCAAACCATTTAGATGCAAGCGAAGCCAAACAACAACTCGAAAGTAGCTTAAACAACGCCAAAGCCTTAAGTGAAGTGGCAAAAAATCAACAAACTGATCCACTCAGCTTACTCGAAAACCTACAGGGCTATCTCAAGAACTTAGAGAGCGAAGACCAAAGCAAAGCCGCAGCTTTCAAACAAGCGATCATGCTCTTGGCTTCACCAAGTTCAATTGC
>NZ_JBWYIR010000023.1:0-1863 GCF_056779855.1 Acinetobacter sp. ANC_7654 | reverse complement strand
GCAGCCGTACGTTGTTGGCTGGTTAAAGCAAATTGGTCTTGATCAGCACGGCTAATATTGAACTGTTCAGCCACGTTTTCAGCCGTTTGCGGCATGGTTTCAACACCATACATTTCTTTAAGCTTCGGGTTGATAAAACGCCAGCCCATGGTGGTGTCTTCAATCTTTTGACTACGACCAAATGCACTCTCAGATTTACCCATCACAAATGGGGCACGTGACATAGATTCAACACCACCTGCCACAATCACGTCAGCCTCACCAGCTTTAATGGCACGCGCGGCCATTGCTACGGTATCGAGTGATGAACCACATAAACGGTTGACTGTGGTTGCAGGTACTGTATAAGGAATACCTGCTAAAAGCGCCGACATACGACCGACGTTACGATTATCTTCACCGGCTTGGTTGGCACAGCCAAATAAAACGTCATCGACGACATTCCAATCCACAGAAGGGTTACGTTCCATTAACGCTTTTAATGGCACTGCACCTAAGTCATCCGCACGGACAGGGGCTAAACCACCGGCATAACGACCAAAAGGCGTACGGATGGCATCAATGATGTATGCGTTTTTCATAGTGTAAGATCCTAAAACCAGTCTTAAGCCTGAGTGGCATCAATGAGTTTGGCACCCGTCATCGATTGAAGCTCTTCAAAAGATAAGCCTTCAACTTTCTCAATGACTTTCATACCATCTGCCGTCACATCAATCACACAAAGGTCCGTATAAATGCGGTCCACACATTTCAAACCTGTCGCAGGATAAGTCAGCTCAGCAACGATTTTCGGTTCGCCTTTTTTAGTGACATGATCGGTGGTAATAAAGACTTTTTTCGCACCCACGGCTAAGTCCATTGCACCACCCACAGCAGGGATGGCATCAGGTGCACCGGTATGCCAGTTTGCAAGATCACCATTTTCTGCGACTTGGAAAGCACCCAGTACCGCGATGTCTAAATGACCACCACGCATCATGGCAAATGAATCACCATGATGGAAGAAAGCTCCGCCTTCTAGCAGGGTTACAAACTCTTTACCTGCGTTAATTAACTCAGGGTCACGGTCTTCTTCCGCAGGGGGTGGACCAAAGGCCAATAAACCATTTTCAGAATGTAAAAAGACATCTTTGTCAGCAGGTAAATAGCTCGAGATTTTAGTTGGTAAACCAATCCCAAGGTTGACATAAGCACCATCAGGAATATCTTGTGCAACACGTTCAGCAATTTGATCACGGGTTAATTTTTGATAACTCATTTTATTTCTCCAATCTCAAATTACTGCGCAGGTTGAACTTGTACAACGTGTTGTACAAAGATCCCAGGGGTGATGATGTGTTCAGGATCTAAGGCACCGAGTTCCACGACTTCTGATACTTGTGCGATGGTGATATCTGCTGCCATGGCCATAATTGGACCAAAGTTACGTGCAGATTTACGGTACACCAAGTTCCCCCAGCGATCGCCCTTATGCGCTTTAATTAACGCAAAGTCAGCTTTGATTGGATTTTCTAAAACGTAGTCTTTACCTTCATAATTCATGGTTGGTTTGCCTTCAGCGAGCAAAGTACCAAAACCTGTTGGTGTGTAGATTGGACCTAAGCCCATACCCGCCGCTTGAATACGGCAAGCCAAGTTGCCTTGCGGTACAAGTTCTAACTCGATTTTGCCTGCACGGTAGAGTTCATCGAAGACATAAGAGTCAGACTGACGAGGAAAAGAACAGATGATTTTACGTACAGCGCCTGCTTGTAACAGTTTAGCCAAGCCGTAATCACCATTACCTGCGTTGTTGTTGACGATCACTAAGTCTTTAATACCGAGTTCAATTAAGCCATCGATGAGTTCAGCAGGCTGACCTGC
>NZ_JBWYIR010000022.1:0-1920 GCF_056779855.1 Acinetobacter sp. ANC_7654 | reverse complement strand
TAAAGATCCAGTGTGGAGAACAGACTCAAGGAAGAGTCCAACAGAGTTAGAACAGATTGCGTTCTACCACTGTGACCAAGTTGGTACACCTCAAGCTTTAAGTAATGAGCAAGGTGAATGTATCTGGGAGTTAACACTGAATACATGGGGACAAACACAACAGATCAAAACAAAGAACCAAGAGAATCCATTAGAAAAAAGTGATATCCGTTTCCAAGGGCAATATTACGATGAGGAAACAGGATTACATTACAACCGTTACAGATATTACGAACCATTTTGTGCGCGCTATGTAAGCAAAGATCCGATCAGTCTATTAGGTGGTTTAAATAACTTCGCTTATGTAAGTGATCCGAATCAGTGGATCGATCCACTGGGGTTGCAACTCCAAAAAAGCGATCATGGTTTTAATCATTCAATAGGAGCAAATGATGCACTAAGAACTTATGAAAGAAATCAAAAAAATAGAAAAAATTCCAATAATGGAGTTTCTCCAAATTACGTAACCGCATTGATTGAGAAAGCTGCATCTGGTAAAGCAATGTGTGCTAGTGTTGCAGCTGGTGTAGGGGGGGGTGGATGTGCCAGCTATAAGGGTGATGGAGTCATAGAAAGTAATTTGGAAAGAAGTGTTGGATTGTATGGGGGAGCTGCAATAATGAAGGACAAGAAATATGTTTGGGGAGAAAGGCAAGATGGTAAATATTATGAAGGGTGTGGTGCCACTGGCAAAAAGCAGTATTGTAGTGGAATAAATGATGATCAAACTACATATGGTTATACACAAAAAGCCATTGCTGGTAAAGTAGCTGGAGTCAAGTTGTCAGAAGGCAAGCAAACGACAACAGATCTAAAATTACCACCTATACCTAGACCAGCTGAAGTTCCAAGTAAAATGGGTTATCATACTTTGGATTTAGTAAATCATGGTTTATTCTAACTCTAATGTAGAAGGTTAAGTATGAAAAAAATAAGTTGTGTTATAATTTTTTTAAGCCTTTTATTTATAACGGCATGTCATAATTCTTCTAAAATAACACAAGATAATCAGAAATATGAAGTGCTTATTAAAAAAGCAGAAGGTGGTGATACTGTTGCCCAGTATAATTTAGGAGTTTTATATTTAAACGGAGATAATAATTTCAAGAGGAATATTAATGATGCTATATTTTGGTTAAATAAAGCTGCTGAAAATGGTGATTCTGATGCTCAATATAATTTAGGAGTAATTTATAGTAATAATGAATATGGACAATTACAAGATTTGGAAAAATCAAAAAATTGGTATGTTGTATCAGCTCAGTTAAATAATTCTAAAGCATTGAATAATCTTGCAAACTATTATAGGGATGGTATTCAAGTTCCTAAAGATTTAGAAGTGGCTGTAGAAATGTATAGATTATCAGCTAATCAGGGATATTCTGTAGCACAAGTTAATCTAGGAAGTATGTACTTAAATGGATATGGAATTGAAAAAAATATTCATAAGGCATTTGATTTGTTTAAATTAGCAGCTGAACAAGATGATCCTGATGGTCAATATTTAATAGGCAGCATGTATGCTGAGGGACTAGGTGTAAAAAAAGATATCGAATTAGCTAAATTCTGGATAAAGAAATCAGCAGATCAAGGTAATTTAGCTGCAAGACAGCGATTGAATAAGTTGGAGAATTAGGTTCTTTTTAGTCTATTCAGTAATATAGCTTTCAAAAAATAACTTTTATTTATAAAATTAGTAAATGAAAGTTTAGGTATATGATGTTTTAGAATTTTTTTTGAATCAATATATTCCACTAAAACCATGCAGAATACGTATTCGAATACAATATTTATGGTTATCTCACACGAGAACAAGCCTTTGATGGTGAAGAAAAACACTATAGTTACGATGAGCTTGGTCGACTTAGCCACATTCAACAA
>NZ_JBWYIR010000021.1:0-4897 GCF_056779855.1 Acinetobacter sp. ANC_7654 | reverse complement strand
GTTGCCCGCTGGGTCAAAATGGTAACGTTCAGTTTGCTTTGAGCTTTGCGCTTGTATTAAGCGACCAATCGCATCGTATTGATAACTAAGTTTACCTTTTTGACTATCTTGAACTTGAGTCAACAAATAGTTGGCATCATAAGTGTATTGGCGTTGTGCCTGATGTTGTGTTCTATTGGCTGTTTCTTGTTCTACATATATGCGCTGTGCAATCAGTAATCCAACGTCGTTGTATTGGTTGCTTTGGCTTAAACCATTGGCAAGGTAACGTTCTGTTTCTCGGTGTAGGTCATCACGTTTAAAACCAACCATGTCTTTTTTATTTAGGGCAATACCGTAGATATGTCCTGATCCATAAGTTAAGTGGCTAATTTCCTGACCATCCGGACGAACAGTTTTGATGAGATTGCCGAGTTCATCGTATTCATAGCGTAGTACTGCAGTCATTGGTTTCAGATTTGGCACTTGGTAGTGTTGGTGTTCTCTAACCAATTGTCCTATCGCATTATGGTAGAAGTCGTTTTGGCTCTGTTGGTTCTTTGCTTGAATTAACTGGCTATTCAGATTGTAAGTAAACTCTTCTGTTTGGTGTTGTTTGCTTTCGCGGTGGATGTAGGTTTTTGACGCAATTTGTCCGTCTTCATAGTAGCCAAATTGTGTGATGATATTCGGTTGTTGAATGTGGCTAAGTCGACCAAGCTCATCGTAACTATAGTGTTTTTCTTCACCATCAAAGGCTTGTTCTCGTGTGAGATAACCATAACTGTTGTATTCGAATACATATTCTGCATGATTTTGGTTGATAAGTTTCTGTATACGCCCTTGTTTATCCCACTGATAGGCAATTTGGTGTTTGTTGGCATCAAGGCGTTTTTCTAATAGACCCACTGCATTGTAGTGGTATTGAGTCACCTGTCCTTTGGTATCAATGTGTTTGAGAAGGCTTCCTTCTTGGTCATGTTCAAAGTGTTCTTTTTGTCCATCTGGATAGATGATGGATTTAAGTTGTCCTTTGTCTATACCTTGATCACTATAGATGTATTGCACACCTGTTTGGTCTGCGGCTTGTTGTTGTTTAAGTTGTCCTTCTTCATCATATTGCCAAGCACTTTCTTTACCCGAACAATCGGTATATGACGTCATTTGCCCAAGGTCATTATACTGGATTTTTTTAGAGCCACCTTTGGCATCAGTAATTTCAATCAATTGACCTTCGGCATTGTATTTATATTGTGTTGTGTGACCCAATGGATTGATTTCTTTGGTCATCAAGCCATCTGCATTGTATTCGCGTTTCCAAATATGACCTTCAGGATCTTTTATTTCAGTTAGATTTTTATGTTCATCATAAGCAAATCGAATCACTCCGCCATTTGGTTGAATGATTTTAATCAGCAGACCTTCTTCATTGTATTGCTGTTGAGTTTCACGACCACTGTAATCAATCTCTCGAGTGATACGTTTATGTTGATCACGTGAATACCATTTTTCACGACCATCTGCTAATCGAATACGATAAGTAAAACCATCTAAATCAAAGTAGTAATAGGTCGGCACGTTGTAAGCATCATATACAGCGACTTGGCGCAGACGAGGATGCCATTTTAAAGTTGTTTTAAAGCTTCCATCATCCGCCCATTCTTCAATGGCTTTTGCATTTGGTTCATTCGAATCATAACGAATATTTTGACCACGACCTGATCGATCGGTATAACGTGTTAATTGATGATACGCATTGTATGAATACTGACGAGCGTGACCATTCTCATCATATGCTTCTACTAAATTTCCGTTATGATCGTACCCATAACGAGCAAGTGGTTGTTCTTGATCATCCACAAAAATAGCAATAATTTTTGCTTGATCATTGTAAGCAAATTTCAAAATTTGCTGAGTCTTCTTAAAATTAAAATGGACGGTTTGTAAATAAGCTTTGCCATTTAGCAAGATATAACGAAGATCGACTTGTTCTTGAGTTGATGAATTTCTCTCTTGCGTAAGCTGATAACTTTGACCTTGATCGAATGTACTAAATTGATAATCCCATTCTGTTCCAAAATTTAGGACTAATTCACCCTGTTCATTTAGATGTGTTGTAATACCTTGGAATGGAACTTCATAGGATTCACGCATAATGATCGATGGCAATTGTTGTTTTCTGCCTTTCGCATCAATAAACAAATAACCCTTTTCATTTGGAACAATCAAATTAGAAAAAGGCATTAACCAACGAGCACCCAAAGCACCGTTATCGAATTCCGCCATTTGGGAGTTATAAAGTCGATTGAATACTAATCCCAGCTTAGGTAGGCTGAAGTCTACATGGGAAACTCGTTCAGCACCTATAGAATAGCTAATACTATGAGCAGTATTGGTTTCAGCACTTGTTGTTGGTTCAGCTGGATTCAAACATGGAGGATCCATTAATGCATCTGCTTGCAAACTGACAAATTCAAGGATATCGCCCTCAGTTTGACGCTCAAACTCACCAGTTTGATTAATCGGAACACTGGCATTTCCCTTATTTTGATTATCTTGAATAGCCTTAAGTGTTTGTTGAATGAGCCAACCAAGACTGTATTGCAAGCTTGGGTTTGTCTGATTCTGCAAATCGTTACTAATCGAAGTAATCGCCTCTACAAGTAAATTTTCAAAATGACTCGGAGTTGATTCAATTTTAGGTGTTAAATCTGCTCGAGGCTCAACACTGAGTAAATCTATTAATGGTATTGCCCAATTTTGAAATTGTAAATTTGGATCTCTTTTTTCAGCTGATGCGCTCGATGTTATTTCCGTTACAACAGACGATGATGAAGATGATTGAAGAGATTTTAGAATCTGAACAGCCAAGGCATTTGCATTCGTTAATAAGTCCGCTAATTTAGCTTGTGTCTCTTTTAGATAGGTCTCTAAATTCCCTGCCATTCTTGCATTAAGATGTAATTCCATACGTCGAATGTCAGTTGACTTAATTTTACCATTTTCAGGATATAGACATTCAGCCATTAATCCTAAAATGGGACGTAAACCCATCCTTGCATGTGCTTCATGTTTAGGCTCTGCAAACAATCCAATTAAATTCGCACCAAGCAAAGCATTTCGTTGTATTGAAAGCACTTCTGTTTGAGGAGACATTGCATACAACAATAAATCAAGCACACTTCCACTTAAAGCATATATATTAGCTACAGTAGTTATATGGGCATTTGCTTTGACTTTAAGTAATGATGTTTGGCCACAGACCACAAGGAAATTTTCAATTTGATTAGCAATAACTTGTAAGTCAGCTACACTACTCACACTGTCTAAATTAAATACAGCAAGTTCAACACTCGATTGTGCATTATTAGAAACTTGTTCGTTTTCAGTTGCCATGACTAACCTATATATTTTTAATCTTTTAAGTTTTTCGCGTTATATTGTTCTAAATCAGGACGATCATTACTCGTTTTTAATCGAGTTGTTTCCGTATATTTAATGCCGCCAGATTGATAATATTTTTGTGAAATAAACTGATCATCTGCTGATGTTGAATTGTTTGTACTCACATCTACTTTATTCACTTGTATAGGCTTATTAATCTCAACAGTCTTTTGATTTGTTAACAATGGAGCTGGATTCGATTTCGTACTGATTCTTGTTGTTTCGGTATACGTTAATCCGCCAGATTGATAATATTTCTGTGCAATGTAGTCATCAGTTACAATGACCTTTTCAGATTGATTCGTAATATTTTCCTGATCCAATGCTGTATCAAAATTTGTATTTGGCATAAACCCAGTTGAATTCATAAAATTCGGAATCAACTTCGATGTGGCCTGCTGAGTTATAAAATCAACGCCTTGCGTACGAATCATATCTAGTGATTGAGAAGGATTTACTGCCATTTGGCTTATAGTCTTCAATTGATCAGGACTTAAACCTAAATTTAATTTTTCTGAAATTCCACCTAAAGTAGAACTTGCCACTTGATTTTTGAGTTGCCCAACAGTTTGGTCTGCTAGACCTTTTAAAGCATTCTTGCCTATATCCTTTAAATTCATACTATCAAGTTGAGTCAAATTATTTTTAACTTGAGCCATTAAATTCTGACCCAGCTGATTTAAGCTCGAGTTCACAAAATTAGATGCACCAGGAATTACTGCATCTGCCCAATCATAACTTCGCGAAAAATGACTTGATAATGCCCAAGGACTTCGCTCATCTTTATCAAAAATCACTTGTGCACCACCAGGAGCAATTCCTGTTACTTGAGCAAAACCATTCGCATCTAATTTCCCTGTTATTGTCTTCCCAAGAGAGTCAATAACTTTATATCCAGCTCCTTTAAAGAATTCACTTCCACCATAACTTCTTAAAAGATTCAATGCGCCTTTTAACGGTTGCATTGTTGGCAATTGAGCTGAAGTACTTACACTCGCTCCCGGCTTAAATAAATGCTGCCCCGCTTTGACTTCAAACTTACCAGCTGTGGTCGGTAAAACTCCCGAACTGCTAATTTCAATCTGTGAGCCGCCACCGATCAACACTATTTTTTTTGCCGCTTTAATTTCAATTCGATCTTCCGTGGAAATAATCTGCACACCCTTTCTAGCAATCAGATCAGCACCATCCCCTTGAGCTTGAATCTCGATCTTGCCTTTGCCTGCATACAGTCGTGCCCCTTCTTGCGCTGCAAATAAACTGATCTTTTTGCTGGCATGTCCGATGATGCTGTCTTGCGTGCTGGTGTTGTTAATGCTTCCTTGTGCAATCTGGTTGATCTGCCCATCTGCACTGAGGTGGATGTCTTCGTTACTTTCTACGGCAATTGAACTTGGTGAAGCCAAGAGCATGATCGCTTGTTTGAAAGCTGCGGCTTTGCTTTGGTCTTCGCTCTCTAAGTTCTTGAGATAGC
>NZ_JBWYIR010000020.1:0-5542 GCF_056779855.1 Acinetobacter sp. ANC_7654 | reverse complement strand
GGTGTTTAGAATAATGAGCTGGCGATGACTTACTCTCACATGGGTAACCCCACACTACCATCAGCGCTAAGAGGTTTCACTTCTGAGTTCGGGAAGGGATCAGGTGGTTCACTCTTGCTATTGTCGCCAGCACAACTGTTGTGACTTTGCTTGGGTCTTATTCGCATGTATTGTTTGCGTGCCTTTGCTTGGTCAAAGAAGTTATTAACAGCTATTTGAGTTGCTTTAATTTGTGCAGTTTAGCGTTTTATCTAACTAAATCAAGTTATTTGTCATGATTTGAACCACAACACCAACTGTTTGGGTGTTGTATAGTCAAGCCTCACGAGTAATTAGTATTGGTCAGCTTCATACGTCACCGTACTTCCACATCCAACCTATCAACGTTGTAGTCTTCAACGGCTCTTTAGAGGACATAAAGTCCTTGGGAAATCTAATCTTGAGGTAGGCTTCCCGCTTAGATGCTTTCAGCGGTTATCCCTTCCGAACATAGCTACCCGGCGATGCGACTGGCGTCACAACCGGTACACCAGAGGTTCGTCCACTCTGGTCCTCTCGTACTAGGAGCAGATCCTCTCAAATTTCCAACGCCCACGGTAGATAGGGACCGAACTGTCTCACGACGTTCTAAACCCAGCTCGCGTACCTCTTTAAATGGCGAACAGCCATACCCTTGGGACCTGCTTCAGCCCCAGGATGAGATGAGCCGACATCGAGGTGCCAAACACCGCCGTCGATATGAACTCTTGGGCGGTATCAGCCTGTTATCCCCAGAGTACCTTTTATCCGTTGAGCGATGGCCCTTCCATACAGAACCACCGGATCACTAAGACCTACTTTCGTACCTGCTCGACTTGTGGGTCTCGCAGTTAAGCGCGCTTTTGCCTTTATACTCTACGCGTGATTTCCGACCACGCTGAGCGCACCTTCGTACTCCTCCGTTACTCTTTAGGAGGAGACCGCCCCAGTCAAACTACCCACCAGACATGGTCCTCGCTCCAGATAATGGAGCAGAGTTAGAACCTCAATATTACCAGGGTGGTATTTCAAGGACGGCTCCATAGAAACTGGCGTTTCTACTTCAAAGCCTCCCACCTATCCTACACAAGTAAGATCAAAGTTCAATGTCAAGCTGCAGTAAAGGTTCACGGGGTCTTTCCGTCTAGCCGCGGGTACACCGCATCTTCACGGCGAATTCGATTTCACTGAGCCTCTGCTGGAGACAGCGCCGCCATCATTATGCCATTCGTGCAGGTCGGAACTTACCCGACAAGGAATTTCGCTACCTTAGGACCGTTATAGTTACGGCCGCCGTTTACTGGGGCTTCGATCAAGAGCTTCGCTTACGCTAACCCCATCAATTAACCTTCCAGCACCGGGCAGGCATCACACCCTATACGTCCACTTTCGTGTTTGCAGAGTGCTATGTTTTTAATAAACAGTTGCAGCGGCCTGGTTTCTGAGGCTGCCAGTAGCTCAAGGAGCAAGTCCTATCACCGCCGGCAGCGTACCTTCTCCCGAAGTTACGGTACCATTTTGCCTAGTTCCTTCAGCAGAGTTCTCTCAAGCGCTTTGGTCTACTCGACCTGACCACCTGTGTCGGTTTCGGGTACGATTCCTGTGTAACTGAAGCTTAGAGACTTTTCCTGGAAGTATGGTATCAGCCACTTCGCTAGTAAACTAGCTTGCTATCGATTCTCAGCATAGAGTACCCCGGATTTGCCTAAGATACATGCCTACAATCTTCCACCTGGACAACCAACGCCAGGCTGACTTAACCTTCTCCGTCCTCTCATCGCATTACACAGAAGTATTGGAATATTAACCAATTTCCCATCGACTACGCCTCTCGGCCTCGCCTTAGGGGTCGACTCACCCAGCCCCGATTAACGTTGGACTGGAACCCTTGGTCTTTCAGCGAACGGGTTTTTCACCCGTTTTATCGTTACTCACGTCAGCATTCGCACTTCTGATACCTCCAGCAGACTTCTCAATCCACCTTCATCGGCTTACAGAACGCTCCCCTACCACTTGCAATAAATTGCAAATCCGCAGCTTCGGTACATAGTTTTAGCCCCGTTACATCTTCCGCGCAGGCCGACTCGACTAGTGAGCTATTACGCTTTCTTTAAAGGGTGGCTGCTTCTAAGCCAACCTCCTAGCTGTCTATGCCTTCCCACATCGTTTCCCACTTAACTATGATTTAGGGACCTTAGCTGGCGGTCTGGATTGTTTTCCTCTTGACTACGGACGTTAGCACCCGCAGTCTGTCTCCCGGATAGTACTCATTGGTATTCGGAGTTTGCATCGGTTTGGTAAGTCGGGATGACCCCCTAGCCGAAACAGTGCTCTACCCCCAATGGTATTCGTCCGAGGCGCTACCTAAATAGCTTTCGGGGAGAACCAGCTATCACCAGGCTTGATTAGCCTTTCACCCCTATCCACAAGTCATCCCCTGGCTTTTCAACGACAGTGGGTTCGGTCCTCCAGTAAGTGTTACCTCACCTTCAACCTGCTCATGGATAGATCGCCTGGTTTCGGGTCTACACCCAGCAACTAAACGCCCTATTAAGACTCGATTTCTCTACGGCTCCCCTATTCGGTTAACCTTGCTACTGAATGTAAGTCGCTGACCCATTATACAAAAGGTACGCAGTCACATCACGAAGATGCTCCCACTGCTTGTATGCATGCGGTTTCAGGATCTATTTCACTCCCCTCACAGGGGTTCTTTTCGCCTTTCCCTCACGGTACTGGTTCACTATCGGTCAGTCAGGAGTATTTAGCCTTGGAGGATGGTCCCCCCATATTCAGACAAGGTTTCACGTGCCCCGCCCTACTCGACATCATCATGTAAGCCCTTTCGTGTACAGGACTATCACCTACTATGGTTGCACTTCCCAGAGCATTCCACTAAAGCTTACATAACTTAATGGGCTTTTCCCCTTTCGCTCGCCGCTACTGAGGGAATCTCAATTGATTTCTTTTCCTACGGGTACTGAGATGTTTCACTTCCCCGCGTTTGCCTTGCAACACTATGTATTCATGTTGCAATACCTATCTTATGATAGGTGGGTTCCCCCATTCAGATATCTCCGGATCACAGGATATTTGCCGCCTCCCCGGAGCTTTTCGCAGGCTATCACGTCTTTCATCGCCTCTGACTGCCAAGGCATCCACCACATGCACTTAATTACTTGACTATACAACCCCAAACAGTCGTTCGATCCTACAAGTAGATCGTTCAACATTACAGTTTGAAGTACTGTGTATCTAAACACTGTACAGCTTCAATTCAAATTCATATACCAAAACGCTTGATTCAGTTAATTTCGCTAGTTCTCATTTCAATCACTTCAACTCAATAACTTACGTTATCTCGTTTCCGCTCTTTCTATGAGTATGAACAAATTATTTCAACTCAAATATATGCTGTTAATGATTCACTACGTCTTCGTCAGATCGCAGTCAACTGTGATAAATCACAGAGCTTAATAATCAAGGCGTGCAGTATACACAGCTTTATTACTAAGCTCTATAAGCTATCAACTCGTTTGCTTACTACGTATTCGAATGAATACGTGGTGGAGACTAGGAGAGTCGAACTCCTGACCTCCTGCGTGCAAAGCAGGCGCTCTACCAACTAAGCTAAGTCCCCAGCTTATCATTTAGATCAATGTATCGTATGAGTATGTCATGGTGGGTCTGACAAGACTTGAACTTGTGACCCCACGCTTATCAAGCGTGTGCTCTAACCAACTGAGCTACAGACCCTCAGATACATCGTCATGAAGAACAACTTGTTGTGGATTCTTACCAATCGTCAATCTTTCGTTAAGGAGGTGATCCAGCCGCAGGTTCCCCTACGGCTACCTTGTTACGACTTCACCCCAGTCATCGGCCACACCGTGGTAAGCGTCCTCCTTGCGGTTAGACTACCTACTTCTGGTGCAACAAACTCCCATGGTGTGACGGGCGGTGTGTACAAGGCCCGGGAACGTATTCACCGCGGCATTCTGATCCGCGATTACTAGCGATTCCGACTTCATGGAGTCGAGTTGCAGACTCCAATCCGGACTACGATCGGCTTTTTGAGATTAGCATCCTATCGCTAGGTAGCAACCCTTTGTACCGACCATTGTAGCACGTGTGTAGCCCTGGTCGTAAGGGCCATGATGACTTGACGTCGTCCCCGCCTTCCTCCAGTTTGTCACTGGCAGTATCCTTAAAGTTCCCGGCTTAACCCGCTGGCAAATAAGGAAAAGGGTTGCGCTCGTTGCGGGACTTAACCCAACATCTCACGACACGAGCTGACGACAGCCATGCAGCACCTGTATGTAAGTTCCCGAAGGCACCAATCCATCTCTGGAAAGTTCTTACTATGTCAAGACCAGGTAAGGTTCTTCGCGTTGCATCGAATTAAACCACATGCTCCACCGCTTGTGCGGGCCCCCGTCAATTCATTTGAGTTTTAGTCTTGCGACCGTACTCCCCAGGCGGTCTACTTATCGCGTTAGCTGCGCCACTAAAGCCTCAAAGGCCCCAACGGCTAGTAGACATCGTTTACGGCATGGACTACCAGGGTATCTAATCCTGTTTGCTCCCCATGCTTTCGTACCTCAGCGTCAGTATTAGGCCAGATGGCTGCCTTCGCCATCGGTATTCCTCCAGATCTCTACGCATTTCACCGCTACACCTGGAATTCTACCATCCTCTCCCATACTCTAGCTTCCCAGTATCGAATGCAATTCCCAAGTTAAGCTCGGGGATTTCACATCCGACTTAAAAAGCCGCCTACGCACGCTTTACGCCCAGTAAATCCGATTAACGCTCGCACCCTCTGTATTACCGCGGCTGCTGGCACAGAGTTAGCCGGTGCTTATTCTGCGAGTAACGTCCACTATCCAAGAGTATTAATCTTAGTAGCCTCCTCCTCGCTTAAAGTGCTTTACAACCAAAAGGCCTTCTTCACACACGCGGCATGGCTGGATCAGGCTTCCGCCCATTGTCCAATATTCCCCACTGCTGCCTCCCGTAGGAGTCTGGGCCGTGTCTCAGTCCCAGTGTGGCGGATCATCCTCTCAGACCCGCTACAGATCGTCGCCTTGGTAGGCCTTTACCCCACCAACTAGCTAATCCGACTTAGGCTCATCTATTAGCGCAAGGCCCGAAGGTCCCCTGCTTTCTCCCGTAGGACGTATGCGGTATTAGCATCCCTTTCGAGATGTTGTCCCCCACTAATAGGCAGATTCCTAAGCATTACTCACCCGTCCGCCGCTAGGTCCAGTAGCAAGCTACCTTCCCCCGCTCGACTTGCATGTGTTAAGCCTGCCGCCAGCGTTCAATCTGAGCCATGATCAAACTCTTCAGTTTAAAATCAATAGTACCTAAAGGGTACCAATCTTGGCTCATCAATTACTGACAAAAAATTTGCTCAAATAAACTTCGAGAAATTTCTACCAATTATTAATGATAATATATATCGATCAATCAACCAGTAAAAATCCACACAAGTTGTTCTTCATAATCTCTTAATGATCTT
>NZ_JBWYIR010000019.1:0-5843 GCF_056779855.1 Acinetobacter sp. ANC_7654 | reverse complement strand
AATCACCATTACCTGCGTTGTTGTTGACGATCACTAAGTCTTTAATACCGAGTTCAATTAAGCCATCGATGAGTTCAGCAGGCTGACCTGCGGTACCAAACCCACCAATCATAATGGTTGAACCGTCTTTAATTTGGGAGAGGGCTTCGGTTAAAGACGCTGAGCTTTTATCAATCATAATCACTTCCTAAACAAACGATCTACATTTACCTTTAATATGATCAGGTCGATGTAGACGATGATGGGGTAGTATTTTGACGCTTCGTTAAAATCACGTGCGCTAAAATACCAATACAGATTCCCCAAAAAACTGAACTTAAACCTAAAAATTGCATGCCTGAAACAGTCGCCAAGAAAGTAAGGAGAGCTGCGTCACGATCCTTTTCTTGGAACATAGCAACGTGTAAATTTGTAGCAATAGCACCTAAAAGTGCTAAACCTGCTAATGCAGCAACAAGTTCTTTAGGCAGTAAGCTAAAAAGCATCACAATGCTGCCTGCAAATAAACCACCTAAAATATAGAAAATACCGTTCGCAATACCTGCGATATAACGTTTCTCTTTGAGCTCATGTGCATCTTTACCTGTACAGAGTGCGGCTGTTATTGATGCCAGGACAATGGTAATCCCGCCCACACAAGCAACAGCTAACGATGCGATACTGGTAGTGGTAATAATGGGTTTTGCTTGAATGTCATAGCCACTTAATTTCAAAATTGCCATGCCAGGTAAAAATTGACCAGAAAGGCTGACTAAAATAAGAGGTACTGCAAGATTTAGAAAAGAGTTAAGCGTCCACTCGGGCGCAATGAATTGGGGTATTGCAAGTGAAAACTCCATATTCACAGTATTGAATTTTCCGAGGACTAAACTCATGAAAATACCAGCTGCCAATACAAAAAGCATGGCATATCGAGGTGTTAAACGCTTAGCAATCAGATACGAAATAAGCATTCCAAACACAATATATGGCATGGTATTGGTCGCGGTAAAAAGACCAAATCCGAACTGACATAAGATACCCGCCATCATTCCTGCAGCCACTGATTGCGGTATCAAAGCCAATAGTTTGTCGAAATATCCGGTAATACCAATGATGAAAATCACTACAGCTGTAGTGATATATGCAGCAACTGCTTCATTCAGTGATATATCTGGAAAAAGTGTGACTAGCAGAGCAGTACCAGGTGCCGACCAAGCGGTAATGACAGGAACTTTAAATTTTATTGATAATAGAATTCCAGCTACAGCAGCACCAATTGAGATACCCCAAATCCATGAAATCATCATGTCTGGTGAAACTTGGGCTTGTTGTGCTGCTTGAAAGAAAATAATTAATGGTCCGGCATATGAAATCAATACAGCTAAAAAGCCGGCGACAGTGGCGGAAATAGACCAATCTTCTTTTAGTGTTTTAAACAGGGTTGCCATTGTATTTGCCTCCTTGCGTCAATGATCCTGTGAATTTAAAGAGTCCGTGATCAGGGTTAACCCTGATCACCACCACCTACAGGTACGACTGTGCCTGTAATGTATGAAGACTCATCTGAAGCAAGGAACAAAATAGCATTTACTTGTTCTTGAATAGTGCCATAGCGTTTCATGTAGCTGCGGTCAATTGTTTGATCAACCACTTCTTGCATCCAAGCTTGATCTTGCTCAGATAGTGGTGAAGTATTACGTGGAATTACACGTGGTGGAGCTTCAGTACCACCTGTAGCCACAGCATTGATGCGGATACCATCTTTAGCATGTGCAAATGCCATTGATTGAGTAAAACTATTTACACCACCCTTAGCCGCAGAATATGGAAGACGGTTAATTCCACATGTGGCGATAGATGATACATTCACGATCACACCAGATTTTTGGTGTTGCATGTGTGGTAAAACTGCACGACAACTCCATAAAGTAGGAAATAAAGAACGATTGATCTCTTTGATAATTTCCTCTTCAGAAAACTCTTCAAAAGGTTTCATCCAAATCGCACCACCAACATTGTTGATCAGCACATCAATTCGGCCAAAAGTCTCGATCGCTTTATTTACAACTGATTGTGCACCAGCATAGGTTTCAAGATCAGCTAAGACAGTGACACCTGTGCCACCTTGAGTCGTAATTTCTTCAAGTGTGGTCGTCACGTATTCAGCACGGTCAGCCAGTACAACTTTTGCACCTTCGCTAGCTGCTTGAAGAGCAACACCGCGACCGATGCCTTGAGCGGCACCAGTAACGATTACGATTTTATTTTCAAATCTTTGATTCATGTTCCTCTCCACTTTAATTCGCAGAGAATTTTTCGAATAAGAAGTTTGCAGGTTTAACGCCTTCAGCATCTAACCAACCACGAACTGCATCTACCATAGGAACAGGACCACAGAGGTAAACGTCTACATCACCACCGTTGAGCCATTCAGTTTCAATGTGACCTGTCACATAACCTTTACGTTCGTGTGCAGATTCTGGGTTTGCAACTACGGTACGGTATTCAAACCAATCAAGTTTTTCTTGAAGTTTGTTGAGTTCTTCAATAGCAACTAGGTCAAAGTCATTGGTTACACCAAAAACTAAACGTACTGGATGTTCAGAACCTTTTTCTTCTAATACTTGAAGCATCGACATAAATGGAGCAATACCTGTACCACCAGCAAGCATTACTACAGGGCGTACTACATTACGTAAGTAGAAGCTACCAAATGGACCAGTGAATGTCATTTTGTCGCCGACTTTCGCTTCGCTGCTTAAGAAGCTACTCATCTTACCGTTAGGAACGTTACGAACAACAAAGCCGGTCAAACGGTTACCTGGCTTAGAGCTGAAAGAGTATGAACGTGTTTCAGTTGATCCAGGAATACCTACATTTACATACTGACCAGCAAGGAAATTGATATCTGGCTGACCCTCGTCTAGTTGAATATCAAAGGTAATTGTAGATTCAGATAAGTTTTCTACACGAGAAAGTGTACCTTGATATTGATGAATTTGAGTTTTACATACATCAGATGATGCTTGAATTTGGAAAACTGCATCTGAAGTAGGACGGCACTGGCAAGCTAAGATATAGCCTTGCTCAGCCTCTTCTGGTGTAAGTGCATCTTCAATATAAGTTTCTTCAGGCATGTCATAGCTGCCAGACTCACAAAAAGCTCGACAAGTACCACATGCACCATCACGGCAATCCAGCGGAATATTAATCTTTTGACGATATGCTGCGTCAGAAAGCGTTTCGCCTTGTGCAACTGAAATAAATCGGGTTACGCCATCTTCAAATTGAAGTGCAACATTATGGTTTGACATGGCTGAATATCCTTTAAGAATCTTTTGAACAATTTTTTGGTGTAACTACCAAAATTCCATTTGGTAGTTACTGAACTTGTTATTTACTAATTACAGGTGATATACGTCGATTACTTGATTGATGTAATCATTTTTGAGTACCACATATTTATTTAAAATTTGTGGTTTTTCACCAGACAAATTGATTTCGTAGCGTGACATACCAAAGTAGCTGTATGACTTTTGGTAGCGGTAACTTAAAGTGTTCCAGTTGAAACGAACAACAACCTTATCTTCATGACGTTCAAGTATTTCAATGTTGTTAATATTGTGGCTTGTACGTGTATCAGGCATTGTTGCAGAAGAGCGTTCAGTTTTGATACGGAACACGCGGTCTTCTAAACCTTGACGATCTGGATAATAAATTAACGAGATTTCTGATTGAGGATCTTCAGTTAATGTATTGTAGTCATCCCAAGATGGCATCCAGAACGATGCTGTAGGTGCATAGCACTCTAACCATTCATCCCACTGTTCATCATCAAGTAGGCGCGCTTCTTTAAATAAGAACTGGCTCACTGATTCTAAAGTTGCTTCAAGATTCGCGTTACTCATGCGTTATCTCCTTGTTCAGCTAAAGCTTGTTCTGCTTTAATCGCACGTTTCATTTCTTCTAACCAATGTTGATGTTGCGCAAGGTATAAACCTTCGTCTTCAGTTTTAACGCCTGAAAGTTTAGGTTTTAGACCAATTTCGTTTGCTGCCTCATCTGGGCCATTGATCCAATGCTTTGAGCCACGGCACATATCGTTCCACTCAAGTTCGATACCAGCATAACCTGCTTGACATGCACGGAATTCTTCTAAGTCATCTGGTGTCGCCATACCTGAAGCATTGAAGAAATCTTCATATTGACGAATACGGCGTGCGCGAGCTTCTGGCTCTTCACCTACAGGTGCGATGCAGTAAATTGTTACTTCAGTTTTATCGACAGCAATTGGGCGAAGTACACGGATTTGTGAACCGAACTGATCCATCAAATAAACGTTTGGATATAAGCAAAGGTTACGTGAGCGCTCGATCATCCACTTCGACATAGCAGGACCGAATTTCTCAGAGTATTCATCTGCTTTAGGGAAGTTAGGGCGGTCTTCAGGGTTAGCCCATTGTGTCCAAAGCAACATGTGACCATTTTCAAAACCGTAAGAACCACCGCCTTGTTTACCCCAAGATCCTGCGCTCATTGCACGGATATTGTCGCCAGCTTGTTTTTCTTTACGTTGTTGCGTAGTCGCAGCATAATTCCAGTGAACTGCAGATACATGGTAACCATCTGCACCATTTTCAGCAGTGAGTTTCCAGTTTCCTTCGTATGTATAAGTTGAGGCACCACGTAAAACTTCTAAACCTTGATCAGACTGACCCACGATCATATCGATAATTTTAGTCGTTTCACCTAAGAATTCTTCTAATGGCAAGACGTCTGGGTTTAAGCTACCGAATAAGAAGCCTTTATAACTTTCAAAACGTGCAACTTTCTTAAGATCATGTGATCCTTCTTTGTTAAAGCAGTCAGAATAACCTGCATCTGTTGGGTCTTTAACTTTTAAAAGTTTGCCTGAGTTATTGAATGTCCAACCATGGAATGGGCAAGTATAAGTAGCCTTATTACCACGTTTGTTACGGCAAAGTTGTGCACCACGGTGTGAACACGCATTGATCATTGCATTTAGCTCGCCTTGACGGTTACGAGCAATCACGATTGGCTGACGACCGATGTGTGTCGTGTAATAATCATTGTTATTTGGAATTTGGCTTTCGTGTGCCAAGTAAACCCAATTACCCTCAAAGATGTATTTCATTTCAAGGTCAAAAAGGGCTTGATCAGTGAAAACTGAACGATGAAGTTTAAACTCACCTGTCTCAAAGTTGTCTACAAGTAACTCATCAAGACGATCTAGATGGCTGGTATTAATTACAGGAATACGTGGCATGGACGTTCTCCGACTTTCCAAATTGAGGGGAAGTCATCGGGATAATTGGCTTATCCCGATTCCGACTAATTGATTTAAGCTGATGCGCGGCGACGTTCAACTTCAGTAGAAGGCGCACCTTCAACGTCTTTCACTAATTCAATGTCAAATTGAATATGTTTGAACGCACCTTTCAGACCACGACGAGCAATTTCAGCTTCATCAGTTACATCTACAGCAGTTGCCACTAAGCCATCACGCGTTGCAAATGCAAAGTCATCCCAAAGGTATTTATCACCTTCGATGTTGAACTGCGTAGTTAATTTACGGTAGCCAGGCGCAGTGACGAAGTAATGCACATGTGAAGGGCGGTTACCATGACGACCAAGTTTGTCTAATACAAACTGAGTTGTACCTTCTGGTGGGCAGCCATAACCTACAGGCATTGTGGTTAATGCTGTATATTGACCTTGTGCATCGGTGAAGATCGTACGACGTAAGTTGAAGTCAGATTGAGACTTATCAAAGAACGAGTAGTTACCTAAGCTGTTTGCATGCCAAACTTCAACTTTAGCGCCTTCAATGATGTTACCTT
>NZ_JBWYIR010000018.1:0-8814 GCF_056779855.1 Acinetobacter sp. ANC_7654 | reverse complement strand
ATTTTAATGAGGACTAAGGTTTGAGTTTGCATCGTTGCGACCGCCATCTTGTGTGGGCGGATCGTCGGGATTTCAACGAGCAAGGTTTCAACTGATGTAATCATTTCCACTCTACGCATTCTTGCATTGTGTATTTCATGTGGTATACCTTAAAAGAATGCAAAAATAGAGTCGAAGATCATTTTTGCATTTTAATATATTTTAAAGGTATGGAAGTCATGGAGCTTAGACATCTACGATATTTTGTCGCAGTGGTAGAAGAACAAAGTTTTACAAAAGCAGCAGAAAAGTTATTTATTGCGCAGCCACCATTAAGTAGACAAATTCAAAATTTGGAATCAGAGCTTGGCATTGCTTTATTTGAGCGAGGTAGCCGTCCATTAAAAACAACACAAGCCGGTTATTTCTTTTATCAGCACGCAGTGAAATTACTTGCCAATGCTGAAGAAGTTAAGTCTATGACAAAGCGTATAGGTCTAGTTGAACGTACAGTAACAATGGGGTTTGTCGGGTCACTGCTTTATGGGCTGCTTTCTAAAATTGTATATTTATATAGGCAGCAGCAACCCCACTTAAAGATTGAACTTGTTGAAATGACCACGTTAGAACAAGTTAAAGCACTCAAAGAGGGGAAGATTGATGTTGGATTTGGGCGGCTTAGAATTTCAGATCCAGCATTGAAGCGAATTTTGCTTCGTGAAGAGCGCTTAATGATGGCAGTGCATGCGAGTCATCCTTTAAGTTTAAAAAAAGAAGGTGTTTATCTATCTGATATTTCTGATGAAAATATTTTTTTATACCCTAGCCATACAACCCCTAGCTTTGCAACTCAAGTCCAAGCCTTGTTTGCAGAATATAATTTAGAACCTAAAAATATACGTTTGGTGCGAGAAATTCAGCTATCTCTTGGTTTGGTTGCAGCTGGTGAAGGTATTTGTATTGTTCCAGAAAGTGCGAAATCAATTCAGCTATCCCATTTGCTTTACATCCCAATTTTAGATGAAACTGCAGTAAGTCCAGTATTTATGACGATACGTAATCTAGATGAGAGCGAGGACATCATGTCTCTAATAGATTGTATTTACCAAGTGTATGATTTAGAAGCAATTAAGTATGATAGAAATTTAATTTAGATAGGGTCTAATACAATAATTAGACTTAGGTCTAAAGCTATTGGATAAAAAATAGCAATCAAAAATCTTAAATACTCAAAATAACTACGACTTTAGCTTATGCCCCGAAAAGGGGCTTAATTTTTTTTGATAAATTTCAAACAAATAATTTTAACTTTAAAGAAAAAGTAGGTTGCAATAAAAAATTCAAATTAGAAATTCTCAAAGAATTTTTTTTTTAAGTAATTATTCGTATAATTTTTATTCAATCATAATAGAAATAAGCCCTCGAGATTATTTAGACCTTGAAGGTATATATATAGATATATTCGGTTTTGGACATTTTTTCAGCTTTAAGTCAATGTTGCGTCATATTTTTGGAGAGTTTATTTGCAGGAGGCGCAACCTTGGAAGCAAACAAATTAAATATCAATCGTGTGATTGATGATGCTAAGTTCACACCATTTCATTGGGGTGTATTGTTTTGGTGCTTATTGATTATTATCTTTGATGGTTATGATCTTGTCATTTACGGAGTTGCATTACCTTTATTAATGCAGGAATGGGCATTAACTTCAGTACAAGCTGGATTGTTAGCAAGTACAGCTTTATTTGGGATGATGTTCGGTGCTATGTCATTTGGTACATTATCAGATAAGCTTGGTCGTAAAAAAACCATCATGATTTGTGTGGCAATCTTCAGTGGATTTACATTTTTGGGGGCATTTGCATCAAATCCGACTGAATTTGGTATTTTACGCTTTCTTGCTGGTCTGGGTATTGGCGGTGTGATGCCTAACGTTGTTGCTTTAATGACTGAATATGCACCTAAGCGAATTAGAAGTACTTTAGTTGCTCTTATGTTCAGTGGATATGCAATTGGTGGTATGACGTCAGCATTATTAGGTGCTTGGTTAGTTCCACAATATGGCTGGAAAATTATGTTCTATATCGCTGCATTGCCTTTAATCGCATTGCCGTTGATTTGGAAATTTCTACCAGAATCTTTGATGTACCTGACCAACAAAAACCAAACCGAGCAAGTGCGAATTAATGTAAAGAAAATCGCACCTGAAAAAAATATTACTGCTGACACTCAATTTGTATTAGATGAAGTCACAGCAGGTGATGAAGCTCCTTTAAAAGCGTTATTCCAGCAAGGTCGTACCTTTAGTACATTCATGTTTTGGATCGCATTCTTTATGTGTTTACTTATGGTTTATGCTTTAGGAAGCTGGTTGCCAAAACTTATGATTCAAGCGGGTTACTCCCTTGGTGCAAGTATGATCTTCCTATTTGCATTAAATATCGGTGGTATGGTGGGTGCAATTGGTGGTGGATATCTTGCAGATCGTTTCCACATCAAAAAAGTACTTACAATTATGTTCGTGTGCGGTGCACTTGCACTTATCCTTCTCGGCTTTAATAGTCCACAAATCGTGTTGTATACGCTAATTGCAATCGCGGGCGCTGCAACGATTGGCTCACAAATTCTACTTTATACATTCGTCGCACAATATTATCCGTCAACAGTTCGTTCAACTGGTATGGGGTGGGCATCTGGTATTGGTCGAATAGGTGCAATCGTAGGTCCAGTACTCACCGGTGCTTTGTTAACCATGGAACTTCCGCACCAAATGAATTTCTTGGTCATCGCAATTCCTGGTGTGATTGCAGCCTTAGCAATTTTCATGGTGAATCTGAAAAATTCAGTAGATGGTAAAATTGCTCAGGAAGAATCTGTACACTCTTCTAAAGTCGTAGAACAAACTCAGTAAAAATTCTTTATAAATAAGACAGCTGCCAGAAGGTGGCTGTTACTTAGACTTTTAAACCATTTTATAGGATAAGAGAGATTAGGATGATCTTTTCAAACAAACCTTTTACTTTAAGTTTAATCTCATTAGCTGTTTTAACATCTACTGCAGCATACGCGAATAGTCCACAACAGTCTGAAATAGAGCAACTACGTCAAGAAATTGAAGTACTTAAATCAATGATGGAACAACAACAGAAGAATGCTGTTGTACAGACAAAATCGATTGAGACATTAAAAACTGAATCTGTTAAACCCCAACCAAAACTCAATGTTGGTAAAGATACCACTTTTAATTTTTATGGAAATGTTCGTCTAGATGCTTCATATCAAGCTGAAGGTAGTGGGTTAGATCGCCTATATAATAATATTAATAAGGTTCCTTTAACCGGTAATAATGAGGCGAGTGATCAGCTTAAGTCGACTCTATCAGCAACACGTTTAGGTTTGGATATTCATAGTCAAATTAATGATAAAAAAGTTTCAGGTAAAGTTGAAGTCGACTTTTTGGGTGGAGCTGGATTAGATAATCTTCGTATACGTCATGCTTATATGAATTACGATAAATGGTTAATTGGTCAAACTTGGTCTAACTTTGCTGTGCCAGACTATATGCCTGAAACGATTGATGCCTTAGGTTATGTGGGTGGTGCTGTAAAACGTACACCTCAAGTTCGTTATAGTATGAGTTTAGCACCTGCAACAGGCTTGGTCCTTGCAGCAGAAGATCCAAAAGATGGATTATCTAAAATGCGTACACCTGCAGTCACAGCGCGATTGAATCATCAATTAAATGATGATGCTAAACTCAGTTTACGTACTATGGTCAATGAAAAGAAAACAGAAGTTGATGAAGTCGTTGCATGGGGCGTAGGACTTGGTATGCAATATAAATTAGCTCCTTCAACTACACTGAAAGCTGACTACTATCATGTAAAAGGAGATAGTAGTTTTGTTTCATGGACGAATCCTGGTATCAGCCGTAGCTCATCTGGTGAAATTTTAGATGAGAATGAATTTGACTCAATTACCATAGGTCTAACGCAGCAATTTAATCCTCAATGGCGTGGAACTGTTGGTTTTGGTTATATGAATCAAGATGTGACAAATGCTTATCGAGGTGGTGCAGTAAATCTGACAGAGATCAATAAGGAGCTTTGGCAAGGTTGGGTCAATGCATTCTATAGTCCGATCAACCCGATTAGCCTTGGATTGGAATATGTGTATGGTGAGCGTAAAGCTGTAGTATCTGCACCAAATGGTTCTAACACAGGTGAGGATAATCGTGTAAGTGCTGTAGCAATTTATAATTTCTAAATTATTCAAACTTGAATGATGATAAAAAGAGCGATTTTTCGCTCTTTTTTTATGGGATGGTTTTAGAGAATGTCAGAATAGATCCTAGAAAAAATAAAAATATAAAAGTACTATGAGATCTTATTTACTTTACATTTTCATCTACTAGGAGAAGGCGCGTTTCGTGTACGAATTAGATTGCAAATTACTCAGTATTTTTTTTCATGTTTATAAATTTAAAAGTGTCTCAGTTGCTGCTGAGCAATTGCAGATGAGTCAACCTGCTGTAAGTAATATTCTTAATAAAATTCGACAACATTATAACGATCCGCTTTTTTTAAGAATTGGGAATGAAATGATCCCTACGGAATTATCAAAGCAATTATTCCCATTGGTCAGTGAAGCATTAAGTAAAGTTGAAGCGATTAATAATTTTACGATCGATTTTGATGAAGCTATATCAGATCAACAATTCACCTTGGCGATGACTGATGTTTCGCATTTAGTATTACTGCCTAAGATTTCCCAATATCTAAAAGCAAAAGCATCTCATGTCAGATTAAATGTGCGTCCAATAACTTCTGAAACAAGTTATCAAATGGCAAATGGTGAAATTGATCTTGCATTAGGATTTCTGCCTCATTTGGAAAATGGCTTTTATCAACAAAAACTATTCGAGCAATATTATGTTGTAATTGCAGCAAAAGATCACCCTCGTTTAACGGGAGATTCAATCAGCAAAGAGCAGTATTTGGCAGAATCACACATTGATATTGATGCGGGAATGGGGCATTATCATATTGAAAATGAGCTGTTAAACCTTGAACTTAAAAGAAATATTTTAATGCGATTACCAAGTTATCTTGGTGTTGGTCTTGTTGTTCAAGAAACTGATGCGATTGCTACAGTGCCTTACTATCTAAGTGAAGTTTTATTATCACGAGGCAATTTAAAAATCTTTGATGCACCTATTGCTTTCCCGACATATGGTGTTAAACAATACTGGCATATGTCCTGTCATCATAAGACCAGCCATCAATGGCTTAGACATATGTTTCATGAAATCCTTGTAAAATAACACTCATAAATACTCTATGAGCAAGCGATTGGGGTTATATAGGTAGGCTATTCCTTAAATAAAAAATAGCCTAAGCTCTAAGCATCGATATTAATTTTTAACTAAACCGCCATCCACTATTAAATTTTGACCAGTGACAGCTTTGGAGTACGGTGACAAAAACATTAAAATGGCTGAAGCAAACTCATCAGGAGTGACTACTTTACGCAAGGGGGTAGCGGAAGCAATATAATCAAAAACTTCCTGTGGCGTGCTTTTACTTGCATCAGTTTGTTGAAGTAATCCACCAGACAACATATTGACATTAATTCCAAACTCACCTAATTCATGAGCACATGTTCTCGTCAATGCGAGAAGGGCAGATTTTGCAGTAGTATAGTCATGATATGGCACAACAGGATTTTGCACCAAGTTTGTTCCTATATTCACAATTCGACCGAATCGATTAGCTTTCATGTCGGCTAAAGCGGCTTGAGTGGTATTAAGGGCAGCTTTGACAGCACCCTCAAACTGAGTGTGCATATCATTCCATTGTATTTGTGAAATATTTGGTCTTGCATCCCCGTTAAATTTAAATCTAACGAGTGCATTATTCACAATTGAATGAATAGCTTCACCAAAATGCAGTTTGGCAGCGTTAAACATTTCTGAAACTTGATCTGCATCAGTAATATCCGCTTGATAACTAAAAACTTGATCAGGATGTGAAAGTTTTAATGTCTTAGCGGACTCATGACTACTATGATAATTGACAACGACACGAGCGCCTTCGCTCAATAATGCCTTGGTAATAGCCAAGCCAAGGCCTCGTGCCCCACCTGTAACGAGTACAATCTGTTCGTTTATTTTCATTTACACACAATCAATAAGACTTGGTGAAGATTGTATTTAAATAATAAGTAACTTCAACCTTTGATAAAGCAAAAATATTTATTTTTGAAATGAAATTTCTAATAGTTTGTGATGAATAAATCTGAGCTTGTCTAAGACTTTATCTGATAGCGTAAATGGGTATGCATCATCTAAACCCATACTGCGATTAAGTGCATTTAAGTTAAAAGTGATGGTTAACCAGTTTTGTAAAACAGTTTCAAAGTTTTTAGCACCAATCGGATTTTCTTCGATCGTCATACTTGGGAGATCAGCACGTTTAGATTGAACACTCAGACCCGCATAGTATGCTGTTTCTAAGGTATCCATCATATGTAAATAATGTGCCCAAGTCTCAGCCCAATCTTCCCATGGGTGAGCACTCGCATAGGAACTAATAAAATTTTTCTGCCAGTCTATGGGTGGACCTTCGTGATAATGTCGCTTTAAAGCCTCAGCATAATCTTGTCGTTCATCTCCAAACATTACTCTGAACGCATCAATCAGATCTGGTCGAAGCTGTTGAATGAGATCGAAATAGTAATGCCCGCTTTCGTGGCGAAAATGACCGAGTAGGGTTCGATAGTTTTCACCCATTTTTATTCGGGTTGTTTCGCGGTATACGACGTCTGCTTCGCTTGCATTTAATGTAATTGTACCTTGAGCATGACCAGTTAAAACAGGAAGATCTGGTTCGGGCATCAAAAAATTAAATCTAAGTCCAAATTGATCATGATCATTTTTTTTTGGTCTCGGCATGATATTTAGTTGTTGCATCATATAAAGGAAACGACGCTTCGCATGCTCTAATCTGCTCCAATAGATGGTGTGATCAGGATTATTTAAATTTGGAATAATAGAGGTTAGTTTGCAAGAGTCACAGTAAATATCAGAACTTTCTGCAGGAATCATCCAATTGCATACATGATGATGCAAATAATTAAAACAGGGTTTATAGAGTTTACTTTTGAATTTGGGATTAATAGATTTCCACAATTGACTAGTATGTTTATGGAAACTTCCCATTTCTCTTTCTTCTACAACATATCCTAAATTAATTCCACAATGAGTACATGTAGAATTCATAAAAAAGATTTGCCGATTGCACTGCGCGCAAGAAAAATATTTCATAAAAATTATTCATTTTTTTGAGATTATACCATTGCTTTTTTCAAAAAAAAATTTGTGTTTCTGATATTAAATAATGAAAATTAAAAGCAAGAAAAATGATGAACAATAAGTAATCAACGTATTGAATTTGTAAATAGCAGTATAATTAAGATCATTTAGTTACTGTATAAAATAAAATCAATTTTATTAAAAAATAGTGTGATGCAAATCACAATATATTGAAATATATGATTTTTAATCTAAAAAAATCTTGATTAGAAAACTAAATGATCGTTTAATGCTATCAAGTAAAATTTCTTTAAATCTATGGGTATTTTGTATATGCAAACTCAGATTATCTCAAAAAAAACCTTGAATAATACGATCACTTCAGAAAGCAATATAATTAAAATTGTTGAAGACTCAGTTGTAATGATCGACGTGGCTCCTGAAGATGTTCAAGAGCTGATTGTGAATGATAATCAGGTCATTATTAAACTTAATAATGGGGAAACAATAACCCTAGAAAACTTCAATTATGAAACATCTGATTTAGTTTTCCGTAACCAAAATAGTGAGATGTTTGTTCTTGATTTCAAAAATGTAGAATACAACCCTTTAGAAAGCATAGAAGCGTTACTAGAAGGTGGTGCTGGAACTGGCGCTACAATCTTAAATAATTGGTTAGCTGGTGGTGCACTTGCACTAGGTGCAGTTGGAGTTGGCGTTGCTGTATTTGATGCTGCTAATGGATCAAGTGACACAAAACAACCTTCCAAAGATCTCAGCAAATTAGTTGATGCAATCAATGATGCTAAAAATTCATTAAATCAATTGGATGGTGATGAAAAACAGCGAGTTGAAAATGCTATTAATGATGCAGAAGCTGTTTTAAAAGACCCAGAATCAAGTCAAGAATTACTTGACCAGACGGCTGATGATTTAATTTCTATTGTTGAAGATGCTTTAAAAGATCAAGAAGCTAAAGATGCTGCTAAATTAGAAGAAGCAATTAATAATCTTGAAGCTGATTTGGAAAATGCAAAGGATAAGTTGGAAAATGAAGATCCAAATGATCCATATACTGATGAAACTAGATCAGAATTAGAAAAAGAAATTGAAGAAGCTCAAAAGCTTGTAGATGACTTTAATAATAATATTGGTGACAAGCCAAGCATTGATGATGTAAATAATGCTCGTGATGAACTAAATAATGCTGTGGATAATCTTACTAATTTAGATTTTTCAGCAGCAACACAAGCGGTTCAAACTGCAGAAGCTAAGCATGATGAATTGGTAGAGGCAATTGCTGCTAAAAATGGTGTAATCAGTCCAGCAACGCAAGCTCAATTACAAGCGATCAAAGATCAATTAGATGCGTTGAAAGGTACAGCACAAGGCTTGGTTGATGCATTACCTGCATCAGCAGCTAAAGATGATCTAGATGCTCGTTTAGATGCTCTAGATACAGTTGTACCAGCAGTGAACGATACAGATAGCAATGGTATTGCTGATGATGTTGATGCCGCGAT
>NZ_JBWYIR010000017.1:0-18797 GCF_056779855.1 Acinetobacter sp. ANC_7654 | reverse complement strand
ACCCATGTGAGAGTAAGTCATCGCCAGCTCATTATTCTAAACACCCCCTTCATTCGAAGGGGGTGTTTTTTTATGCAGTAAAGAATGAATTAGAATGTAAAATATAAGCCCTAATCATAGGGCCTTACATCAAACAATAGATTAAAGTTGTCGTCGAGCGTGTTTTAACGCAGTTCTTAGGCCTTCCTCTAGCGTTGGATGGTAGAAAGGGTGATCTAGAATTTCATCAACAGTAAGATCACTGGAGATAGCCCAAGCGAGCAAATGTGCTAAATGTTCTGCTGAATAACAAAGAAACTCTGCTCCGAGAAGTTTACGTGAGTGTCGATCGACGTAAACCTCTACAGCCCCAATATTTTGTCCATTGACAATCGCTCGTCCTTGCTTTTCGTACGATACGATACCCGTAACGAACTTATGATTGGCTTTACGCAGTGTTTGATAATTGGAGCCGACCCCTGCCATTTCTGGTGAGCTAAACATAATACCCAATCGGGTAAGACTTTTTTTCTGACTCGATTGATGTTGATTGAGGCAATTATGAACTGCCAATTTACCTTCATAAGATGCTTCATGCTGGATAGGCGTTGCAGTAAAAGCATCACCTACGATGTAAATGGGGTAGTCACCAAGCTGTTTAGTGGTTGGATCAACAGGTAGTTGCTTTAGATCAATGAATTTATCATTTATATACTGAATATTTAAAGAATCTAAATTCGTGGTACGACCAGTCGCAGATAATAGGTAATCAACTTCTATAGCTTTATTGCTACCATTTTCGATAAAGTTAATTTGAACCTTATCTTCGCCTAATTTCTCAACCTGCTCGGGTAAAATCTCATATTTGATATTTAATTCTTTTGAGAATATTTCTTGAGCAAGCGTTTGTAAGTCTGGGCTAGTCAATGAACCAATTTTTTTACTGCGAGCAAAAACTGTAGTTTCCACACCTAGACGCTGCATGGCTTGTGCAAGTTCGATTGCAATTACACCGCTTCCAATTACAGCTAAACTTTTTGGTAAAGTAGGTATTTCAAAGACTTGATCAGAAGTTAAATATAAATGACCAAGTTTTTGTTGCCAATCTTGATTTACTGTTGGTCTTGAACCAACAGCGATAATGAACGATTTAGCTTGGTATTTCTTATTATTAACATTGATTGTGTTTGCATTTACAAATGTTGCGCGACCTGAAATTTTGTGCGCTGTAGGCCATGAATTAACGTCCTTCAGTGTTGCTTTTGTAAATCGATCACGTAATTGCTGTACATGTTGCATAACATCTTTAGTGTCAATTTGAGAAGAAATTTTTAGCCCAAGTTGTTCTGAAGTTCTCGCATTATAGGCAAGATTAGCTGATGAAATTAGAACTTTACTCGGCATACAACCTACTCGAGCACAAGTGGTATCCCACGGACCGTCGTTCACAATAAGTATATTTTGTGTAGTTTTAATGGCTTCTTTATAAGCTGAAATACCAGCAGTACCAGCTCCAATAATAATGATATCGTACATATTGTATTGACTAAGAATGATTTGAATTCACTATATAAAAAAACCTTCGATGAAGAAGTTTTTTTTTCAATTTATTACACTTAAACCTTTAACTTTTGGTGATATCCACATTATTGAAAATTTGTATTATTTAAAACTAAGTATTTTAATGGTTGTTATTGAAATAAGATGAAAGAAAAAGGCGCTTGTGCGCCTTTAAAATGAATAAGATACATTTATCTTATAATGATGTACCTGCATGCACACCAACAGTTGGTTTTACATTCATCGATGTGCAACCGAGTAAAAGAAACGAACAACATAATGCAATACAAATTTTATTCATGAATGAGTCCTAATGAATTTGCTTTATTAAATAGTAACGTAGAACGACTACCTGACTTACATACTAAAAGTATAGGTTTAGGTAGACTATTGTAATACTTCGCAAACTCATGAACATCTGCATCTGTTATTTGACCTGAAATAACAGGTTGGTAAATCAAACTGATTTTAGACTTTTCGGCTAAAGCTCTTAATTCACTTGCAGTTGTTTCGTTACCTGATTCTTGATCAGGACGGTTAACGATCACAGACTTAAATCCCTGCTGCATTAAGGCATTGAATTTTGTAGCCGTCATATGACCCGATACACTCACAGATGGATTAAGTGCTTTACTGAGCGGTTCTGATGCTGAATGACTTAGCGTTACGATACTAAAAATGAAGATGGAAAGGATGAATCTAAACCACATCTTAGTCATCAAGCAAATCCATTTGTTTTGCTAATTGGTAGAGATTGTTAGAGCGATTTCCCGTACGACAGAACATTAATACTGGTTTTGGTAGCTCATTGAAATGATTTGCAAAAGTACGAACATCAAGCTCAGTAATTTGACCTGCAACTACAGGTTGATATACATAATCTAAGCCTTGAGCGCGTGCAGCTTCTTCAATTTGGGCACTTGTTGGCTGTTCTGGTCCGCCTTCCATATCGGGGCGATTATTAATCACAGATTTAAATCCTTTTTCAACAACTTGAACTAAATGTTCTGGCCCAATTTGACCAGCAAAACCTACATTTTCACTCATTGCGTCACTCCCAAAATAAATTAAAAGACTATGCTACTATCATAGCATCTCGCTCAGATATGAGCTTTGATCGACACAAAAAATTTAAAATAAAAATCGTATGAATATATGCATGGAGCACCTATGTACGATTACACCGTAGAGCCGTTGTACGTACAAAAAGCAAATGAGTTGATCGCTGCTGACCTTTATTTGCCTGTCAAAGTTAAAAGACCTCCTGTGCTTATTATGGCGCATGGTTTTGCAGGATTACGTCAATTCAAATTAATCCAATATGCGCAACGTTTTGCTCAATCAGGTTTTGCAGTTGTACTCTTTGACTATCGTTGTTGGGGAGGAAGTACGGGTAAACCACGAGAAATGGTCTCTATCCGTCAGCAGCTAGAAGATTGGTATGCTGTGATTGCGCATATCAAATTATTCCCTTTGGTTGATGGACACCACCTTTTCTTATGGGGAACGGGTCTGAGTGGCGGATATGTTCTAAAACTTGCATCTGAGTTAAATGGGATTCGGGCTGCAATAGCGCAAGTACCCTTTGTGGACGGAAATGCCAGCAGTAAAATTTATCCAATTCAACATATGGCGCAGGCTTTAAAGTTATCGAGTCAGGATTTAATGGCAGCCAAAGTAGGACGTGTTGGAAAAACAATGCCTGTCGTTCATCCTTATGCATTAAGTTTTTACCCGAGTCAGGATAGTTATCAAGGGTATATGTCGATCGTTGATTCAAACTATTATTGGAGCGGTGAGGTGCCTGCAAGAGCTATGTTAGACGTCATACGATTTCGACCGATTACTACGGCAAGAAGTATTAAAATTCCTGTGTTATTTATAGCTGCCAAGAAAGATGCAGTTATTCCCATAGAGATTAGTCGTGAAACTGCAACCAATATGGCACCTTATGTGGAATACCATGAGTGGAATATGACACATTTTGATATTTATCAAGCAAATTGGATGGAAAGCGCAATCAAGCTTCAATTAGAATTCTTAGATCAAAATAGAGGAGTAAACTCATGATTGTTGTTTGTCCATCTTGTGGCGCAAAAAATCGTGTACCTGAAGATAAAATTCAATCTCAGCCGAATTGTGGTCAATGTCATGAGCATTTGATTCCGCTTGCCCCTATTGAGCTGAATGAGCAAAACTTTAGTAACTTTATTACCAACAGTGATTTACCAGTATTGATTGATCTTTGGGCAGAATGGTGCGGGCCTTGTAAAATGATGGCACCGCATTTTGCTGAAGTAGCCAAATCAAATCCGCATGTGGTTTTTGCGAAGATAGATACTGAAGCGAATCCGCGCTTAAGTGCTGCCTTTAATGTTCGTAGTATTCCAACGTTGGTATTGATGAATAAAACGAATGAAATTGCTAGAATAAGTGGTGCATTACGTGCAAATCAATTACGAGATTGGTTAAATCAGCAATTAAATGCTTAACCAATAGGCCAATATTTGGAGTGACTGTGTCAGATTCTCAACTTAAGCCAGAAGGTACATTATCCCTTCAAACCATTGCTATGCCTGCAGATACCAACTGGAGTGGGGATGTTTTTGGTGGTTGGATTGTTTCACAAATGGATTTGGCTGGAGCTATTCATGCAGAGCGTTATACAAAAGGTCGCTGTGCAACCATTGCAATTAATCAAATGACATTCCTTGTGCCTGTTAAGGTGGGTGATGTCATTAGTTGTTATACTAAAATTTTAAAGCTCGGAAATACCTCAATTCAAATGCAAATTGAAGTATGGGATAGTCACGACTCTTCACGTCCAGCGAAAAGAGTGACAGAAGGTGTTTTCACTTTTGTTGCGGTGGATGTGAAAGGGGCAAAACGCCAGATTCCAGATGATGTTAAACAAAAGTTTCAAGAATCTCTAAGCATCTAATCACAAAAAATCCCAACATCGTTGGGATTTTTTATTAGGGAAACTTTTTTTAGGATCAATATGATCATGAGCTTTATTGCTTAAGTTGAGATTTTGCAATCCAAGCCCAGAGCATTTCACATTGAATTGGCTCTTCGCCAGATTCATCTGTCACGATCACCTTGACAGGGGTTTCACCTTTTTCAGACTCTTGCATCTGTTTTTGTTGATCATCAGTCAATGTAGCGACTGCAGTCATCGCACCTTTAGATGGGCGTTTGAAATCTACTTTTAAACTTTTTATTAATACGATTGAGGTATCGGGTACATTCATGCCCGTAACAAAGCCTGTAGCTGTTTCAGCGATCAGCGCCATTGCGCATGCATGCACTTGACCAATATGATTTTGCATTGCTTTATGGTTTTCGATTTTAACGACAACTTTAGCATGACTAACTTCAAGATAACGTAATTTAGCGGTTCCCACCATTGGAACGACACGGCCGAAAGCTTTGCTCCATAAAGTACTACGGATACCTTGTGGAAACTTAGAAGTCGCTTTTACTAACTTAGATAAACGATTGCCTTTTGCCATGATCAGTTCCTATGATGGAGCAAAGAGATTAGTCTTTGAAATTGTTAAATTGAAGTGGGATACCGAATTGTTGTTCTTTTAAGAACGCCATAACTTGTTGTAAAGTATCGCGCTTCTTGTCAGTGACTCGGATTTTATCGCCCTGAATAGAAGATTGCACTTTGATACCACTTTCTTTAATGGCTTTATTAATTTTTTTTGCTGTATCAGAGTCAAGACCGTCTTTAAGTTTAATCACTTGAATGACATTTTTGCCAGATGCTGTCATTTTTTGCGGATCTAGTGCTTGAACGTCGACCTTGCGTTTATAAAAATGATTTTCCAGCATGTTGTAAACTTGCTCACATTGGAAGTCACTTTCAGTCGAGATCTTAATTTCTTTATTTTTTTCGTTTAATTCGATCGAAACGTCTTGACCACGGAAGTCGAAACGCGTTCCGATTTCCTTTTGTGTGTTTTGAACTGCATGATTTACTTCAAAAATCTCTAATTCTGAAACAATATCGAAAGATGGCATAGTTTAGACCTTTACAAATAGAAAGAATATCTGAGATGCTAGGGATGTTTTCTTCATTTGCCAAGTGTTGTTTACATCAAAGGAGTGCGCAATGATCCGTAAACAAGAAATTACAACATTTGAGTTCCCAGCTGACGCGATTATCTGGGATGTACGTGATACAAGTGCTTATGCTGAAGCACATGTGAAAGGAGCGGTGAACCAACCGATTTCCACACTTTCAGCAGAAAGCCTGACTCAAGTTGCAGCGGATCAACCGATTTACATTTTATGTGGCGGCGGAAGTAAAGCACCACGTGCTGCAGAACTATTAGAAGGCTTTGATAGTTCACGTGAATATGTGGTCTTAATGGGTGGTACTCGTGCTGCTCGTGAGGCAGGATTACCTTTAGAGCAAGGTTAATCATGGTTGAAAAAAAGCGCCTTATGGCGCTTTTTTAGTTTCAATAAATCATGGTGATTGAGTTTTAGCCTGAAAATATGGCTTCTTTATTCTTATTTTCTTTCTAAATCGATGAACATTGAGTTTATTGAGTAAAGTTTCAGATACAGGGCATGCTGTTTTTAAGATTTGAGCCACTAGAATTTCAGCACACAAAGGAGCAAATAAAAAGCCTTTAGAGCCCAAACCTGAGAGTGTATAAATCTCAGTATCAGATTCAACCTGACCTAAAAGCGGAAAATAATCCTGACTTTGTGCACGAACAGAAGCTCTACCATGCCAAGAATGATGGTCAGGAAATTGTGCAGCAATATCTGGTGCGAGATCTGCAAGTAACCTGTAGTTATGTTCATGATCTTCATCAAGAACATCTTGATCATCTCGATTAGGGTAAAAAGAAGCACCTAAAATGATTTGATGATCATTTAAAGGCATACAGTAGCCACCATAGCTATATGCTTCATGTTTCTTGAACTGTGAAGATGAAACATGATTAAACCAGCTAACTTGACCACGTATCGGTTTTAAAATTGGAAAATCATCAAAGAGATTCATACTTTCACGGGCACAACAAATAATCACGTGGTCAAATTGATATTGTTGTCCAACATGATCTGTTATACCGACTTGATGATTGGCAAGTCGGTCCCACGATTTGATTGTCGCTTGCTGAAATTCGATCAGTTCATTCGATAAAATTTCTTTAGCCAAATCATGCGGTCTGATTGTTCCAGCCTGTTTCAGGGTGAGGAATGCTTGGTTGAACAGGCTGTTTTCAGCGGCAGAATTTGCTTCGAGTATGTTTTCTGGATATTGATTTGCAAGATCGAGAAGTTCATCAACGTGTTTAAGAGGGATTTGATGGACTTGTGCTTCGTCAAAGGCTTTAAATTTTGAATAATGGTTCATCGCATGTTGCCATGCTAATGTCATCAAATGATCGGCACTTTGTTCAATAGGGCAGAGTTTGGGATTCAATAAAGCCAGAGGATTTCCTGACGCGCCACTTAATGGCTCATGGTGGTCAAATAGGCGGACGCGGTGACCTCTTAATGCAAAGGCATAGGCACAACTTAAACCCGCAATTCCAGCGCCTACAATGCCTATACGGCGTTGAGAACTTGAGTGTGGTTTGTATTGGTAATCTTCGGGAGAGAGTTCACTTTTTTCAGCCTCTTCGTCTAAAGGCAGTAAAACTCCCTTTAGCATTTCACGTTTGTGTCCGAACCCTTTTGGGCGTGTAATTTTCACGCTGTGTTTTTTTAATCCTCTTTTGAGGATGCCAGCAACACTGAAAGAGGCAAAAGTAGTTCCAATATCTGATAGTCGAATAATTTGATTCAGAACTTGTTCTTCCCACATATCTGGATTACAGGCAGGAGCAAATCCATCTAAAAACCATGCATTGACAGTGCTAGTTTTGGCAATGGCTGGAAAAACATCGTGTGCATCACCTAACCAAATATCAATACTAAAACGCTCATCTGGAAAATGAAGGCGGTGGCATCCTGCAATCGGCAGTGGATATTGGGCAATGAGTTGATCTGATAAATGTTTCAGTTCAGGCCAAGCATTTAAAGCTCGGATCAGATCAGCCTTGCTCAGTGGAAATTTTTCCACCGTAATGACATGCAGTTGACTATGATTATTTGGACGAATTAATTGCCAAAGTTGCCAAAGAGTGAGGATATTTAAACCCGTGCCGAAGCCAGTTTCTCCGACTGTGAAATGTTCAAATGGTTTTAAGTCCGATAGGCGTTCATGTAGATCATTACCATTGATAAAGACATGACGAGTTTCAAGAAGGCCATTGGCTTTTGAAAAATAAACATCACCGAAAATTTTAGAAACTGGAATATCGATTCCATCAACGAGTTGCCAATCGAGATCAGCAGTTTGAATGGCCTGAGTCAAAATTTGAAACCTTTGAAAAGCGTGTCAGTGGTTTACCACTGACGACGTCGTTTTGTATAGATGTAACTGGCAATAATAAAGCCGACAAAAATACCGACAGCCATTGTTGCTGCACCGTACAAAAACATTTGAGCACTACGTTCACTTTGAAGCACCTGAATTTGTACACCTAAATTATCATTTTTTAGTTGTAATTCTTGATTCTGTGCTAAAGCTTCTAGGTTTGCTTTTTCAAGCTGTTGGAGACGTGTTGCTTGGTCTTTGACTAAAGCCTTTACTTTTGCTTCTTGAAGCGCTTTATTTCGTGCAATTTGTTCAGCTGTAAGTGGCTTTGCAGGCGTAGCTGTTGCTGGCTGAGACTGTGCAACTGGATTCGCTGGTGCAGCAGTAGTTGCTGCGGGTTCAGCCCAAGCTGAAGATACCAATGCAAAACTGATGAAAAGAGCAGAGCGTGTCAAATTCATCATCTTATTCATGTGGTAATGCTTTATTAAAAGGTTTTACGTCAATGCTGGCATAAATACCTTCTTTTAAAAAAGGCTCATCTGCTAACCATTCATCTAACGCTTCACGGCTTTCAAAATCTAAAATAAGGGTGCTGCCATAAAATCCAGCTTGTGGGTTATTACGAACTTTTGGCATCGCGCCAGCGACGATTACGCGACCTTCCTCAGCCAGTTTTTCAAGGCGTGCAAGGTGTTGTGGGCGTGTTGCTAAGCGTTTTTCAACAGTACCTTCTTGGTCGGTACACGTCACTACAAATAAGGGCATGGCGAAATCTCTATATCCTCTTTCAACACGATTATTCTTCTGCAGATTTAAAGTGTTTTCGTAAAATGATGAATTGAATAATGATAAATGAAAACATCACAATCATGTCACCAAAAGCAGTAAATTCACCCCAATATTTTCCATCCATGAACACGAAAGCAAAGAAAATATGCAATGATGCCATACCAACAAACATCGCGGCCCAAGCATAGTTTAAATTTTTCCATCCCTGCGGTGTTAAATTTAAAATAGGACCAAATAAGCGTTGAATGAGAGGTTTGCGGTCTTTACCAAAATAAGGTGAAATTAAGAAAGCACCAGCAAATACAAAATTCAAGATCGCTGCTTTGAGACGAATATAAAAATCATCACTCAACATGAGAGTAATCCCACCAAAAATCACCGTCATAAATAAAACAATCCATTGTTGTTTATCAAGGTGAAATTTTTGACGGACAAATAATGCGCCGTAGACCACGAGCATAGAAATGATTAAGCCCGTTGTAGCAACGAGAATATGGTTATTATCGACGCCACCTGCAGAGCCGATCCATTGCAGTAAAGGGTGATTGTTATCTTTGGGATCGACAGTTTTGTAAAGCCAAAAGAAAATTATGAGTGGCACAAAGTCTAAAAGTGCTTTCATGTTAAAGTATCTATGCAGTTCAGGTGGATGGATTAGTATAAAAGATGCAAGGCGTAGATTTACACACACATAGTAATATTTCTGATGGAACTTTGTCGCCAGAGTTACTGGTTCAAGCTGCGCTCGAAAAAGGGATACATACCCTTGCACTGACTGACCACGATAGCATGGATGGTTTGGTTTTGGCTGAAAAAGTTGCAAAAAATCAACCAATTCAAATTATTTCAGGTGTGGAAATTTCAAGTCAGTGGTCTAGACCTTCGACCAAAAAAAGTTATGGTGTGCATGTGGTCGCACTGAATATGCAATCACCTGATCCTTTGCATAAGCTACTAGAACAACAAAAGATAATTCGAGCTGAACGTGCTCAACTCATCTGTGAATTGTTGAAGCCTCTTATTGGAGAGGATATTTACGCGGATGTGGTTGCGAAGGTCGAGGGTATACCTGATCGTGTGACACGAACCCATATTGCGAAGACGCTGGTCGAGAAGGGTCATGTTTCACGTCCGCAACAAGCTTTTGACAAATATATCAAGGAAGGTAAAAAAGCTTATGTTCAGTTTGAAGGACTTGGTCTGGAGGAAACGATACGTGTAATTCATGAGGCTCAAGGGTTTGCTGTTTTGGCACATCCTACCCGTTATGATTTATCTGCGACGAACATTCGTTATTTGATTGAAATATTTGCACGTTACGGAGGCGACGCAGTTGAGTTGCCACCTGCGATTGAGCCTACCTCGACGCGACAAATGGTAGACCGAATGATTGCCGAATTTGGGCTTAAAGTATCAGTTGGAAGTGATTTCCATGGAGATAATATGCCATGGATAAAATTGGGGAATATCCCTCAAGTGAAAGAGGGACAGGTTGGCATCTGGGAAAGTTTTATTGTATAGAAATTCTCTTATAACAACGGATAAGAGAATTTTAGGCGTTGATCAGACATTAAGTTGTCATGAATCAAAGTAAGTTGTGATCTTGGGCTTGGATCGGTGGAGGAGTTGGTTTTCCTAAAGTCCCGAGTAGTTCAATCTCGATTGTACGAACCATGGCATCGAGTGGAAGATCATTACTTTGCGTACCAAAAGGCTCTTCTATTTCAGAGCTGAGCGCATCAAGCCCCAAAAACGTATATGCTAAAATACCGACTAAAAGTGGCGTCGCCAAACCGAGCACCGAGCCTAAACTAAATGGAAGCATAAAACAGAAAAAATAAACGGTACGGTTTAAGAGTACTGAATAAGCATAAGGTAAAGGAGTTGTAGCAATACGATCACAGCCTGTTTGAACCAAACTTAATTCAGTTACATGTTGGTTCATTTGTGTATAAATAATGTCTGAAATTTCGCCTTCTTTCAGTGACTGCATCAACTCCCATTGAATCAAACTTAATGTGTATTGTGGTGCATTGGCTTGCTGGTAAAGTTGAGTTAAAGCTTGTGGGCTCATGCCACTGGTTTGATGCAAAGCATCGGGACTGACTGTTTGATGACGAAGACGGTCACGCAGTACGTTAGCAAAAACAATCATATGCTGAATTACACGTTCACGACGACCTTGCGGCAAGATCCGGCAGTCTCGATCGAAATGTCGAGCATTGGCGATTAAGCTTCCCCATAATTTACGCGCTTCCCACCAACGGTCATAACATGCCGAATTTTTGAAACCTAAAAAAATCGACAATACTACTCCGATCAGTGTAAACCCAACCAAAGGAATTTCAGGGAATCTATAGAGATTTATATATTCAATTCCCCCCACGATTGCTGAAATCAGCATAACGATTCCAAGTGGAGGTAATACCTTCGGTAAGATGGTTCCACGCCATGAAAATAATAGTTTTAGCGTATCGGTTTGATCACGAACAATCATGTAAATCAATCTTTCATTTTTCTATGATCTTCACTAGTTCAGCGAGTATTGTCAATGATAAAAAATGGAAACTTCGAGCAATTTTATTCTGTAATTTATAGACTTATTCTCGGATCAGTTGGTGCTCCATAAAAGAGTAGCTGCCTTCGGTGGAAATGATGACATGATCGAGTAATTTAACCTCAATTAAATTGCAAGCTCTACTTAAAGATTTCGTCAAATTGATATCGTCAATTGAGGGCTGAGGAATTCCTAAAGGATGATTGTGTGCAATAATCACAGCACTCGCCTGAGTGTGGATGATATGTCGAATAAACTGATTAATTGAAACTGCACAGTGGTTAGTAGAACCAAAGAATAATTTTTTAAAATTAATTTTTCTGAGCCTTGCATCTAAACAGAGTACCGCGAAAATCTCTTGAGATTCGCCAATAAGTTCATAGCGAAGATAATCTTGAATTAAATCAGAGCGACTTAAATCAATTTGTTGGTTCAATTGATGTTGCAAGTAACGCCGTCCAAGCTCTTTTACAGCCATCAATTGAGAGTATTTAGTGTCTCCCATGCCATGGAACATGCGAATTTCGTCTATCGATGCATCAAACACTGCATTTAAGCTTCCAAAATGTTGCAACATCAATCTTGCTAATTCGACCGCAGAATGTTGTTGAGATCCTGATCTTAAAAAGATGGCGAGGAGTTCTGCATCAGAGAGGCTATGAGCACCTTGGCGGAGTAATCTTTCTCGCGGTCGTTCTTGTTCGGGCCATTGTTTGATCGAATTATTCATTATTATTCACTGTTTTAAATTATTTTAACTTTTGAATATTCACCAAGGTATATCTTGGGTGGCAGAATATTTAATGCTATTGTGAGCGCCACTGCAATAAAAAGGTGACGTGATCTTGAGTTTTGATCTTAGTGTGTTCTCCAATAAAAATATTATTCTTGCTGTTACTGGTGGTATTGCTGCTTATAAAAGTGCCATCTTAGTACGCCGACTTAAAGATTACGGATTTAATGTCCGAGTTGTAATGACTCAAGGTGCCCAAGCTTTTATTACGCCGCTTACCTTTCAAGCATTGTCGGGTAATCCAGTACATACTGAACTTCTAGATACAGAAGCTGAAGCTGGAATGGGGCATATCGAATTAGCACGATGGGCGGATTTGGTGCTTGTCGCTCCTGCCAGTTGTGACAGTATTGCTAAATTTGCTTGCGGACTAGCGGATGATTTACTCAGTACACTCTATTTGGCAACAAAAGCACCTGTTTGGATCGCACCAGCCATGAATCAACAAATGTGGGCGGCTAAAGCAACACAGCGCAATTTGAGTACTTTGGTCGATGATGGTGTGCATGTCATTATGCCTGAGGCGGGTTCTCAAGCGTGTGGCGATGTTGGATTAGGACGTATGCCTGAGCCTGAAGATTTAGCTGAACAGGTACGAGAATATTTCCATAAAGCGCAGCGTGCAATTGCAGAAAAATTTGGCTTGCTGGCGGGTAAAAAAGTGACGATTACAGCAGGTCCCACTCGAGAGGCAATTGATCCAGTGCGCTATATTTCAAATCACAGCACTGGAAAAATGGGGTTTGCTATTGCTGCTGCATGTTATTCAGCAGGTGCTGAGGTGACACTGATCGCGGGTCCTGTCAGTTTAGATACACCGAATGGGGTGAAGCGTTTAAATATATCTTCAGCGAGGCAGATGCTTGATTTAAGCATGAATCAGTTGGAAACAGGATGTGATGTATTTATTGCGACAGCTGCCGTAGCGGATTATCGTGTTGCAGAAGTTGCGGAACATAAAATCAAAAAAGCTGGTGATGAGTTAGCTGTCTCTCTTGTTAAAAATCCTGATATCGTGGCGACGATAGCTTTGCAAGACAAACGTCCATTTATGGTCGGTTTTGCAGCTGAAACGCGTAATGTTGAAGAATATGCCGCAGGTAAATTGGTGGCTAAGAAACTAGATATGATCGCATGCAATGATGTTTCAAGAGCGGATATTGGTTTTGCTTCAGATGAAAATGCGATGACTGTGTTTTTTGCTGAACAATATGAAATGGAAAAACGTGATCTTGAAAAAGCTTCAAAGCAAGAAATTGCACAACAATTGGTTGAAGCTATCCATGATGCATTACATCAAGAAAAACGACCTGTTTAAATGTAGGATATAAAAAAGACCGCAAATGCGGTCTTTTTTATAAGGGTAAACTTAATCAGACGATTAAGCTTGACCTTCAGCAGCTGCAGCTTGAGCGCGTTGCATGTTCGCCTCAAACTCAGCATCAAAGTTAATCGGTGTAAGAAGTAATTGAGGGAAGCTACCTTTAGTTACAAGATCGTTCACCGCTTCACGAAGGAATGGGAACAAAATATTAGGGCAATAAGCACCAAGAATGTACGGAAGACGTTCATCTTCAACGCCATCAATCAAGAAAATACCTGATTGTGTTACGTCTACGATAAATGCAGTTTCACCTGCATTCGCAGCTTGTACAACCACTTTTAAAGAAACTTCAAAATGAGTTGGATCTACTTTTTCAGCTGATGAAGAAAGATTGATGTTTAACTCAGGTTGCCATTCTTTTGTAAAAACCGCAGCACCAGGAACTTCAAAAGAAATGTCTTTTGTATAAATACGTTCTAATGCTAATTGTGGTTGAACTTGTTGTTCTTCACTCATTCTTAATTCCTTAGATTTAGTGATTATGCCAATAATTCGTCTAGTTTACCTTCACGCTCTAAAGCATAAAGTTGGTCGAAACCACCGATGAATTGATCTTTAATGAAAATTTGTGGCACTGTGCGGTGGTTGGTTTTTTGCATTAACTCAACACGAACCTCAGGTGCTTCTTTTGATAAATTAATTTCTTTGTACTCAATGCCTTTACGTTCAAGGAGTTGCTTTGCACGTACGCAATAAGGACACATCGTTGTTGAATATACAGTCACTTGAGCTGTCATTTTACAAACTCCTTAAGCTTTTTTGCTTTTTACTAAAGGTAAGCCTTGAGCTTTCCAGTTACTGATGCCACCGTCTAAACGATAACTATCTGTATGACCGACTTGTTGTAGAGCAGAGCCTGCAACTTGGCCTAAATTACAAATGAATACCAATGGACGGTCCGCAGCTTTTAATTCTTCAACATTTGCAGCAATTTGACTATATGGAATATTACGACTACCGCTAATATGACCTTCACGGAAATCTTTAGCATCGCGCAAATCAATCAGCATCGCATTTTTAGCTTTCACTAAAATTCCGAGCGATTGTGGAGAAATTTTACGACCACTACGTTGTCCTTCAAAAACGAAAAACAAAACAATAAGGGCCCCTAAAATTGCAAATAAAAAGGGGTGATTCCCCATAAATTCGAACCAACGTTCCACAAATCACCTAATGACTAATTAAAAACTGCGTTGAGTATAACGTATATATATGGTGATCAAAATCACCGCTTCAAGGGTGCACTTAAAGAAAACTAATTTTTTTGTTGCGCCTCAGTAATCTCATCAATTAGACGTAAATAACTTTCTAAACGTCTTTGTAAAATATCACCATTTTTGACACCTTCTTTAAGCGCACATTGCTTTTCGTGCGTATGGGTGCAATTGCGATACTGACAATGTCCTAAGAGTGCAGAAATTTCAGGAAAGCCACCATCGATTTTCTCATGATCTAGATGCCATAAGCCAAATTCACGAATACCTGGGGAATCGATTAAAGCACCATTTTCACCAAAACGAATTAAACGTGTTGAGGTCGTGGTATGTTGACCGAGTGCGGAGTTTTCTGAAATGACATTGGTTTTTTGATCAGCATCAGGAATGATGGCATTAATAAGTGTACTTTTCCCAACACCTGATTGACCTACAAATGCAACAGTTTGGTTGTCAATACGTTGAATCAACTCATCTAAATTACCATTGGATTGGGTCAGGATGAAATCATAACCAAGTTGACGATATTCTTCTGCTAACAGCAAAATTGGATCATTTTCTTTCAGTAAATCACATTTGTTTAATACTAATAAAGCAGGAATATTGGCATCTTCACATGCAACCAAATAACGATCAATTAGGGTTGGTGCAGGTTCTGGTAACGGTGCAATCACAATGACGATCAGGCTGATATTTGCAGCTACAGGTTTTACTTTGTGATAACGATCTGGGCGAGTCAACAAGGATTGTCGCGGTTGAATCGCTGTGATAATACCTAAGCCAGTATTTGGATCTGCTTGCCATTTTACGCGATCACCTGTAACCAATAATTCTAAATTGGTACGGGTATGACAACGCCAAACGCTATTCAGCTCAATAGGTTTCCAAAAAGGTTCTGGCTCACCTTCTTTGGTATCTGGTTTTATTGGATGTTGATCAGGCAAGGAGAGGGCTTGTACTTCGAGTTGTCGACCATAGTGTTGGACGACTAAGCCTTCTAAGTCGTGAGACGTGTCGAGTTCTTCTTGACGTGTTTGATGTTGTTTCTGAATACGACGTTGTTGTTGCTCTGTCAAACGACGCTTACGAATTAAAGCCATTCACAACCTAAAAAACCTTGAAATTTAGATGGCAAAAATAGCATGATGAGCCATGGATTTACAGCCAAGATCGGAATAATTTGCTACTATCCATCTTTAATTTAGCCCAATAAGATTGCACTTTATGAGCAGCACCCCTGATACCCGCTTAATTTGGATCGACCTTGAAATGACAGGGTTAGATACAGACAATGATCAGATTATTGAAATTGCAACGATTATTACGGATGATCATTTAAATATTCTTGCTGAAGGCCCAGTGTTAGCTGTACATCAGTCAGATATTATTTTAAATGCGATGGATGAATGGAATACACGTCAGCACGGGCAATCTGGACTTATTGAACGCGTACGCCGTAGTAAGTTAACTGCGCAAGATGCTGAGCAACAAACACTTGAATTCTTAAAAAAATGGGTCAATCCAAAATCATCTCCAATGTGTGGAAACTCAATTTGCCAAGATCGCCGTTTCTTACATCGTTTAATGCCAGAGCTTGAGCAGTTCTTCCATTACCGTAATTTGGATGTGTCTTCTGTTAAAGAGTTAGCAAAACGCTGGCGCCCAGAAATTATGAGTGGTTTAAAGAAAAATGCTTCTCATCTTGCGATGGATGATATTCGTGACTCAATTGCTGAATTGAAGTATTACCGTCAATATTTTTTCATCTCAAATAATTAAAACGTTCTGTTGAAATTTTAGAAAAGGGGCTAAGGCCTCTTTTTTATAGATTTTATAAATGATCTAAAGAACAAAGTATTAATTAAAATGTTTAAAAGTTGATAGCAAAAAATAAACTGACTTTTATGCTGATAGATCCCAGAATAGTGAAAATTTAAGAATGATAACAGAGACTAAGTTATGCAAAGTAGTAATCCGATTTTAACCCGTGTAGAGACTGTATCCAATTATCAACAACCCATGACCATTCAAGGCGCGATTCAGAAATCAGTTGTATTAACTGTGATTTCTGCAGCGGTGGGTATCGCGCTGTTTATTTATAGCTTTATGACTTTAAATGTCTCACTCGCTTATGCCAGTGCGATGGTGGGGGCGATTGGTGGATTCATTCTGGCACTCATTACTACTTTTAAGCCGAATACTGCTCGAACTTTGGCTATTCCATATGCTTTATTTCAAGGTGCATTTTTAGGGGGGATTTCAGTCATATTTCAACTGAAATATCCTGGTGTTCCTTTAAAGGCTTTGCTCGCAACATTTGTCACGACTTTGGTGATGTTCACGCTTTATCGTTTTCAAATTATTCGTGCGACTGAGAAATTTAAAGCGGTTGTGTTGTCAGCCACCATTGCGATTGCGATTGTATTTGTTCTCCAATTTATTATGAGTCTAGCTTTTGGTTCGAGCATTCCATATATATTTGATAATAATTGGCTAGGTTTAGGATTTGCAGCTTTTGTGGCCATTATTGCATCATTAAATCTAATTTTAGATTTCGACTTGATTGAAAATGCCGCAGCTCAATACGCGCCTAAAGCGATGGAGTGGCTATGCGGTATTGCCTTGTTAGCCACTTTAGTTTGGATGTATTTCTCTTTCTTGCGTTTAATTGGTCTACTGTCTAGTAATGACTAATGTCGTTCAGCTAAGGCGTGTAAAAAGATCAGACTGATGTCTGATCTTTTTTTAGCGTCTAATTCGGTTTAACAATTTTTTGAAAAAAGATGCATTATGCAATTTCGTAAATGCTCTAGACTTGGCATCATGCATGAAAATTAATTTAAGTGAGAGTCACATGGCACAAGGACTATTAGCAGGTAAACGTTTTTTAATCGCGGGTGTTGCGAGTAAATTGTCGATTGCATTCGGTGTTGCAGAAGCTTTACACCGTGAAGGTGCAGAATTGGCATTTACCTATCCTAATGAAAAAATGAAGAAGCGTGTTGATGACTTTGCTGAACAGTTTGGTTCAAAACTAGTTTTTCCATGTGATGTTGCTGTTGATGCTGAAATCGAACAGGCATTTGCTGAATTAGCAAAACATTGGGATGGTTTGGATGGCGTAGTGCATTCAATTGGTTTTGCACCAGCACATACTTTAGATGGTGATTTTACTGAAGTTACTGATCGTGAAGGTTTTAAAATCGCGCATGACATCAGTGCCTATAGCTTTATTGCCATGGCTCGTGCGGCAAAACCACTTTTAACTGCTCGTCAGGGCTGTTTGCTCACACTCACTTACCAAGGTTCAGAGCGTGTGATGCCAAACTATAATGTTATGGGATTGGCGAAAGCATCTTTAGAGGCTGGCGTTCGTTACTTGGCTTCAAGTTTGGGTGCTGAAGGAATTCGTGTAAATGCGATTTCAGCTGGTCCAATTCGTACGCTTGCGGCTTCAGGTATCAAGTCTTTCCGTAAGATGCTTGATCTGAATGAAAAGGTTGCACCTTTAAAGCGTAATGTCACGATTGAAGATGTAGGTAATGCGGCATTGTTCTTGTGTTCACCATGGGCAAATGGTATTACTGGCGAAATTTTATATGTAGATGCTGGTTACAATACGGTTGGTATGAGTGCAGATTTAATGCTAACAGAATAAATCTCATCGTAAGAAGAAATAAAAATCGGCAATTTTATTGCCGATTTTTTTACATTTTTTAAAGTTCATTTATGTAACCAAGACTAGGTAAATCGTATTTTTTTTGATTAAATATTAAGAAATTCTTTAGCTTTATTAAATTATAAAAGACAGATAATAACCATGCTTGCCAACATCTTTTCGGCATTGGAACAGCTCGGCCTAACCGCCCAAAACAGAGCCCTCCACATCCAATTCAGTCATTCACAGCTGAATAGCCAAGTCTTCCTACAACGTATCGATGGCAGCCATGCCCTTAACGAAGGCGTGCAAGCAGAACTCGTCTGTCTCTCGACCAATGCCTTAATTCCACTCAAACAATTCATCGGCACACAAGTCGCCGTCGATCAAGTCACTGATCAAGGAACCCTGTTTAGAACCACTGGCATCATCACCGAAGCCTCACAAGGACAAAGCGATGGGGCACTGA
>NZ_JBWYIR010000016.1:0-47011 GCF_056779855.1 Acinetobacter sp. ANC_7654 | reverse complement strand
TGATAATATATATCGATCAATCAACCAGTAAAAATCCACACAAGTTGTTCTTCATAATCTCTTAATGATCTTTCTAACATCTCGTCAATGCCAGAAGCTGGACTCGAAACACTTAACAACTCAGCAACCTGCTTCGTTCGTTTCCGTGTATCTCGTCGGTATGGGGTGCATTCTAGAGCATTTCGAAATCATTGCAAGTGCTTTTAACCCCATGTTTTATTGAGTGTTCTATTTTTATGCACCATTATGATTCATTAATAATCACATTTACACTTAACCCTATAATATTGAAGCAAAAATATTAATTTAATATTTCTGCTTCTTTTTTTAATCACTATTTCGCTTTTGAAGGTTTTATATTCACACTTAAAATTTTAATAGGATTTTTTGGCACATCTTGATGCATACCAAATCTACCAGTAGGCACTTTTGCAATTTTATCGACAACATCCATTCCTTTAGTTACCTGACCAAACACAGCATAACCAGGATTCATTGGCGCTTTATTTAGAAAATCATTATCCGCAATATTGATAAAAAATTGGCTTGTTGCTGAATCAGGCTGGTTTGTACGTGCCATGGCTAAAGTGCCACGGTTATTCTTTAAGCCATTATAAGACTCGTTCTTGATTGGAGGTCGATTCGCTTTTTCTTTCATCGATACATCTAATCCTCCACCTTGGATCATGAACCCTGGAATAACCCGATGGAAGATTGTGCCGTTATAAAAATTAGCTTTCGCATAAGTTTCAAAGTTCTTTACTGAAATCGGAGCTTTATCATTAAACAACTCGATTTCGATATCTCCTGCTGATGTTTTGATTTGCATATGCGTATTTGCTGCCAAAGATAAAGTACTCATTGCCGCAACAGAAGCACCTAACATCATTTTTTTTAACATACGCTATCCTCTTATTGATGTTTTATCTTATCTATTATTCACGAATCAATCGCCAGAAAAGATTCAATTTTTTGTTAAGCATCAAAGTATTTTTATTCGATTACTGTATATAAAGAAAAAATCCTGAGTTTCGTTTGAATCTCAGGATTTGAAAGTAAGCATCTATTAACTATTTTTATCCCAAAATCTTCTAAACTCTTTACTCATTTCAATCAACAATTTTTTAGAACGCCCTGAGACTAGCGTTAGATTAATAAATCCGTGTGTTTGGTCTTCAAAATCTTGATACAACACTTTAGTGCCATTTTGACGTAATTTGTGGGCGTAAATTTTGCCTTCATCATGCAATACATCATGTCCCGCTGTAACAACATAGGCTGGTGCCAATTTTTTTAGATTACCGTATGTTGGGGAGATTAGTGGATTATCCAAAGCAACTTTATGTCTTGTCGCGTAGTATTCTGTCACATAGTCAATATCGCTGTTGGTTAATACTAAACCATCTTTATACGCAAAGAATGATGGATGACGACTTTTGAAATCTACCGCAGGATATATTAAAAATTGAGCTTGAGGCGCATAACTTGCATTTAATGCACGTTGAGCAACGACAGCACTAATATTACCGCCAGCACTATCTCCTGCTACAGCAATACGGTTTTTTAAGATTTTAAAGTGACGGCGATTTTGATATACCCATGCCAATGCATCTTCACATGATTGAATCAATGATTGTGGAGAAACTTCTGGTGCTAAAGGATAATCAATACTGATTACTTGTGCTTTTGCATAATTCGCAATGATTCGGCACGCTTCATCATGTGTATTCACACTTCCGACAACAAACCCACCACCATGATAAAATACAATCATTGGTAGTTTTTTATTCGGAGCAGGATGATAATGTCTGGCAAATACAGTACCACTTTGTAAAGGAAGACGAATATCTTCTACATATTGAACATGAGATGATTTATGTGTGATGGATTGGATTTGATTTTCAAATTCTTTTCTTGATTTATCAATATCAGCGCCAATAAAGCCTGATTTTCCTTGTTTCAACTGTGCAGCCATCAAGCATTTTGTAAAACTATCGAGTTGAGGATAGTCATAGGGATAGCCAAGTAACTTCACTAGAGATTCTTGAACGATCTTTGGGAGTCGATCTAATGCACGTCCTGCAGAACCCTGACCATTTTCAAGTAATTGTTGTATTTTTTGATTCACGATTCCGATCCTTTTAAAAATCCGTATTCTTCATAATTTCTACACGATCAGCCATTTCATGACTATTTTGTTAACTAAGTCTACTGATCAATATACAAACTTCAATTCCATTTACGCTAATCTGACTATAGCAGTCTTGTCATTGACTATTTAATCCAACATCAGGAATTTTTTGGTTGTCCTGATTCAACATATAAAGGTGAAAGCTATGGCAATAAAAGTAATGATAATGTCATTGGCCACAGCAGTTCTTGCAGTCGGTTGTGTGGCCTTCCCTGACGATGGCCCTTATTATAATGGTAATTATGACCATCGTTATGATCGTGATTATGATCGCAACTATGACCGTCAACGTTGGGAGAGAGAACGCGCACAACGTTTACATCAACAGCGCCTTGAACAAGAAAAGCGCAAACGTGAATATGAACGTCAACGCCAACAACGTGAATTAGCAGATCGACGTAATAAAGAACGTGCTGAGCATGATCGTCGTAAACAGATTGAACAACGTCAAAAGGAAATTTTAAAACAACGTCAAGCTGAACGTAATCGTTGGAATCAAGATAATCGTAAAAAAGCGATTGAAGAACAACGTAAGCGCTTAGAACAGGATCGCAAGAAGCGAGAACAAGAACGTCAACATGATCGCCGAGATCGTTAAGCTTTCTTGGACTCAACACAATTGATTTAAAGTTACCTCACAAACCTAACATTCACATTTGAATGTTAGGTTTTTTTAAGTGCTATGACTCTAAAAATAGACAGTAAAGGCATCCTATTTACTCTCTATTCTCTGCATTTTCATAAAATTTAACCCATTATAAGCAGTTTAAATGAATTAAATTTCATTGCATTTTACTCAACAACTTGAGGGGCTTCTGCACCTTCAGCTGGGACAGCTTGAACCGGTTCAGCAGACTCTACACTTGGGTCAGCTTGTACAGCCACACCATTTTGGGTATCCATTTCAGTAGTTGCCGCTTGCGCTATTGAAGCATCTGTTTGTGTGGTCGGTTGAGTCGCTTGAGCAGTTTCAGCAGATTGGTTTGAAGTACAACCTACAGTAGTAAAACCAATAGCTGCAAATGCCAGGGAAATGAGACCTAATTTTTTCATTGTTTAATTCCTTACTTGAAACATTCAAAGTCAGAGTTAACTTTGAAGGCTTATCATTCCTGACTTTTTTATTTCATGCGTCAGTTCTTGGTTCAAGTTTCGATGACTTCAGGTTGAACTTATGAAAAAAGTGTAAAGAAAATGCAATTCAACTTTTATAGTTGAATATATCTCCTAAGCCATTTATTTAATTTATTTTTTAGTGAATATGTGGTGCGATATAAACCCTTTTTGAAGGTGACTGAATCACAGTGTGGCTACACGGTATATCGGTTGCTTAACATTGTTACTCAGATCTCGACAAGCAAAAAAAAACTCATCCAAGGAGGTTGGATGAGCTATTAAAAAGCAAAAACAAAATAAATAGAAACTACAGCGTTAGTATCTGGTTAAAGATAATACAGATTTGATTCTTTAAAAGGAAAGACTTGTTTTATCTGAATCTATATTTTTTATATATAAAATATACACTAAATCATATTTTTATAATCTTTCTCCAGTTCATCTCCTCGTCTTATTCTAGACTTTAGATTTCTCTAAATGAATCGAAAAATTTTCATTCCTTGTTGTAAAGATGAATTTAGTAGAAATAAACATCGTTTAAGCTTGAATTATTTATAGTCGCCCACATTACCTTAGTATTGATGAATTACACACGCATGGCAGTTCAGATTAACGCAGTTAACACTGATGCCAAAGGACTGTACATGTTTAAAAACCCATTTAAGCGGAGATCTTCCATGGCAAATGAGCAAAACGAACAAACTCAGGACGTTCAAACGGAACAAACTGAACAGCAAGTTGAAAATCAACAAGCTGAAGTCGAAGTTTCTGTAGAAGACCTTCAAGCGCAAATCGCAACGCTGACTGAAAACTTAAAATATGAAAAAGCAGTTGCTGCAAATGCGAAGTATGAAGCAGAAAAAACTAAAGAACGTTTAGAGCGTGAGGCGGATACTGCGAAAAAATTTGCTTTAGAGAAATTTGCAAAAGAATTATTGGATTCAGTTGACAACCTTGAACGTGCAATTGCTGCTGCAGGTGATAAAAAAACTCCTTTATCAGAAGGTGTAGAACTCACACTGAAGTCATTATTAGCAACATTAGAAAAATTTGGTGTTGTGGCAGTTGACACTGAAAATGGTTTTAATGCTGATTTGCATCAAGCAGTTGGTATTGCCCCAGATGCAAAAGCGGGTGAGATTGGTACGGTACTTCAAAAAGGTTACACCCTTTCTGGCCGTTTACTTCGTCCTGCAATGGTCATGGTAGGCCAATAAGTCAAGAAATACGGGAGTTTGTAAAAATTTTTTAAGTTTTTAACTTGAAAAATAATGAATGGCTCTCATATCGGATAACAAGTGAAAGATCACAACAAAATTTTCGAGGAACACATCAATGGCTAAAATTATTGGTATTGACTTAGGTACTACAAACTCATGTGTTGCAGTACTTGAAGGCGATAAAGTTAAAGTAATCGACAACGCTGAAGGCGCTCGTACAACTCCGTCTATTATTGCGTATAAAGATGGCGAGATCCTTGTTGGTCAATCAGCTAAACGTCAAGCGGTAACAAACCCGAAAAATACATTATTTGCGATCAAACGTTTGATCGGTCGTCGTTACGAAGATCAAGCAGTTCAAAAAGATATTGGTCTTGTACCTTACAAAATCATCAAAGCTGACAATGGCGATGCTTGGGTTGATGTAAACGACAAGAAACTAGCACCACAACAAATCTCTGCAGAAGTTCTTAAGAAAATGAAGAAAACTGCGGAAGATTACTTAGGTGAAACAGTTACTGAAGCGGTAGTTACTGTTCCTGCATACTTCAACGATGCTCAACGTCAAGCAACGAAAGATGCTGGTAAAATTGCTGGTTTAGATGTTAAACGTATCATCAACGAACCAACAGCTGCAGCGCTTGCGTTCGGTATGGACAAGAAAGAAGGCGACCGTAAAATCGCGGTTTACGACTTAGGTGGTGGTACTTTCGACGTATCAATCATTGAAATCGCTGACCTTGATGGCGACCAACAAATCGAAGTGTTGTCTACTAATGGTGACACATTCCTTGGTGGTGAAGACTTTGATAACGCGTTAATCGACTTCTTGGTTGAAGAGTTCAAGAAAGAACAAAACGTAAACTTGAAGAACGATCCTCTTGCACTTCAACGTTTGAAAGAAGCTGCTGAGAAAGCGAAGATTGAACTTTCTTCTTCGAATGCAACTGAAATCAACCTTCCATATATCACTGCTGATGCGACTGGTCCTAAACACTTAGTGATCAACGTAACACGTGCGAAATTAGAAGGTCTTGTTGCTGACTTAGTTGCTCGTACAATCGAGCCATGTAAGATTGCACTTAAAGATGCTGGTTTATCAACTTCTGATATCTCTGACGTGATCTTGGTTGGTGGTCAGTCTCGTATGCCACTTGTACAACAAAAAGTACAAGAGTTCTTCGGTAAAGAGCCACGTAAAGACGTGAACCCTGACGAAGCTGTGGCAATGGGTGCTGCGATCCAAGGTGCTGTACTTTCAGGTGATAAGAACGACGTTCTATTACTTGACGTAACACCGTTGACACTTGGTATTGAAACAATGGGTGGCGTGTTAACTCCAATCATCGAGAAAAACACAACAATCCCTGCGAAAAAATCACAAGTGTTCTCTACAGCTGCTGATAACCAGCCTGCAGTAGACATTTCGGTTTACCAAGGTGAACGTAAAATGGCTCAACAAAACAAATTGTTGGGTAACTTCCAATTGGGCGATATCCCACCTGCTCCACGTGGTGTGCCGCAAATTGAAGTATCGTTCGACATCAACGCTGATGGTATCTTGAAAGTATCTGCGAAAGACAAGAGCACGGGTAAAGAGCAATCAATTCAAATTAAAGCAAACTCAGGTTTGAGCGATGCTGAAATTGAAGCGATGATCAAAGATGCTGAAGCGAATGCGGAAGAAGACCGTAAGTTTGAAGAATTAGCAAAAGCGCGTAACGAAGCTGATGCATTAGTTTCTTCTGCTCAAAAAGCAGTAAAAGACCTTGGCGAACAAGTAACTGCTGATGAAAAAACTGCGGTTGAAACTGCTATTTCAGAACTTGAAGCTGCAACAAAAGAAAATGATGTTGATGCGATCAAAGCGAAAACTGAAGCACTTCAAAACATCATCATGCCGATCACTCAACGTGCTTATGAAGCTGCGCAGGGTGCTCAAGGTGGTGCGCAAGGTTTTGATCCAAATGCATTCCAAGGTGATGCTGCTGGTCAACAACAAAAAGCGGACGACGGCGTTGTAGATGCTGAGTTCACTGAAGTAAAAGATGACAAAAAATAATTTGTCTCTTTAAATAAAAGACCGCGCGAAAGCGCGGTTTTTTTATTTACATCTTTGAATTTTTAAATGATTATCAGATATTTGTATCTTGCATTGCAGGCATCATAATTTCTTTCACACAAGATGCTCTAGACGTATTAAGCACAAAATGAACGGCAGCAACTACATCAGACACAGGAATTAAAGATTCGTCTGTTTCTTCTAGGACAGATTCTATTGTTGTATCTAGATCAAAATCAGGTGCTAAATATCCAAGATTTAACACCGTAACGCCTATTCGATCCTTTCGTATCAACTCTCTTAAGGCATGGGAAATTCCACGTATTGCAAATTTGGTAGCTGAAAATACTATTTCTTTTCCATTGTGATTGTCTAAACCCCATGTTGAACCAATGAGGATCACTTTGGCATGATCTGATTTCTTTAAATTTTCCAAAATGGATTGTATAGATAAAATACAACTGGTGATATTTGTATTGATGATCGTTTGAATTTCTAATGCTGAGATTGATGAAAAATCATAGTCATGCGTAAAAGCATCTTGCTCCCAAACACCTACATTATAAATAAATACATCTAATGCTTTATCTCCAATTACGTCTTTAATTTTCTTGCATGCTTGGACAGGATAAGCTAAATCAGTTTGAATCCACTCAATCTGGCGTGGTAGTTGTGGGGTTGAGCGTGATATTCCATAGATTAAATCATCATCATTTGGAACTAAAGTAGCTAACGCTTTTCCTAGACCATAACTGATGCCATGAATTAAAAAAGTTTTATTGATTGATGATGGCACTGTCGTTTTTCCAATTTTGTTATTAGATTTCTTATGATCAAAACTCAAGTTAGCTTGAGGTCAAGTTGAATTAAAAACACAAATAAAATAAAAAAATTAAAATGACAGTTTTTATGACGATGACCAAAATAACGCCTATTTTAATAAAAAAGCCCAATCTACATTGGGCTTTTTATCACAAATTACTCATCAAACGAACTTTCTAACTCTTCAAGTTCCATCATCAGTTCAAGCATTTTTTCTTCTGCTTGTGCTAATTTTCCTTTAAGCTCAGTTTGTTCATTCATCAATTTTAAAAGATCATCTTTCCGAGACGCATCATAAAGTGATGCCTCCCCTAAAGCATCCTCAATTTGAACTAAACGTGGTTGAATCTTTGCAATCTCAGCTTCCAATTTTTCGATATTTTTACGAATTGGGCGGCTCATTTCACGGCGACGCGCAGCTTCTTTACGCTGTGCTTCTTTATCTACTTTAGAAACTACAGGCTTATCGATCACTTGAGATTTTACTGGCTCAGGTGCTTGCTGCCCTTGCTTCATCAACTCTGCACGTGCTTGACGTAACCAGTCTGCATAAGCGACCAGATCACCTTCAAACTCACGACATTTACCGTTATGCACTAGGAGTAATTCATCACAGACACTTGCAATTAATTGGCGTTCATGTGAGACCAACACCACTGCCCCTTCAAAGTCTTGTAGTGCCATAGTTAATGCATGACGCATATCCAAGTCTAAATGGTTGGTCGGTTCATCTAGAATTAAAACATTTGGACGCTGCCAGACAATCAAAGCCAATGCTAAACGTGCACGCTCCCCCCCAGAAAAGCTTTCACACTGTGTATCCATACGCTCACCAGAGAAGCCAAAACTTCCTAAGAATGCGCGTAAAGTCGCTTCACTGATCTTCTTATCTGCGATACGAGATAACTGCAACATTGGACTCGCATTACCATCTAATGCATCCATTTGATGTTGGGCGAAATAACCAATATTAAGTAATTCGGATGCTTTACGTTGACCTTGGATTAAAGGTAAATCACCCACCAAAGATTTAATTAATGTGGACTTACCTGCACCATTCATACCCAGCAGACCGATACGGCTGGTTGGCGTGATTTGTAGTTTCACATTGGTCACAATCAGTTTGTCACCATAACCAATATCAGCACTATCCAGTTGTAACAACGGAGAACTCATTTTGGTTGGCTCACGGAAGCTAAAGGTAAAAGGCGTATCGACATGCGCAGCAGAAAGCTCTTGCATTCGTTCAAGCTGTTTAATACGACTTTGTGCCTGTTTCGCTTTGGTTGCCTTAGCTTTAAAACGATCAATATATTTTTGCAGATGTGCACGTAGCTCGAGCTGTTTCTCATAGGCTTGTTGTTGCTGAGCTAAACGTTCACTTCGGGTACGTTCAAATGTTGAATAGTTGCCGGTATAAAGCGTTAATTCTTGGTTTTCGATATGCAAAATATGGTCGGTAATGGCATCCAAGAAATCACGGTCATGCGAAATCAGTACCAATGTGCCTTCATATGCTTTTAACCAATCTTCTAACCATAAAATAGCGTCTAAATCTAAATGGTTCGTCGGTTCATCAAGTAAGAGTAAATCTGAACGACTCATCAAAGTACGTGCAAGATTTAAACGCATACGCCATCCACCAGAGAAACTTTTTACACTAAGTTCTGACTGATGTTCAAAGAAGCCTAGCCCAGCCATCAGTTGTGATGCTTTAGACGGCGCTGAGTAGCCACTAATTTCATCAAAACGACCATATAGATTTGCCAAATCTTGATCAGATAATCCCTCAGGATGCTCAAGTTTGTGTTGGATATCCCAATACTCTTCATCACCGGATAGAACGAAATCAATCGCTTTCATATCCAGCGCTTTAATCTCTTGCGCCATATGCGCCACTGTCCAAACCGATGGTCGTGTTAATGAGCCACCATCTGATTCCATGCCTCCAAGTAATGCTGAAAACAACGTCGATTTTCCTGCACCATTGACACCTGTTAAACCAATCTTCCATCCAGGGTGAAGTTGCATAGACGCTTTTTCAAATAAAATGCGACCGCCGCGGCGAATGGTAAGTTGGTCTAACTGAATCATAGATATTCAAACAAATAAGTATTGGATGGCGCATTTTAATGGATTTCAACCAGAACAACCAAAAATTAATCCATCTTTCATCTTCATTTCATTCTTGACATAAACAAGCCATCACTCAGGATGGCTTTTGAATCATTCAAAACTTAACGATTTAGTCAGTAAAAGTTACTTTAGCAATGGCCTTTTTACCTGCTTGAACAATCACTGTTTTGTTTTCGTTAATTGAGAATGATGCATCCACCACCTCCCAATCAACTTTTACGGCTCCACGTGAAACAGCATCTTTGGCTTGCGCTGCATTTTTGGTTAAGCCCGCTGCACGAACAATAGAAGCAATAAACATTTCACCACCGAATTCACCACGTGAAATCGTCACTTCTGGCGTTCCTTCAGGAAGCTCACCTTCTGTGATGATATTCCCTGCACCTTTATGTGCATTCGCAGCAGCTTCGCTTCCATGGAAACGTTCCACTAACTCGAGCGCTAAGATACGTTTAATTTCTTGAGGGTTACGACCTTCAGCCATTTCTTTCAATAAGCCTTCGATCTCTTCCATTGACTTGAAGCTCAGCAGTTCGAAATATCGCTCAATTAAGCTGTCTGGCATCGAAAGTACTTTTTGGTACATCGCACCAGGTGCATCGAATACACCAATGTAGTTACCTAAAGATTTAGACATTTTGTTGACGCCATCTAAACCTTCAAGAATTGGTACAGTGATACACACTTGTGGCTCTTGATTATAACGACCTTGTAAAGTACGCCCCATCAGCAAGTTAAAGGTCTGATCCGTACCACCTAACTCAACATCTGCCTCGAGCGCGATAGAGTCATAGCCTTGCACCAATGGATATAAAAACTCGTGAATCGCAATCGGCTGTTGGTTGTTATAGCGTTTAGTAAAGTCATCACGTTCAAGCATACGTGCAACCGTTTGCTGTGAAGCCAATTGAATCAGGTCAGCAGCAGTTTTTTGAGCAAACCATTCTGAGTTAAACACCACCTTAGTTTTATTTGGATCAAGAATTTTGAACACTTGTTCCTGATAGGTTTTCGCGTTTTCTAAGACTTGCTCACGTGACAATGGTGGACGAGTTGCACTTTTACCTGTTGGGTCACCAATCATCGCAGTGTAATCACCAATCAAGAAGAATACTTCATGACCTAAGTCTTGAAACACTTTAAGCTTGTTAATTAATACCGTATGACCTAAGTGTAAGTCTGGTGCTGTAGGATCAAAACCCGCCTTAATTTTCAAAGGACGATTCAATTTTAATTTCTTCAGAAGATCTTCTTCTGAAATAATTTCATGTGTGCCTCGTTGAATGAGGGCAAGTTGTTCTTCAGCAGGCAGGAAATTTGACATCACAAAACCCAAATACATCTGTTGTTCAATTTGTGCGATATACTAACACTTTTTCAGCACAATGCAGGCTTAAGAATAATCATGACCACAATCTACATTGGTGTAATGACTGGCACGAGTATGGACGGCGTCGATTTTGTAGCCGCTTCTTTTGATCCATTACAGATCCATGCAACGCTGACATTAGCCTTTGATCCAGATTTACGTGATGAACTGATGGCACTTACTTTGCCAGACGATAATGAAATTGACCGCATGGGTAAAGCTGATGTCGCTTTAGCACAGATGATCGGTCATGGAATCAACCAACTTATACAAGAAAATAATCTCGATAGAACTCAAATAAAAGCCATTGGATCTCATGGTCAAACGATTCGTCATCGTCCCGAACATGGATTTACCCTTCAAATTGGTGATCCCAACATTATTACTGAAATCACTCAAATTCCTGTGGTATCAGATTTTAGACGCCGTGATATGGCTGCTGGTGGTCAAGGTGCTCCTCTAGTGCCAGCATTCCATCAAGCCTTATTTCAGCATCCGACGATACACCGTGTGATCTTAAATCTCGGTGGAATTGCCAATGTCAGTATGTTACCTGCGGGTAATCCTAAAGGCGTATATGGCTTCGATACTGGACCAGCCAATATTTTGATGGATGCTTGGTGTGAACGTTACACAGGTCAGCCTTATGATGAAAATGGCAATTGGGCTGCTTATGGTACGCCTATTCGCGCTTTGCTTGATCGTTTGCAATCACATGACTTTTTCTCCAAAGAACCGCCAAAAAGTACTGGTCGTGAAGACTTTAATTTGGAATGGTTGGATGAACAAATTGCCGATTGGCGTAGCGATGTTGAATACGATGAACTTGAAGATACGCCTGAAAATATTCAAGCAACGCTGATGAAACTCACGACACGTGCCATTAAGAAAGCCATTTATCGCTCCCCTATGGACACAGGTGAAGTTTATGTCTGTGGGGGTGGTGCGTATAACTCACAATTATTAGAACAATTACGTTGGCGTTTACGTAAACATGAGTGGAGTGTTCAAACCACAGCAGATTTGGGATTAGCACCGACTTGGGTGGAGGCGACTGCTTTTGCGTGGTTGGCTATGCGATTTGTAAACCAGCTTGCTGGTAATTTACCTGAAGTGACAGGAGCTCAAGGAGATCGAGTTTTAGGAACGATCACTGCGGTTTAAATGAAGAATCGATGTATCCACTATCCTGAGTTGATACATCGATTAACTTAAACAGGTGCAAAATTCAATTTTGAAAGTGGCGAGTTTACAGCAAAGATTCGATGTCTACATTCAGTAAAGCCATTTTCCCTTAAACGCTGAAGATGCATATTTAGATAGTCCTCTGCATCTGCTTGGCTTTCAAATAAGTAAATTCCACCTGCTTCTTTGGATACTTCATTTTCAGTCCAAATTTTCCAAATCAAGCCTTTCTCATTTGCTATTGAATCCGCGAGTGTTTTGAAACTTTCAAACATTTCATGACCCCAAGGTCCATCATAGGGAAAATCAATTTGTAGAATAATTGCCATTCAACTTTTCCTTATATACGCGCATCTTTGATTAAGTCATCAATAGCTTGTGTTAATTTTTCCAATGCCACATGACCAGAGCCTATGATTTTGACATTGTCTCCATGACGTATCACAAAACTTGGGAACCCTTTTATGCCCCAACTTCGGTTAAGCTTGAACTCTTCATAGGTCGCTGTTTGGGTCTCAGGTAATTCAAACAAAGTTGAGAATACGTCGAAATCCAGCTCAAACGTTTCACATATACTTCGATAATATTCAAGCTCGTTCGGATCTTCACCATCCACATAAAATTTATATTGGATTGCTGAAAAAAATGCCAAAAGTTTTTCATCGTGATGATCATGGTCTTGCCAAAGTTGTCGAGCAACGTAAATAGCACGTGCTGAAGGCTCGGTATCATAGTTAAAATGTGCTCTTTCTAACAATTTTTCAGTGAAAGGCTGTTGAGTCAGTCTCTGAATATTTTTCCATTCGGTGCGTAAAAAATTTTTGAAAGTATCGGTCCAAGCATCACCTCCACCAGGTCTTAAACCACCGCTAATCACTTGAAAGCCAACACCATGCTGAATTGCATATTCACGCGCTTGTTTAATGATATTTGAACTTCCCCAACACCATGAGCACATTGGGTCACCCACATAAATCAGGCTGAGGTCAGATGCTACATTGACCACTGCATTTTGGCCTTTTTCCAATTCGGCTACTGAACAAGTACCAGTTTCTAAATCACAATTCATTGTCATTGCTATGTCCTCAATTTGCTAAATCAGATCATTTGCTACATCTGATCGATTGACTTAACTTAGCGGTTCTATAATGATGTGAATAGACAATAAAAATGAAAGGTGGTGTTCGATTTTATGAACAGCTTACCCTACTCAATCGATGACCTATATTGGTTCGTACTGATTGCAGATGCTGGAAGTTTATCTGCGGCAGCAAGACGTTATGATATTGCTAAATCCACGTTATCCAATCGACTTTCAAGACTTGAAGAATCCTTAAATATTAGATTATTAAATCGAAATACTAATTCAAGCTCACTGACTGATGCTGGGAAGATTTTCTTAAAAGAAATCTCCCCCCTATTTCATCAGATTGAATCTCTGACGAATGATCTCACACAATTAGAAATACAACCCAAAGGTCGAATTCGAATAGCTGCTTCGGGAACTTTTGGAAAATTGGTGGTATTGCCTTTAATCTCTCAATTTTTAATTGAATATCCACATATTGATATTGAAATTGATTTGAATGACACTAAAGTTGATTTGATTTCTGGAGGATATGACTTAGCCATCAGACTTGGTGATTTAGCAGACTCTACACTTCATGCTCAAAAGGTTGGTCAAGTTCGAAGAATTTTATGTGCCAGTCCAACCTATCAAATGCATTGTGGCATTCCCGAATACCCTGAGCAACTGTGTGATCATCATTTTATCTCGCATAACCGCGAGCTATCCAAAATTACACTTTTCAAAAATGGTACGATAAAAAAATTTAAAATTTATACCCATTTGATGGTGACACCATCCGAACATGCACTTGCTGCTGTAGAAGCACATTTAGGAATTGCCGCCGTTGCAGAAATCCAAGTGGCCCAACAATTAGTCAACTCAACGTTAATTCATATTTTACCTGAATGGTCTCTAATGCCTGAAGATGTCCACTTGGTTACTCCGAGCTTAAGCTATCGGACCTTAGCTTTGAGACTTTGCTTAACGTTCTTACAAAAACAAATCCCAATACAAATACACCGTTTAATCAACCCATAATATTGTCAGACAATGAACGACCTTCTTTCACCTAGAACTGACCCGTTCAGCCCTAGTTCTATCATCCAAATTTGATAAAGATATGTAAAGGAAAGAGGATATCGATCATGGAAAAACAACAACGAATCACTGAGTTTCAAAAAGGCAATCTTATTTTTGATGTAATAGACAGCGGTCCAATCGATGGCACTCCAATTGTGCTATTACATGGTTTTCCTGAAACATCAAAAATTTGGCAGCATAGTGCCGAAATACTAAACCAACATGGTTTTCGCACCTATGCGTTAAACCAACGTGGATATAGCTTAAGGGCTCAACCAAAGAAACGTGCAGATTATGCCATTCAACATTTAGCAGATGATGTAAATGTTTTACTCGACTTAATTGGAGAGCCTTCATATATCGTAGGACACGACTGGGGCGCAGTCGTTGCTTGGGAAGTTGCTCTACGTTATCCTAATAAAATTAAACATTTGACCGCGATCTCCGTCCCTCACAAAGCAGCATTTATGCGGGCTTTTTACAGCAGTACACAACTTTTTAAATCCTATTATATGGGACTATTTCAGCTTCCATGGATACCTGAGTTGCTCTTTAATAAAACACCTCAAATTGGCGAGGCTTTATTAAAAAATTCTGGAATGACAGTTGAACAATTAAATGACTTTAAACAAGAAATGATTATAGAAAAACGGCTCAGCCCATCACTCAATTGGTATCGAGGTTTACCTTTTAGCTCTAATAAAACGCTATTCAATAAAGTCAAAGTTCCCACTTTATTTATTTGGGGCAAAGATGACGTTGCAATTGATGCTAAAGGTGTTCAGTTCAATCAAAATTATGTTGAAGGTCCATATACGGAAATTCATTTAGAGGCGAATCATTGGATTCCAGTTCAAAATTATCATGAGCTGACTGATTTAATTCTGAAAGAACAGCAAAAATTATCATAAAAAAAGCCCGCTTAGCGGGCTTTTTTTGCTGCATATTAAATTGAGAATGAAGATCCACAACCACATGTCGTTGTCGCATTAGGATTTTGCACGATAAAGCGTGATCCTTCCAAACCTTCAACATAATCCACAACTGAACCAACGAGATATTGATAACTCAGTGAGTCAACAAGCATCTTCACATCACCATTCACAAATTCAGCATCGTCTTCATTTTGAGATTCAGCAAAATTGAATCCGTAAGAAAAACCAGAGCAACCACCACCTGTCACATATACACGTAACATCAAATCTTGATTTCCTTCGCTCTCACGAAGTTGACGAACTTTATTCGCAGCATTGTCAGTCAGCTCAAGTGCTTGGGCAGTCATGATGGATTCCTCAAAAAATTAAATAGGCTTTGAAATTAAAAGACCATATATCAAGTATAACATACTCAATATATGGTCATAACTCGAACTTTAAAGTTTATTCAGAGTAAATTTATCGGATTTAAATGTAACGTCCTATGAACTTATTTGTAGTTCTCATCCTGCAAGCTACATTCGAAGTTTGTCGGTTCATTCTTACAACGGAACTGCCAAAGTAGTTTCATCATTTGTTTGTTGTAAACACCTTGTTTAGTAAGTGCAATACGAGATTCACGCATTAATTTTTGATAACCAGGTTTATCTCCAGCTGGAACATTCATCCAATATTTAGCCGGAATATCCGCTTTCATTTTGCCTAAAATTTGATTCGCACGTGGTAATTGTGTTTTCACCCAATCACGCGATTTCTGTCCGAAACCTTCAGGGAATTTATCATGACGAATGATGATATTACCGGTCACTTGAAGAATTGGATAATTCACAATTGCACCTTTCGTTCCTAGCCCTTTATGAAGTTCTAAAGGACGGAATACCGCTGCTGGTGCACCAATAATATCAACTTGGCCGTTATTGAATTTACTACCAAAATTAGTGACATCAGAACTCACTGCCTGCGCACCAATTTGCTGTACCATAATTTTTTGTGCCTGATCATAATCAAGTACGGCGATCTTTTTACCCGCAGCTTTAGCAACCGTATTAATACTACGATCACGCACCATTAAATAAGCATCGCCAACAGGAATCACACCTGCAACTTCATAGTTGCCATTTTTCATATGCTTTGCAAAGGTTGGACTTGCTAAACCTTGCATAACTTTGACAGCTAAATTGAGATTAGTAATCGCACCAATGGCATCTAAAGAGCCAGTGAAATTATTAAACTGACGACCGCGCATCCCTGTGATACTTACACCGTCACATTTACCTGCTTTGAAATCTTCAGCAATTACGCCTTCATTTTGTCCGACTTTAAGCTCAATATCAGCTCCCCACTGCTTAGCAGCAAGTTGATAATCTTTCATTAACGCATAGACATCGCCGTTTTTCCCGACGAGATCAAACACGCAGACGACTTGCTTTGCTTGTGAAGCCGTTGCAGCAGTCATTAAACCTGCTGATAGCAATAATGTTTTGGTTAAATTCATTTTATTGTTTCCTATTCCTTCTTTCTTATAGTCTCGAATATCCCATATCAAACACCTTAAACTTCAGTGTCAGTGTGTTGAACTAAAATGAGATTACACGATCCAATTGTGTAGATACTGATCCTGAGATGCTGTATGTATATGGTTTTTAGATACAGATCATTTAAATAGTACTTATTGTGATTAAAGCATACTTTTTTCTTATAAATGTGCATTGGCGAAAATGACATAAAATGAATAAAAAAAATCCTAGACCAGGTCTAGGATTTTTTCTTTAGAAATCAGAATTATTCACCACCAAGAGAACATTCGAAGTTGGATTTATCGACAGAGCAACGTGCTTTCTTAAGAACAGACATCATCTCTTTGTCATAAATACCTTGTTTAGTGAGATCCATACGACCATCACGAAGTAGTTTTTGATATTTCAGCTTTTCTTCAGCTGAGAATTGCATTTTGTACTTAGCAGGAATTTCACCCTCTAAACGCTTGATCATTGCGTAGCTTTTCGGCAAGTTTTTAACAAACCAATCACGTGATTTTTGACCAAACCCTTCAGGGAATTTTTCAGGCTTCATCACAAAGTTTGCTGTAATGTGTACCACAGGGAAATCAAACATTGCCCCTGTACTACCTAAACCTTTATAAATTTCAAGAGGCTTATAGGCATATGCTGGTGCACCCACCATATCCACCTGACCATTATTGAACTTCGCAACAAAGTTTGAAACATCAGATCCGACTGCTTGAGCACCGACACGTTGCACCATAATTTTTTGTGCGGGGTCATAGCTTAATACTGCGAATTTCTTACCTGCAGCTTTTTCGATTGAATCAATTTTTTTATCACGCACGAAAATATATGCTGCCCCTAGTGGTGCAATACCAGCCACTTCATATTTTTTCCCACCGAGATTTGTGACCATCTTTGCAGCATTACGTTTGTCTAAAGCAAAAGTAATCGCACGTTGTGCAATTGCATTTGATGGTGCGCCACCTAAAGAGTCAATCGAACCCACAAACTTGTTATATTGACGAGCACGCATCGCTGTTAAGAAAACAGCATCACACTTACCTGCTTTAAAATCATTATCGGCTACAGCCTCATCTTGACGTGGAATCAGATTGATATCTGCACCCCAGCCCTTTGCTGCCAATGCCCATTCTTGAGCCATTTGAAACGATTCACCAGACTTACCGAGTAAATCAAATACACACACATCAACCTTTGCTTGAGCAGTTGAAACCATACCCATGGTTGAAGCCGCCAATAAAGCCAGAGTTGTTTTTTTCATTCTTAGTTCCTTTTAAGCATTTAAATGGATTCTTTTCCATGACAAAAATTTTAATCACTCTCTATTTAAAAAAATAGAGCTATTGCTCTATTTTTTAATATCTAATTATAAGTTATTGAATTTTATATTTTTAATTATTTATTAATTTCGTAAATGCTTATTTAATTATCTTTATATTTCATATAATAAATAAAATATGTGACTTCAAGCACATCATTTTATTGAAATTAATTCCCAAAAAATGACTTAAGATTTTAGATTGATACAAAAAAAGCACTCCTAAGAGTGCTTTTTTTAACTTATAGCATTAAGCATCAATATCTGCATTCAATGCATTCTCTTCAATAAATGCACGACGTGGTTCAACATCATCACCCATGAGACAAGAGAACATGCGATCTGCTTCAATTGCATCATCAATCGTCACTTGAAGCATATTACGATTTTCAGGATCCATCGTGGTTTCCCAAAGCTGCTCTGCATTCATCTCGCCCAAGCCTTTATAGCGTTGGATCATCATGCCACGGCGTGAATCTGCCAATACTTGTTGCCATACTTGATGGAAGTTAGCAACATTGACTTTACGCTCACCTTTTTGCAAATAAGCCCCGTCTTCAAGTAACGTAAACCAACTCTTTGAGTTTTGAAGTAAACGTTTATATTCACCTGAACCCAATAAACCAGCATCTAATAAATAGTGATGAGGAAGGTTGTGTACATACACTGTTAAACGTGGCCAATAATGTGTTTCACGTGAACCATCTGCGAGTTCTTTTTCGAATGCTTCGAGCGTGAATTCAGGTCTTAAGCTTGGCTGTTGTGTTTCAATTGCTTGACGCAATTGCTCAGCCCAAGACGTCACATAAGCTTCATCTTGATTTTGATCTAATTTAAATGCATCTAAACCAAGTAAAGCATCTAACAAAGTTGCAGGATAACGAATCGTTAATCGCTGTAAGCTTTTTTGTGATGTCTGATAATCAGCAATGACTTTTGCAAGCGCTTCACCACGAATCGCAGGTGCGTCAGCACTGATATGTAATGCCAACTCATCAATTGCATTAGAAATTAAATATGTTTCAAGCGCATCATTATCTTTAATATACTGCTCTTGCTTACCTTTCTTTAATTTATAAAGTGGTGGCTGAGCAATATAAATATGACCACGTTCCACTAATTCCGGCATTTGACGGAAGAAGAACGTTAATAACAGCGTACGAATATGTGAACCATCCACGTCCGCATCGGTCATAATAATAATTTTGTGGTAACGTAATTTGTCTGGATTATATTCTTCACGACCGATACCACAACCTAATGCTGTAATCAGTGTTCCGACCTCAGCAGAAGAAATCATCTTGTCAAAACGAGCACGTTCCACGTTTAAGATTTTACCTTTGAGCGGTAAAATCGCTTGCATTTTACGGTTACGACCTTGTTTCGCTGAACCACCTGCTGAATCACCCTCGACAAGATATAGTTCAGATAAAGCTGGATCTTTTTCTTGACAGTCCGCCAATTTACCAGGAAGACCTGCTATATCAAGCGCACTCTTACGGCGAGTCATTTCACGTGCTTTACGCGCCGCATCGCGTGCACGTGCGGCATCAATAATTTTACCCGCAATTGATTTAGCTGCAGCTGGATTTTCAAGAAGATACTCTGAAAAAGCTTTATTCATTGCTTGTTCAACAGCAGGTTTTACCTCGCTCGATACCAGTTTTTCTTTGGTTTGAGAAGAGAATTTTGGATCAGGAACTTTCACTGAAACAATTGCTGTTAAACCTTCACGTGCATCATCACCAGAAACTGCAACCTTCTCTTTTTTGAGTAAGTTTTCGTTTTCCATGTAGTTATTAAGGCCACGAGTTAAAGCAGCTCGGAAACCAGCTAAGTGAGTACCACCATCTTTTTGAGGAATGTTATTGGTAAAGCAACGTACGTTTTCTTGGTACGTATCATTCCATTGCAATGCAACTTCAACACCAATGCCATTATCAGCTTGCGTGGTAAAGTGAAAAATATCGTTAAGATGCGTTTTTCCTTCGTTAATGTATTTAACGAATTCTGATAAACCACCCTCATAATCAAATACATGTTCTAAACCAACACGTTCGTCACGTAGAACAATTCGGACGCCCGCATTTAAAAATGACAGTTCACGTAAACGACGAGCTAAAATATCGACATTGAAAATGGTCTGACTGAATGTTTCAGCACTTGGATAAAAACGTACACGAGTACCTGAGCGATCTGTATCGCCCACCACCTTTAAAGGGTATTGAGGGTCACCATGGCGGTATTCTTGTTCATGAATTTTACCAGCACGATGAATTGTGAGTTCCAGTTTACTAGACAAAGCATTTACAACTGAAACACCCACACCATGTAAGCCACCAGAAACTTTATAGCTGTTGTCATCAAACTTACCACCCGCATGAAGAATCGTTAAGATGACTTCAGCAGCAGATACACCTTCTTCAGGGTGAATATCTGTGGGAATTCCACGACCATTATCTGCGACAGAAACAGATTCGTCTTCGTGAATGGTAACTAGAATTTCATCACAGTGACCAGCAAGGGCTTCATCAATCGAGTTGTCCACCACTTCAAACACCATATGGTGTAAACCAGTACCATCATCCGTATCACCAATATACATGCCTGGACGCTTACGTACTGCATCTAAACCACGTAATACCTTGATGCTAGAGGAATCATAAGCCTTTTCAATGGTTTGTTCTGTTTGAGAAGCAGCTTGATCTTCTGAACTCATGGTTACTCCCTAGTGAAAAAAAGGTCTATCCAAAGATGGAGAAAACTTCAAAAAATTATTGCACAACAACTTGAACAGAACCGTTTTCAACATTGAATAATTGATAGGAAATAGACAAATCATGTAAATGCTTTTGTACAGATTCATGGTCTAAAGTGGTAATGAAAACTTGACTACCAAGTTGGCTCAATCGCTCAATTAAACGTTGTTGTGCGGTTATATCTAATTCTGCTGTCACATCATCTAATAATACCACAGTTTCCTTATTAGACGCATGCAACATTGCGATCTGTGACAATTTTAAAGCCATGATTAATAATTTTTTTTGCCCCCGTGACAGTACGGCATCTGCATCTCCTGTTGGGGTTTTTAACTTTAAATCTGCACGGTGTGGACCATATTCTGTATAGCGTCTTTCGCAGTCTTTTTGATGATACAAAATCAAGTCTTCAGCCAAGCCATGTTCCACATGAAAGCCTGCTGCATACTCCATATGGATCTCGATATCTGGTAATAGTGTTTTAAGATCTTGCTGAAAAAATATCTGCCACTGTTCAACAATAGCCTGACGTTGTAAATGTAATATTTCACCGTACTCACTAAGCATTTTGTTCCATGCTTCTAAATCTTGCACCGTCAGATTACGTTTTGATTTTAATAAGCTATTTCGTTGTTTTAATGCTCTAGAATAAAATTGCCATGCATAGTAAAAATCTGGTTCCACGTGAAACATTAACCAATCAAGCAATTGTCGTCTTGGTTTAGCTCCGTGATCAATAATATCTGTACTCAGAGGGTCAATAAGCTGTAATGGTAAAATTTTGGCTAGCTGTCCTTGCGTGGCAATACTATCCCCATTCACTTTAATATTTTGCTCACCTGTAATTAGCTTTTGCATACCAATCTTTTCAGTAGCAGACTGTGCAAATACAATCGCATCCTGCATTTGATTTTGAATGTAATGTTTAGGAATATGTGTACGAAAAGATCGACCAGTGGCCAATAAGTGAATTGCTTCTAATATAGACGTTTTTCCTGAACCATTTTGTCCATAAAAAACATTAAACGGTTGCAACTCTTGGAGTGCAACCGCTTTTAAATTTCTCACACGCTGGATATTTAAACGCGTAATGAACATGACCAGATTAAACTAAATCAAAAACAACATTAAACACGCATCGGCATGACGACATAAGTTTGATCTTGATGAGCAGGATCTTGAACCAATACAGATTGGTTTGCCTCAGTCATTGTCATTAATACATCATCACCATCCAGCACATTCAATACATCCAAAATGTATTGTGCGTTGAATGACATTTCCATAGGTGCATTATTGTATTGAATCGCAAGATCTTCAACTGCCTCATCTTGCTCTGGATTATTGGCACGAAGTTGCAGTGAATCTGGATTGAAGTTTAAAAATACTCCACGTAATTTTTCATTACTCAGGATAGCAACTCGCTGTAATGATTGTTTGAAAATATCATGTGCAATCGTAACTGTTTTATCACCGCCACGAGGAATAACACGTCGATAATCAGGGAATTTACCATCAATTAATTTTGTAGTAATACGAACAGTAATATCACCCTGCTCTTTATCACGGCTTGGAATTGTCAAAGTAACATTCAGGAGCTCACGACCAATTAACAGCGAGAGTTGATTATCTTCGATACTCAATAGACGCTGTAATTCACCGACCGCTTTACGAGGCACAATTGCTTGCACTAACTGCGAAGCATTTGAACTGGCCAATGTTTCACAAAGAGCAAGACGATGTCCATCTGTCGTCACTGCACGAAGCTGATTTTCATCAATTTCAAGTAAAGTACCTGTAAGATAAAAACGGACATCCTGAACAGCCATCGCAAAAGAGGTTTTTTCAAATAAACGTTTTAGTTCACGTTCAGTGACCTGAACTTGAGTCCCTTGACTATTTTCAGTCGTTAATAAAGGGTAATCCTCAGCAGATAATGTTCCTAATACAAAGCGGCTATTACCAGATTTCAAAATACAACGCTGGTCTTCTGTGATTTGTAAATCAATCAGTGCTGCTGTCGGTAAAGATTTACAGATATCCATCAATTTACGTGCGGGTACTGTAGTTTGACCTGCTTGTAAACATGCTCCCTCTAAAAGCGTTGTACTCGCAACAAGTTCAACTTCAAGATCGGAACCTGTAATCGTCAGTGCATCTTGAGTAACCTGAACTTTGACGTTTGAAAGAATATTTAACGTATGGCGACGTTCTACAGCACCTACAACATGAGACAAAACATTGAGTAAGCTTTCTTTCGCGATCTTCAAACGCACGATGGATTTCCTCTAAAAACAGTATATCGACGACAGACTAAAACACTTTTAATCATGTACTATGCGGCAGAATATGCCGCATTGCAAGAATAGAATTTAAACAGATTTAGCTTTGTAATAAGCGCATTAAATTTTTGTAATCTTCATTAAAGATGGGATCTTCAGCACACAAACTCTGCACTTTTTCACAGGCATGCATGACTGTACTGTGATCACGACCACCAAATGCCATGCCAATTTCAGGAAAACTGTCGCCCGTTAATTCTCTCGCAAGCCCCATTGCTAATTGACGTGGTCGAGCATAGATACGAGTTCGTTTAGGTCCAACCAACTCTTTCAATGGGATACGAAAATATTCACTGACTACACGCTGAATATTTTCGGTGCTAATAGTACGAGCACGAATCGCAAGAACATCTTTCAGTGATTCTCGCACCACATCTAAGTCGATTGGTGTCCCTTTAAAACGAGAAATCGCGACGACTTTATTTAATGCACCCTCAAGTTCACGTACGTTTGCCACAACTTGCTGTGCAATAAAGAGCGCACAGTTACGAGGCAAATCGATACCATTACTTTCAGCTTTTTTAAGTAAAATCTCAATTCGAGTTTCAATATCAGGCGGTTCTACCCCTACCGATAATCCCCATGAAAAGCGAGATACCAAACGAGGATCTAACTCGGTCAACTCTTTAGGATAGCGATCTGAGGTCAAAATAATTTGTTTAGATTCATCTAATAAGGCATTAAACGTGTAAAAAAACTCAACTAAGCTGGCTTCTTTACCTGCAAGTAAATGGATATCATCCACTAAAAGTAAGTCCAGTGAACGGCAATTTTTTTTAAATTCTTCGACTTTACCTTGTTGAAGTGAACTCACAAAATCCTGAACAAAACTTTCAGCAGTCATGTACATCACACGAGCATTTGGTTTAGCTTGTAATAAAGCATTACCCACTGCTTGCATCAAGTGTGTCTTACCTAAACCAGTCGGACCGTATAAAAATAACGGGTTATGTTGAGGTTCGCCTAACTGAGTTAACACTTTACGGCAGGTTTCTGCCGCCATCTGATTTGAACGCCCTTCGACGAACAATGCAAAATTAAACAGCGGATTTAATAATCGTTTTTTTGATGTTTTTGTATTTTGCTGCTCATTGCTTTCTTTTTTTGCTCTGACTACAGGTGCTGCTGCTGAAGACTCAAGCGCTGCAGTTGTTGTCGCAGGTTGCTCTGAAGCAGATAAAATCGCGCCTGGTCGTGAGTCGACTAAAATTTCAACTTTACAAACACGTCCTTCAGACATTTGTTCTGCAAGAATGCTAATTAATTCTAAATGATGTTCTTGAATATAGCGTGTCCAGTAAGGATTAGGTGCATAAAGCTTTAAAACACCATCTACCTCTTCGGCAACCAATGGACGTATCCACATTGCAAAGACATTATCTGAGAGCTCTTGTCGCAAGCGATTTAAGCAGTCTGTCCACAGCATGTGAAACCCCTCATTCCATTTAAATTTAAAAACAACCCCATGAGATTGGGGAGGCAATCATACCCAAGTTATCCACATATGTCATGAGTAATTTTGAACTTTAAACACAAATAATCAAATTTAAAAGTCTAAATTTAAATTTAAAACAGGGTGTGGATAAGGTTTTCCACAAACTGTGGATAAATAAAAGCAATAACTTATCCACAATCTATAAAAAATATGAAAACATAGTTATCAACAACCTAAGTATATATATTTAAAAAAAAATAATGCCTTATCCATAGAAAATTACAACCCTAATAGTAATAAATTTAAATTTATAAATTTGAATTTATTTAATAAGATTCGGTTTTCTGTGGATAATCATTCCTTGTGTTTAAATTTAAATTCAAATTTAAAAATCAGCCATAATTAAATTTCATCTTGTGTATAAGTTTATGGATATTTCTGTGGTTAACTTAAATACTATAATAAAAACATATATTTATTTTGTGTATAAATAGATTATTTAACAAATTTGTATCTTTCTCAGACTCAAGCAACTTTCATCAAAAGTGTTACACAATACTGTTTAATATTGACAGAACAAACAATGCACAATACAATCGCGAACCTTTATAGAACACCAACTTTGGAGTTTCGATATGAAACGTACTTTCCAACCATCTGAATTAAAGCGTAAACGCGTTCATGGTTTCCGTGCTCGTATGGCGACTAAAGCTGGCCGTCAAGTATTAGCTCGTCGTCGTGCAAAAGGTCGTCACAGCTTAACTGTTTAATACCAGTTTAGTTTATCGACGATTTGGGTGTTATGACACTTTATAGTTTCAGTCCAGAGGTGAGAATCCGCTGTGCTGCAGATTACAAAGGTGTATTTGATGGTGCGCTTTTTAAAGTGCATCAACCCCATTTCTTATTTTTAGCTACACCGACTAAACAGCCTAAAAGCCGTTTAGGTATTGTTGTTGCTAAAAAGAAAGTGCGCCGTGCACATGAAAGAAATCGAATAAAACGTATTGCTCGCGAAAGTTTTCGCTTAAATCAGCAAGATATAGATTTATTGGATATTGTGGTCATGCCTAAGGTAGGTATTGAGTCGATTCCGAATGCTGAATTGCATAAGCAATTACAATTTGCATGGCAGAAGCTACAGCGTCTTGTAAAAAAACATCATAAAATATCAGTTCCCTCTCCTCAAAGTTAGAGGTGGCCAATGGTCCGTATATTGCATTGGTTGATTCGTTTCTATCAAATTGCGATTAGTCCGCTCCTTGGACCTCGTTGCCGTTATTTCCCAACTTGTTCTCAATACTCGTTAGAAGCTATTCATATACATGGCCCGATTAAAGGTGTCTGGTATGCAACGCGACGGATTTGTCGTTGCCATCCGTGGGGTGGAAGTGGATATGATCCTGTTCCCAAAAAAGCAATTCGTTTTATTTCATTTCAGCAAATAGATTCTCAAATGACTCACGTTACTGTACCCTTGCGTGAGCGTTTATTGAACCAAAAATCACTCTAACCAATTGGGGTAATCGATATGCAACAATGGGCCAGGTTTGCAATTCTCGGGGCCATGTTTGTCACCGCATATTTGCTTATTCTTGCTTGGCAAAAAGACTATGGTCAAACTGAAACAACTGCTGCGACAGCACCTGCTGCCGTCGTTGCCCAAGATGTTTCTGCTGATCTGCCAACGAGCCAAACGACAGCGGGTTTAACTGATATACCGCAAGCAAATATTGCAGCTGAACAACAAGACACAACTACACCTGCAACAGCAAATCAACAATTAGTTGCTGTTCAAACTGATTTATATCATCTTTGGATTAACCCTAAAGGTGGTGACATTGTCCGTGTTGAACTACTCAATCATGATAAAAGTAAAAATAGTGAACAACCGTTCGTTATGCTTGAAAATGATGAGAAACGTACTTATGTCGCTCAATCAGGTTTAATTGGTTTAAATGGACCTGACAGTAGCCGTAGTGGACGTCCAACATTTGAGTTTGAAAAGTCGACTTATACTTTAGCTGATGCTCAAGCAACCACCAATAAAGATGGTGAAGCTGAGAAAGTGTTAAAAGTACCAATGGTATTAAAAACGGCTGATGGTGTTGAAATCATCAAAACGTTCACTTTCCAAGAAGGTGCATATCCAGTTAACGTAAGTTATCAAGTGATTAACCGTAGTCAGCAAAACTGGCAAGGTCAAATGTTTGGTCAGATCAAACGTGACAACTCTGAAGATCCAGGTAAAACTGATCAAGGAATCTTTACGCTGGGCACTTATTTAGGTGGTGCTTGGGGTACACCTGATGAGCACTATAACAAATTAAAATTTGATAATTTTAATGAAGAAAAGTTAAGTGTTGAGGCTCAAGGTGGTTGGGTTGCAATGGTTCAGCATTACTTTGTAAGTGCTTGGGTGCCTGGTAACTTCGGTAACCAGCCGTATTCTGCAAAAATGGAGTCACGTAAATCTGCTGATGGTATGAATATCATTGGCTTTACTTCGCCTACCATTAATGTACCAGCTGGCAAAACAATGACTGTTGATGCAACATTCTACTCAGGTCCAAAAATTCAATCTGAATTGAAAGACTTGGCAGCTGGTTTAAATCAAACGGTTGATTATGGTTGGTTATGGCCAATTGCGAAATTGCTATTCTTAGGTTTGCAATTCTTCCATGGCATTGTTGGAAACTGGGGTTGGTCAATTATTCTATTGACAATTCTTGTGAAACTTATTCTTTGGCCTCTTTCATCTAAGAGCTATCGCTCTATGGCAAAAATGCGTGTGATTGCACCAGAAATGCAACGCATGAAAGAAGAGTTCGGCGAAGACCGTATGCGTTTCTCACAAGAAATGATGGCACTTTATAAGCGTGAACAAGTCAATCCATTATCCGGTTGTTTACCTTTACTTCTTCAAATGCCAATTTTCTTGGCTTTGTATTGGGTGCTCATGGAGTCTGTTGAGTTACGCCACGCTCCTTGGTTAGGTTGGATTCAAGATTTATCTGCAATGGACCCATGGTTTATCCTACCATTGTTGATGGGTGTGACGATGTATGTTCAACAAATGTTGAACCCACAGCCGACAGATCCAATGCAAGCAAAAGTCTTTAAGTTTATGCCGATTATTTTCACGGTATTCTTATTGTTCTTCCCTGCTGGACTTGTGCTTTACTGGATTGTCAACAACTTGATCACGATTCTTCAGCAAGGTCTGATTAATAAGAGTGTTGAGAAAGCTCGCTTAGCAAAAGAAGATACAGCATCTACGAACTAAGTTTTGTTAGTAGCTGAATCGATCCGCTTAAGGTGATATCCTTAGGCGGATTTTTTTTGCCTTGCTTTGAGATCATTTCAATGACGAACCTACAACATCAAACCACTATTGCTGCGATTGCAACACCGCCAGGTCGTGGAGGTGTAGGTGTAATTCGACTGTCTGGTCCTAAAGCATATGCCATAGCAGAGGCTTTAACTGGTAAGGCACTCGGTCCTGCTCGTTATGCTGCATTTCGTCAATTTCTTGATGCGAATGGGCAAGTCATGGATGAGGGTTTAGTCATTTGTTTTCCAAATCCGAATTCTTTTACGGGTGAAGATGTAGTTGAGTTACAAGGTCATGGTGGACCGGTGATTCAAAATACATTATTGGGCCGACTGTTAGAGTTAGGCGCAATTGCAGCAAAAGCGGGTGAGTTTTCAATGCGCGCTTTTGAAAATGGAAAAATGGATTTAGTCCAAGCCGAATCAATTGCTGATTTAATTGATGCTACTTCACAAGCAGCTGCTCGTTCTGCAGTACGTTCATTGCAAGGCGCATTTTCGGCCAAAGTAAATACAGTATTAGAAAAACTCATTCACTTACGATTACATGTTGAGGCGGCGATTGATTTTCCTGAAGAGGAAATTGATTTTCTTGCAGATGGAAAAATTTTAGCGTTATTGGAAGATGTGCAAGCATCAGTGGGTGCAGTACAACAATCAGCACGCCAAGGTCAACTTCTGCGTGAAGGTTTACAAGTGGTGATTGCAGGGAAACCCAATGCAGGTAAATCGAGTTTATTGAATGCATTGGCTGGTGTTGAGCGCGCGATTGTAACGGACATTGCAGGTACAACGCGTGATGTACTACACGAGAAAATAAGCCTAAATGGTTTGCCAATTACCCTGACGGATACAGCAGGGCTGCGTGAAACGGGAGATATTGTTGAGAAGGAAGGTATTCGTCGAGCGATTAAAGAAATAGAAAATGCTGATCTCCTACTCTTGGTTTACGATTTGAGTCAAGGTGAAGATCCGATGCATTTGGCAGATACTTACTTTGCTAATTATATCGATCCTAAACGCTTAATTTTAATCGCTAACAAATGTGATTTAGTAGATGGTGAAGCTAAAGTTGCTGATCTCCAAGGCTTTAGACACATTACGGTCTCAGCCAAGCAAGAAATGGGTGTTCAATCGCTTGTAGATGCGATTACAGCACATGCAGGCTTTCAGCCTGAAGAAGATACCTTTATTGCAAGAACACGCCACCTAGACGCAATGAAGCGCACTCAATCTTATCTTGCGGAAGCTCGTGAACAACTTGTTGTTTACCATGCAGGAGAGCTTGTCGCAGAATCGTTACGTCTCGCACAGAATGCATTAGGTGAAATTACTGGTGATTTTAGTGCGGATGATTTACTCGGAAAAATCTTTGGCTCTTTCTGTATCGGGAAGTAAACGAGTTTTTATCTGTGGTTTAAAAAGCCCAGTAATGGGCTTTTTGGTTAATTGGCTAAAGGTAACTTGCTTGGCTTAACCATCATCTGCTTTATGAATAAAACAATCAGTAAGATTGAAATTGCAATACAGAACCAAATCACTGCATTTGTAAGCCCAAAATGGTCAGCTAAATATCCTACTGCTAGGATGGGTAGAATCGTTCCGAGATAGCCGATAAAGAGATAAGTAGACATGACGGCGGCTCGATTGTGAGGTGTGGTCATGTGATGAATAAGTCCGAAAGCCCCAAGTAAAGCTAAGCCATGTCCAATCCCAAACAGACCATCGCTTAGGAAAAATAACCAGCTAATTTTAAACTCCATACAGAGGAATAAAGCGATCACGCTCATGAAGCAAGTCATGATACCGAGTAATAGGCTGGATTGCGGTTTGATTGATCTTGAAAAAAATTGTGTCGCAGCTGAAATCAGTAAAATGACAGTAATGGCAGAACCACTAATCAGTGGACCGTGCCAAGGCAAAATGTCTTTAACAAATGAAGGAGATAGTGAGGCGTATAAACTAAATCCTGCAAAAACAGCAAATGCAGTCAAGCTCAGTATAAAAAATTGAGTGCGATCATGTGATTGTGGTGTTAATAATTTGGGAGCAAAATTAAATTTTTGCACATCAAAAGGTATAGGTTTGAGTGTAAATAGACTAAAGAAGCAAAATATTGAACCTATCACAATGGGTACATAAGGTATTACCAAAGGATATGCAAAGAATTCAGCAAAAAATCCCCCAAATAAAGGACCTAACCCAAATCCAACAGCAGTAATGATTGAGCTTAATTGTGGTGCAATTTGTTTATGGGAAGTTGGAACAGTTTGAATAAGCCCAATAAGAGCAGATGTTGTCATCAATCCAGATGCGATACCAATGATAAATCTTCCCCATGAGAGAGACATGACATCGCTCGCAAAGATAGACATTAACAAGCCAATGGTGATAAAAATGAGCCCAAGTTGCATAGTTTTTACATAACCAATGGTATTACTGGTTCTGCCCAAAAACAGTAAGGTGGTCAGGCACCCTAGCATGTAGGAAACGAAAATAAAGGTGATATCGCTCGGGTTTAACCCCCATAATTCTTGGTAAATTGGATAAAGTGGGCTAGCAAGCGCTGTTCCAATGGTGCCGATACAGAGTGCGATACTTACGAGAATAAAATCTCGCCACGATTGGTTTTCATTCATTATTTGTCTTATAGAACAGCAGTGCTGATACGAAGATTCATTAGTCTATGTCGACTGTTAAGCATGAGTCAATTATCTTCAATCAGTTAAAATTCAACTGTCATATTTGGTTTCACGTGAAACAATTTATGAGGTTTAAAATTACATAAAAACTGATCTTTGTAGAAAGTAGAAGATTAGAATAAGCAATAATATCCATCAAACATATGCTCAACTTATGTATAAAAAAATTTTAATCAGTGCTTTACTTGCACTGTCTACAAGTTCTAGTTTTGCGAATATTGAATTGCTTCAGCAAAAAATTAAAACGCAGCACCCAAAATTGAATATTCAAAATTTACAAAAAACTGAGATGAAAGGTCTCTATAGCGGATCTTTAGACAATCAGATTATTTATATTGATGAAGAAGCTAAGCATTTATTCTTTGGATCAATGATTCGTATCGAAGATCAAAAAAATCTAACACGTGATTTGGTGCTGAAACATAATTCAGTCGACTTTAAACAACTTCCACTTCAAGATGCCATTAAGACTGTAAGGGGGAATGGTAAGCGTCAGCTCGCGATCTTTTCTGACCCAAATTGTCCATATTGTAAGACGCTTGAAAATAATTTAAGCCAGTTAAAAGATGTGACAATTTATACGTTTATGTATCCAATTAAATCTCAATCGATCCAGCCCTCTAAACAAGTTTGGTGCTCCGCAAACCGTGAGTTTGCATGGAATGTCCTTTTACAAAAGAATCAACAACCAACAGCCCAAGCTGATTGTTCAAACCCTATTGAAAGAAATTTGGAACTTGGACGTCGTCTAGGTGTTCAAGGAACGCCAGCAATTATTTTTGAAAATGGATTTAAGGTAACAGGCGCTTATCCAGCTTCAGAAATTGAAAAAATTTGGAAAGAGCTGAACTTATAAAACCTAGTTCATAGAAATGAAAAAAAGCACCTTAACAAGGTGCTTTTTTTCGTTAAGATTTTTTGGTAACGAGGTTATAAATAAACAGAACGATAATTGCACCTATGACTGAAGCAATAAAACCTGCCGATGAACCTTCGGGATAAATATTAAGAAGGCGTCCACCATATGTAGCAAGTAATGAACCAGCAATACCTAATAACGTCGTGACGATGAAGCCTGCTTTATCGTCACCAGGATGAATTGCGCGAGCAATTAAACCTGCTATAAAACCGATAAGAATAGCTCCAATAAGTGAAAACATATTTGTTCTCCTTTTTATCATGAATTTTTATTGTGTCGCTCAAATATAGTTGATTATGTATCGATGTTTGAAAAGAAGAATCACGCTACATGTTGTTGTTATTTTGTTGTTTATAAAAAAAGTGGCATATGCCACTTTCTTAAAAAAATTACAGACCGATTTCACCAATGAATGGAATGTGACGGTATTTTTGATCGTAATCTAGTCCATAACCTACGATAAATTTATCTTCAACTTCAAATCCTAGAAACTCTACTTCCAAGTCGATTTCTCTTCGAGAAGGCTTACTGATCAGCGTGCAAAGTTTGATAGAGTTTGGCTCACGAGTTTCAAGGATTTCTACCACTTTACTCAGCGTATTGCCTGAATCGATGATGTCCTCTACGACAAGAACATCTTTACCACGAATTTCACCATCAAGGTCTTTTAGAATTTTAACATCACGACTAGAAGTCGTTCCACTGCCGTAACTTGAAACTGTCATAAAGTCGAGTTCGTGTGGTTTTTCAATTGTGCGGCATAGGTCTGCCATGAAAATCACTGAACCGCGAAGTAAGCCTACAAGAACCAATTCTCGATCACTATTTGCATAGTGAGCATTAATTTGATTACCAAGTTCATTAACTTTCGCTTGAATTTCTTCAGCGGAAATCAACACTTTCATGTCAATGGTCATGGGTAGATACCTAAAACAACAATTCTAAAATTAAAAAAGGTGTTGACCTGCAACACCTGAAATATGCTTCGATTTTAAAACATATCCCAGAATGTTGCACCCTTTTTAAAAAAACGAAATGTAAACTAATGGTTTATTAATGCGCATCGCGTTTTAGTACGACAGCACAAACTAAGAATACAGCACCAATCAACACATATTTTTTAATTGGGTGTTGTGGTTGAGTCTGAGCATTAGGATGCTGATTGTTGATATGCTTTTTGTCCATAAATATAAGTCGCCTCAATATTTCGATCATCACCCATGGTAAACAATGCGAAAAGTGCATCTTCAATATTTTTAGCGCGTTGTTGTCTTAATGTTTGTAATGCAGTGGCATTCAAATTTAATACAACAAAATCCGCTTCTTTTCCAATATTAAAGTTACCAAGTTTATCCTCGAGCGCTAATGCTTTTGCTCCACCTAGGGTCGCATGATAAAGCGATTCAAATGCAGATAATTTGTCGCCTTGGAGTTGTTGAACTTTATAGGCTTCATTCAGCGTTTGAAGCTGATTAAATGAAGTCCCCGCACCGATGTCTGTGCCAAGACCGACTTTGACTTGTTTATCCCAGGTTTTTTTCAATGGAAACAATCCACTTCCTAGAAAGAGGTTTGAAGTCGGGCAGAAGGCGATTGCAGAGTTTGTTTGATGCATACAATCCCATTCATGCTCTTCTAAATGAACGCAGTGAGCGAAAACAGATTTATTGCCTGTTAATCCATAGTGGTGATACACATCTAAATAGCCATTTTGCTCAGGAAAAAGCTCTTTCACCCAAGCGATTTCATTGGTGTTTTCACTCAAATGAGTATGAATATATACATCAGGATATTCAGTTTTTAACTGCCCTGCTCTTTTTAATTGTTCTGGTGTAGAGGTAGGCGCAAAGCGAGGCGTAATAGCATAAAGGTTTCGACCTTTACCATGCCATTTCTCAATCAATTCTTTGCTATCTGTATAAGCATTTTCAGCGGTGTCTATCAGTGTTTCAGGTGCATGACGATCCATCAATACTTTGCCTGCAATCAAACGCATCTGGTATTGTTCTGCCGCTTCAAATAGTGCATCAACAGATTCTTTATGAACTGTACAAAAAACCAATGCAGTCGTTGTGCCATTTTTCAGCAGCTCATTGACAAAAAAGTGTGCAATTTGGTCTGCATAAGCTTTGTCTTGAAATTGGATTTCTGTAGGAAAGGTATAAGTGTTCAGCCATTCGAGTAATTGTTCACCATACGCACCTACCATTTCAGTTTGAGGAAAGTGAATATGCGTATCGATAAAACCAGGAACAATCAGTTGATCTGGGTAATGCTCAACTTGGATAGAGGATTCAAGCTGACGGAGCTGTTGTTGCCCATCTTCCCAACGACCAAACCATTGAATTTTACCCGCTTGAGTAATCAATAAACCATCTTCTACGTAACGCACTTGGTCGTGAATTTCACGCGCTTGGGCAACCGTATTCTGAATATCTAGGAAGCGACCGCGAATCGCCGTCGATGCAACTACAGAAGACATTTAAAACCTACACTTTTAATTTTTTCGATTGATTGTAACTGATCTATCTTAATTAAACTGTATATCGTTTGCTGAGCCCCCACTCTGCGAGAATACGACGATAAGTAGTCGAAGATCGATCAGCCTCAAAATGCGCTTCCATCATTAAATCAAGTGGTAATTCTTCAGGTTTTTGCGATTCTACGATATCTTGGTCTTCGGCAAAAATTTGGGCATTAAAATCATAGACTGCTTGTAAATCTCCAGTCTGATCAAAATTACGCGTCAAAGGAATAAATAATCTGGTTTGATTGACCGATACAGGACAACACGCATTCAAGATTTTTAAAATCCCATTGTCTGGAAAATCTACAGTTAATATCGCTGAAAATGGTGGGTAAATATCAAAAGTTCTTTTCCACTCAAAACCTTCTGGCTCTAGGTGTTTCAAAGCATGCGGGTAATTACTGACACCACTAATATAAATTGTTTTTAAACCATAGTCTGTTCTCTCAGTATGGTATTTCGGTACAACTGGGTTGTTTCGATCTGCAAAAGCTTCGTGATGCACCCATGCAAAGTGAGCTACATCAATGAATCCTTCGAGTTGACGACCTGCTGAGCCTGCAATATCAACATATGGAGGTAAAATAGACTGATGATCAGGATGATCCCAAGTGTCAAGTTGGGGAATATTATTGTGTTGAAAATCACGTCCATGCAAGCTAGTCCAGACCAGTCCATATCTCAAAATTACTGGAAATTGGGTTAAACTAAAACGGTCAGATATCTTAGTTAAATCAGGTTGAGCAGGAATTTTTGTACACTTCCCTGCAAGGTCGAATCTTAGACCGTGATATCGGCAAATAATTTCTTCACCCTCTACCCATCCTTTACTTAGAGGTACACCACGATGAGGGCAGATATCACGCACTAATCGAATTTCCCCATTGTCAGTTTGGTAAATCGCCATTTTTACATCAAGTAAAATGACCTGATGTGGTGTGGTTGAAACATCTTGAATACGAGCCACTGGATACCAATATTGCGCGAGAATTTCCCAATCTTGTAAGTCGAAACTACATTGGCAAGGTGCACTGAGTGGATTTAATGCGGGAATCATATTCATCGTCATTTCCTAAAAAAAGAGCTCCGAAGAGCTGCGCTAAATTTACTGAGCTTTTTTCTTTGGAGATGATGCAAGATCTTTGCCAACCGTCTCTTAACATTTAAAATTGGAGAGCTGAGTGGAAATATTAAATTCTAATCAAAATATATAAAGTGAATTCACCCATGGACTTATATGAGAAGTTAAGCCATTTAATACGATCTAATGCAGATATCTATGAACTTTTACAGTGTTTACGGCAGATTGATAGTGCGGCCTATTTTAGTGCGGGCTTGATTCGAAATTGGATCTGGTCTTATTTACATAATCAAAATTATTCCATTTTTGAAACTGAAATTGATGTCATTTATTTTGATCCTTCAGAAAAAATGGATGAGAGACGAAATTATTTAAAGGGTGCACTTCAACATAGATATCCTAATATTCATTGGGACATTACTCAAGCTCTGGTACATCATTGGTACAGAACTGATGAAGGTGCTCAAATTGATCCATATACTTCAGTACATCATGCTATGAGTTTTTGGCCAGAAACGGCAACCGCAATCGCTATCAAATTAATGGAGAATAATCATATTGAAATCCTCGCACCTTTGGGGCTTGAAGATTTATTTACTTTAAAATTAAGGTGGAATAATCGTTTGGTTTCACGTGGAGTCTTTGAACATAGGGTTAAGTCAAAGTGTTTTTTGGAACAATGGCCTAAGTTAAGCATTGTGAATTAGATGGCTCATCTAATGATATAAATAAAGCCTTCAGATGAAGGCTTTATTGAATCCAACAAAGTTTGACCTTATAAGGTCGTTTGATGATGTTTTTTACTATAACGAATTGAAAGCCATGCTGTAATTGAAAGGGCAATCACGATAAAACTTAATGAGATCCAAATTGGCATATGGAATACGTCAAGCATAAGCATTTTGAAACCGATAAAAATTAAAATAGCCCCAAGTCCATAAGGCAAATAATGCATTTTTGAAGCGGCTCCAGACAGTAAGAAAAACATAGCCCGTAGACCGAGGATAGCCATCAAGTTAGCTGTAAGGACGATAAAAGGATCAGTGGTGACCGCAAAAATCGCTGGAATAGAATCGACTGCAAAAATAACATCAGATGCCTCGACTAAAATTAGCACTAAAAATAATGGGGTTGCCCATAGAACGCCATTTTGCCTTACGAAAAACTTATTTCCTTCCAACTGTGGAGTAATTCGCATGTGTTTACGTAGCCATTTCAGAATGGCCATATCTTCAATATTTGGATCATCCTCTTGTCCTTTAAGGAATTTAAATCCAGTGTATACAAGGAAAGCACCGAAGATATAGAGGATCCACGAAAATTCCTGAACGAACCACGCACCGATAAAAATAAAAATTGTTCTGAGAATAATAGCGCCCAATACACCATAAAGGAGTAATTGACGTTGAAGTGCAGGAGGTATAGCGAATGCAGCAAAAATCATTAGCCACACAAAGACGTTATCAATTGCGAGTGACTTTTCCAGTAAATAGCCGGCAAAATATTCCATAACTTTCGTATTGGCTACGTTTATACCAGCGGTATTTTCTAGATATAGCCATAGTCCACCACCAAAAAGTGTTGCGACAGTGACCCATGCAATACTCCAATAAGCAGCAGTTTTAACTTTAACTTCTTGACCTTCTTTTTGTTTAAAACCTAGAAAGTCAATTAAGAGCATAATCGTGACGATGCCAAAAAAAATGACATAAAGCCAAATATTGCCTATGGTTTCCATAGTGATCTCCAATACTGGCAATTGATTTTGGCATAAAAAAACCTCGACCAGTTGCCAGATAATAATTCTGAAACAACATGATCAAGGTCTTGCCTACACCATTTTGATTATGCATTTTAGATAATCGAAATGATGCTCAGATACCGACTTCTTTCAAAGTGTAATGACGATATTCTGACACAGTATTTAAGTACTGTTGGAGGAGGCTACTCCCCTTGTTCAAATTTGATAATAAATTACGTTGAAATCGTTTCATTTGATTTCGAGTGCACAAAGGATGACACACTTATAAGTTGTGTGCAAATTATTTAAATGGGTTATTAAATTTGTCTTTAAAAATTGAAATTAATAAGATTATTGCAATGATGATCAATACTACAATTGATATTAAATAGATATCCATTTCATTTACTCATTAATGTTTTAACAATAATAATACATTTATATATTAAAAAAATAACATTTAATGATTATGACTGACAATATATATTTTTGTTTTTTATAATATTTCTTTTTTTAAAATAAATTAAAGTTTTGAATTTGTAATTGATAGACAAGTTTGTCCCATTTTTTCATAGTGTTATGTAAATATGTCGTTCTAATCTATATTTAATAACGAATGATAGGATAATGATAATGTTAGAAATTAAACATCAAGAAAATGGATCAAAAGGTGAGTTTTTTATTGGTGAAGATGGCCATCATTTAGCTGAAATGACTTATTCATGGGCAGGTGAAGATAAATTTATTATTGATCATACTTGGGTTGATGATTCATTAAGAGGGCAAAACGTGGGACGTCAACTTGTTGACCGTGCGGTGGAATTAGCTCGTCAAAAGAATGTTAAAATCCTACCGCTTTGTCCATTTGCTAAATCTGTTTTCAACAAAGATGAAGCAATCCATGATGTTCTGTTTAAATAAAATCATACAGTGAGCGGTCATATGCAGTTTGAACATATCGATAGTGTGAAAGGCGGTGAGTTTTATCTCACGGACGCAGATCAATCAAGAATTGCAGAAATCAGCTATCGTTACCAAACTCCACAGATCATTATAGCTGATCATACTTGGGTCGATGATCGTTTACGTGGACAAGGAACTGCAAAGTTATTGTTAGATCGACTTGTAGAATTTGCTCGTACAGAAAAATTAAAAATTGTTCCAACTTGCTCTTATGTGGTTGTCATGTTTAAGCGTTTTCATAATGAATATCATGACGTTATCGCTTAAATATAAAAAAGCCCGCAGAGCGGGCTTTTTTATTTATTCTTTTGCTTTGAGTGCTTGAATGAGTTTTTGATGCAAACCACCAAATCCACCGTTTGACATGATCACAACGGCATCCCCCTCGCCTGCTTCATTCACGACATTTCGGATGATCTCTTCTAAAGTACGCGCTACCACAGCTTTATTCGGAGCAGCTTCAACAACAGGTTGTAGATCCCAATCTAAACCCTCAGGTTGATACCAAATCACTTCATCTGCCAATCGAGCAGAATATGCTAAACCATCTTTGTGGCTTCCCATTCGCATCGTATTTGAGCGCGGCTCAATAATAGCCCATAGTTTACGTTCGCCTAGTCGTTTACGAGCACCATCCAGTGTTGTGTCAATTGCTGTTGGGTGATGAGCAAAATCATCGAAAACTTCAATACCTCGAATGGTATCGAGGAGCTCCATACGGCGTTTTACACCACCAAAATTCGATAATGCTTCGCATGCAGTTTCAATGGAAACACCTACATGCTCTGCAGCTGCAATGGTTGCTAAAGCATTTGCAACGGAGTGTTGACCTGTCATCGACCATTGGACTGTACCTTTTACTTCGCCGTCTTTTAAGACTTGGAAATGAGTACCATCTGCAGAAAGTTGGTTTGCAGAGATAGTTGCTTGATCATGAGATTCAAGCGATGTACGGACGATCGGTGTCCAACAGCCTTGTGCCAAAACTTCATCAATATTTGATTCAGTGATTGGTGCGATGATACGGCCTTCACTTGGAATAGTACGAACCAAATGATGAAATTGTTTTTGAATGGCAGCGAGATCATCAAAGATATCTGCATGATCAAATTCAAGATTATTCAGAATAGCTGTCTTTGGATGGTAATGAACAAATTTAGATCGTTTATCAAAGAAGGCAGAGTCGTATTCATCTGCTTCTACACAGAAATATTGACCTCCGCCTAGACGAGCACTTTCTTTAAATCCAAGTGGTACACCACCAATTAAAAAGCCCGGTTCCAAGCCCGCTTGATCTAATACCCAAGCTAACATCGTGGTAGTGGTTGTTTTTCCGTGTGTACCAGCAACCCCTAATACATGTTTACCTTGTAGCACATGGTCGGCAAGGAACTGTGGTCCAGAGATATAGGGTAAACCCTGATTTAGCATGTATTCAACGGCGTCAATTCCACGTTTCATGGCATTACCAACGATCACTAAATCTGGGTGTGGTTGAAAATGACTACGGTCATAACCTTGCATTAAGGTAATACCCGCATTTTCAAGTTGTGTCGACATAGGTGGATACACATTTTGGTCCGAGCCTGTCACTGTGTGCCCTAGGTCTCGAGCTAACAGTGCTAACGATCCCATAAAGGTGCCACAGATTCCCAAAATATGCAGATGCATGATGATTTACTCCACTACTCTTTTCGACACAAACATCTTTTTGGTGCTGTTGTCATGTGTTATTTGATTTGATGTCAACGATAACAAGGGTCTTGGTGAAAAGATAGTGATTATTAGAAGCCATTCCGTAAAATTTTGCAGAAATAAATTTTTAAACTTATGAGCTAAAATATATGAATATTTTTAATCTAGTATGATGAAACGAAATGATTTAATCGTAGAATAACGCGGACGATTTAACTTGAGATTTAAATGATTTATTTACCTTTATTGCTTCTGATTTTAGCAAATTGCTTTATGACTTTGGCGTGGTATGGTCATTTAAAATTTTTGCCGCATGATGCCCCTTTATGGCAAGCCATTCTATTTAGTTGGATCATTGCATTATTCGAATACAGCTTAATGATTCCTGCAACCAAGATGCTGGCTCAAAATGGCTGGGCTGTGGGACAAATGAAAATCACTCAGGAAGTCGTTACGCTATTGGTATTTGTTCCTTTCATGATTTTCATGTTTAAACAGCCTTTCAAATTAGATTATGTATGGGCTGCACTTTGCTTATGTGGTTGTGTCTATTTTGTATTTAGAACACCATGATTCAAAAGGATGAAGATTAACTAAAGTTATTTTCATATTCCCGAACTAATCTTTGACGATCAGGTTCAAAATCAAAATGTTTTAAGCAGCGTGCCAAGATTTCATGTGCCATTTCATGAGCAGCTTCCCGTAGTTCCGGTTCAGATACATTTTTTTCAATCATGGATAAGCATTTAATTATTCTTTGATTTAATTCGATATTACTTATACAGTCCCGTGCCATCGGTGCAAAGCTACTGCTAATAAACTCACGAATATCAAACATATCGACACTGATATTCGAGAAATTAAAAGTTTTCTGTTCTGGATCTGGCTGACTATCAATAATAATCCGCGTTAAGGCATTGATCGCACTAATTGCTGAACCCACATCATTAATTGCAGCTGACATCGCTTTTTGTCCAACCTCGCTCATGACCAATAAACCAAATCTTGGGTCTTGTAAAAAGCTACGGTTCGTTTCGATAATTACGTATTCATGAATTTGTTGTTCTAAATTTTTTAATTCTTCATCATCTATTAGATTTTCTGCAAAGACTTCAATCAGAACCAGTGATGGGTCTACAAATTTCCCAGGAAGAAAAGCAAGATGAATATGTGCATTGTGAGTTTGAGCAAGAAGATTTAAGGACTCAATATCAAAATGAGTAAAATAACCTGTCTGTTTTGGGTGTATTTTGAGTTGGCTTTCGCTCAATGGTTTTTGTCCAGAAGCGCCAAAGTTGGGATGTGTACGAAATGTACTTAAAGCTTGAGATGCTGCTGTTTCAATTTTAGAAATAGCATTGGTTAGTGTGCCAAGTTGAGACAATGTTTGTACCCAGCGAATTAATGTCACAATCAAATAAATAAGAACCAAAATGGTACTTACGAATAAGACAAATCGACCCGAAACTCCATAATATTGTAAACCTAAAGCGATTTTTGCGATGACGGCATAGATAAATGCGGAAATAAAACTGGTAATTGCGAGACGAGTATTATCATCATTCATCATCAGCTTATAAGCACGTGGCGTACCACTCGATGAAGCTGAAGCAAATGCGGCGACCATAATCGAAAGTGAAAATGTAGTGACCGCCAGCATACTCGAAGCAATGATATCCAGTAGGCTACTTAGTGTTTCAATACTGATATTTGGAACCGCGTGTGATGGAATAAAATAACGACTTGCAGTTGCAAATAAAGAGAAAAAAATCGCTAATAAAGCTCCAAGTGCTGGTGTAAACCATAAATTTTCTGCAGGGTTATTCCACCATAATTTCAGTTTAAACCACATTCTATATTCTCCTTTTTATTTTTTAATTTGAATGGCTTAGTTCAGTTTAATCCAAATTCAATTTCAATTTATCTTGAATGAGCCAGATGTTTAAGGTGGATGAGGCAGAACAATGACCAATCATAAAATTCATTTTTATGTCTATTAACAAGTATATATTTTTAATCCTTATTTTATCAGCTTAACTTTAGACCTATTCATTTTCAGTCTATAATAGTGAGTTCTTATTAAAGCTTGGCTCTCGTCGAGATTTATCTCTCTTACTTTAATCTCTGGAAACATTGCAATGAATGCGGCCGCTTCACAAGACACTCCTCTCGTTGGAATTATCATGGGCTCTCAGTCAGACTGGGCGACACTCGAACACACTGCCAATATGTTGAATCAGCTTGGTGTACCCTTTGAAGCGGAAGTTGTTTCAGCACACCGTACGCCAGATCGTTTGTTTGAATATGCTGAGCAAGCTCGTGATCGTGGTATCCAAGTGATTATTGCGGGTGCTGGTGGTGCAGCGCATTTACCGGGTATGTGCGCAGCGAAGACTGATCTTCCTGTTCTAGGTGTGCCGGTTAAATCTTCGATCTTGAATGGTGTTGATTCATTGCTTTCCATTGTACAAATGCCAGCAGGTATTGCTGTCGGTACATTGGCAATTGGTCCTGCAGGTGCGACCAATGCTGCGATTATGGCGGCACAAATTTTAGGTTTAACTCGCCCAGATATTGCAAAGAATGTAGCCGATTTTCGCTTAGCGCAAACTGAGAAAGTTGCGAGTAAAAATATTCCTGGTCAAGCTTAATTCGAGAGAAATCTTATGGATAAAACCATCGGTATTTTTGGTGGCGGTCAATTGGGTCGAATGATGGCGCAGGCGGCACTTCCATTAAATATTCAATGTACTTTTTTTGAAGCAAGTACAGACTGCCCTTCTGCTGCTTTGGGTCCAGTGATCTCAACTCAAGCTAAAAATGGCTTACAGGATTTCATTAATAGTGCAGAAGTCTTTTCTTTAGAATTTGAAAATACGCCATTGTCAGATGTAGATGTATTAACTGAAACCAAGCAACTGCATCCCCCGCGTCAGGCTTTAGCGATTGCTCAGCATCGCTTGTCTGAAAAAGCGTTATTTGATGAGTTAGATATTCCAGTAGCACCTTACAAAGCGGTGACATCACTAGAAAGTTTACAAAACGCGGTCGCTGAACTTGGTCTTCCAATCGTACTAAAAACTTCACGTGGTGGTTATGATGGTAAAGGTCAGTTTGTCTTACGCACTGCGGATCAAATTGATCAAGCATGGGCGGAACTTGGTCCTGCGGGTGAATTGATTGCTGAAAGTTTTGTGACTTTCTCGCGTGAAGTGTCAATCATTGCAGTACGTGGTCAGAATGGTGATGTGAAAACATGGCCATTGGCTGAGAACCACCATCACAATGGTATCTTATCGCACTCGATTGTCCCTGCACCGAACAGTGTAGATCTACAACCTGTAGCACAAGATTACATCACTCGCTTGCTTAACCATTTGAACTATGTCGGTGTGCTGACGCTTGAGCTATTTGTGACGGACAAAGGCTTATATGCCAATGAGATGGCGCCACGTGTACATAACTCAGGTCATTGGTCGATTGAAGGTGCTGTGTGCTCTCAGTTTGAAAACCATATCCGTGCTGTTGCAGGCTTACCTTTGGGTTCAACTGAGATGATTCGTCCAACGGTATTGGTGAACATTATTGGTCAGCATCCAAAGACTGAAGATGTGTTGGCTTTAGAGGGTGCACATTTGCACCTTTATAACAAGTCAGAACGTGAAGGTCGAAAAATTGGTCATATTACCTTAATGCCAATCGATAGCTCAGAATTGACTACACTCTGTCGCCAATTGTCGAAAATTTTACCAAACCCATTAGCATTAAGTGAAGATATGACCATCTAGACTTTAAGTTGCTGATAAAAAAAGCGATCACACGAGTGGTCGCTTTTTTATTTATCTTGTTTAAGGCATGATTGCGCCTCTTTAAAAATCACTTGCCATTGGTCGGATGAAATTTTAAAAAAATTGCATAATAATTATACTATTAGTTCTGATTAGAATACATATTTTGAACTGTGTATAAGTTTGATTATGGCTATGTGAGCCATCTTAACTTTGAATTCAAAGTGGGTTTAAATTCAAAATAATAGGCTTGCAGGATATTTTGAATTCAAAGTTACTATTGAGGTTTGAATTCAAAAATGTATTTAAAGATTTATATCTAAATTCTTATCTATTGAGTAAATTAAATTATTTTAATATTTATAATTTTCAATGATTTAGGTTGATTTGTAGTATTGGATGACTGTGGATAAGTTTTTTGAATTTAAATGTTGTGTGGCGGTTTAAATTTAAATTCAATAACAAATAAATTTGAAACTAGGTTGTGGATAAGTTTTTAAATTTAAATTTTCAAAATAAATTTAAAAAAGTAGAAAGTATGAATTTAAATTTACGATTCGATGCTTTAATTTTTAGAGTGAGCTGTTAAGGTAAAGACATAATTCCAACATTTTAGAATTACAGGGTCTTATGCAACGGCTTGCACTCACGATAGGTTCATTTTTTTTAGCGATATCTCAAACTCATGCTGAGTTGATTATTAATGGTCAGTCTGTGACAGCCTCGCCATCCATGACGCCAACTGTGTCATCCGCTCCTAATTTTCAGCAATGCATCTCGAATTTAAAATCACAAGCGATCACTAGAGGGGTTAGTTCGGCGACGTATGATCGTTACACGCAGAATTTAACTCCTGACTATTCTGTGATTGAACGTTTAAATTATCAGCCTGAATTTTCGACGCCAATTTGGGATTATTTGTCAGGTTTAGTTGATGATGAACGTGTTCAATTGGGGCAACAGAAACTTCGACAGCATCGAGAAACACTTGACCGTGTAAGTGTGGCTTATGGCATTCCAGCTGAAATGGTGGTTGCAGTTTGGGGAGTTGAGAGTAACTATGGTGATATTTCTGGACGCTATCCATTACTTCAAGCTTTGGGAACTTTAAGCTGTGAGGGGCGCCGTCAATCGTATTTTAGAGGTGAATTTTTTACCACCATGAAACTTTTACAGCGTGGTGATGTTTGGGAAGAACAATTGAGAGGATCGTGGGCAGGGGCTTTTGGTCATACTCAGTTTATGCCTTCAACCTATGATGAGCTTGCTGTAGATTTTGATGGTGATGGGCGACGTGATCTAGTCTCGAGTATTCCAGATGCTTTGGCTTCAACAGCAAATTTTTTGAAGAAAAGAGGATGGCAAACTGGTCAACCTTGGGGATTTGAAGTGCAGATTCCTGCAGGAATGTCAGTTGTAGGTGAGGGGCGACGTAATAAGAAAGCATTGTCTTATTGGGTCAATCAAGGATTGAATAGAGTGGATGGCTCCCCTTTAATTCAGGGTAATCTTTCTGCATCTTCTCAAGCTGGGTTGCTTGCGCCTGCTGGCAGTGCTGGGCCGGTCTTTCTAGTATTTAAAAATTTTGATGCTATATATAGTTATAACGCAGCAGAAAGTTATGCGTTGGCAATCGCACATTTATCAGATCGATTGCAAGGAAAAGCTAAAATTGCAAAAGCTTGGCCGACTGATGATCCTGGTACATCAAGAGCAGAACGCCGAGAAATTCAACGCTATTTAATCCGGCGCGGTTACGATATTGGTGCGATTGATGGTTTAATTGGGGATAAAACTCGACAGGCAATTCGTCAAGAGCAAACCCGATTGGGCTTAAATCCTACAGGTCGAGCGGGACAGCAGATATTGAGTGCATTTAGAAATGAGCAGGCTCAGCTGATGATGCAATAAATAGGTTCTCGGATTAAAAAAGGTCAACATAGGTTGACCTTTTTTTGTGATGATGTTTCTAAATAATAGAGCGATCGATTTTAACAGCATCGAGTAAGTCAAAAATGACTAAGGTTACATCTTGACTTAATTCTCGATCGTTAAAAATTTCATAAGCTGTAATGGTGACATCTGTATCGCTTGGAAGCTGGCGTTGTTCCTCTTCAATTAAATCTTGAATAGGTAATAATGTTTGCTTAATTTGAATATGTAAGACGTCTTCGAATTTAATGTTCTCATCATCGAGTTCGATGAGTTGTTTATTGAAATATGGCAGTAAAATTGAGTAGAGATAAGGTTGAAGCTCGACAATATCAAATATTTCAATATCACGAGTTTCCTCGATCGTGCTGATATGATCATTTACCTCAAGAATAATATGATAATAACTCACGTCTCTCTCCTCTGATTAATTTTAAAATACCTTAACACGAATTCAAAACTATTCAATTAAATCCGTAATTTAATTATGGGATTGAGCTGTGGCGCTGATTTTATCGACTTTTTAGCAGTTCGAGGTCGGCAGTAGTCAATTTAAAATTGGAGAAATTCTGCTTTTCTAGAATTGGATACATTAAGGCATTGGGGTCATTAGTATGCTGAAGACCTAATGCATGGCCAAATTCGTGAGCTAATGTGATTCGAAGCTCATCTATAGATTGAAATTCATAAATATTGATTTCACGACCATTAAACTCGCCTTTGTGGAACATTTTGGCTTGAAAAACTTGGTTAAACTCATTAATAGCTTTACGTTGTTGGTGTTGGGATTGGTTGAATTTTTCAACTTTATCGTTGAGTTCTGTTCGTAAGATGTTAAATCGTTCAATATTGCTTTCAATCCCAAGCTTCTGCTGTGTGAGCCGTGTCTTAGAGTTATTGATCTGCTGAAGTTGTGAATCTGTAATAGATGTGTTTAAGCCATTAATGTGGTGGACGAAATTATTATGTTGATCTAGATCATTACTATAGTTGTGTTGCTGCTGTTCAATTTGCTGTTTTAAAAATTCAAGTTGTTGTGATTCTTGCTCTAGCTGTAATCTCATTTGGTCGGCTAATGATTTGCTATTTTCAAATTGCTTTAGCGTATGTTTTCTATAATTGGATTCATTTTGACGTTCATCAAAAATGAGATTAATTGTAAGACGAGCATTGGGGTCGTAAACGAAATACTTTTGTTGAGTTTGATTTTCCCAGATATTCGCTGCCTCTTGAGTTATTTGGCGTAATGCCTCTGTATCAAGTTGAAATCTTGGGTCAATAAACCCAATACGATATCTTAGGCGTTGATCAATGGGGTGTTGAAGCCGATCTAAAGTTGAATTGTGATTTAATTGAGGATGAATAAAACGTTGTACAGCAAAATATGCAACGCATAAAAAGGAAAAGATCAGAATAATGGAGCGCATCATGCGAGCAATTCAACTTAATTTTTATTCAATGTAGCCTAAAAAAACATTTTGGAAAATAAAACATCAAAATATATGAGCTCCAGTGTGTATAAAAATGAAAATTATTCGTAAAATTTAAATGAATGATGAAAATAAATATGAATAATGATTAAAAAATGAGTGAAAATTCATGTTTTTCATCTTTTTAGTCGAAAAAAGCAACACCCGTTGAAAATAAGTGAAATAAGGGGTTGCAAGGGAGGAAAAAATCTATAGAATGCACCCCATACCGACGAGATACACGGAAACGAGCGAAGCAGGTTGCTGAGTTGTTAAGTGTTTCGAGTCCAGCT
>NZ_JBWYIR010000015.1:0-55215 GCF_056779855.1 Acinetobacter sp. ANC_7654 | reverse complement strand
AGAAGTGAAACCTCTTAGCGCTGATGGTAGTGTGGGGTTACCCATGTGAGAGTAAGTCATCGCCAGCTCATTATTCTAAACACCCCCTTCATTCGAAGGGGGTGTTTTTTTATGCAGTAAAGAATGAATTTGAAAATAATTAAATCCTTTTAACTTAAATAAGAAGCTCCATTCAGTTAATTTATGCCAAAAGATTGATGATTCTTGCAATTAAAAAAACAACAATAAATGTCAGTATGCCTATGAGGATTTAAATAATTTCAGGGACATAGTTGATGCAATACAATCCGATCTATTACACAGATGAACACTTTGCATTTGCAGATGCAGTAAAAAAATTTGTAGAAAAAGAAATTATTCCCTATGTAAATGAGTGGGATGAAGCCGAATCTTTTCCACGAGAACTCTACAAAAAAGCTGCAGAAGTTGGATTGATGGCATCAGGTTTTGATGAAAAATACGGTGGTATCCCTGATACAGATGCATTCTATACTTTATTGGGGTGTGTGGAGTTGGCAAAGGCTGCATCAGGAGGGTTAATCGCTTCATTACTTTCACATATGATCGGTGCACCGCCAATCAATAGCTTTGCAAGTGAAGAGGTGAAAGCAGAGGTTTTGCCACAAATCTTATCAGGTGAGAAGATTTCGGCATTAGCAATAACAGAACCGGGAGGGGGGTCTGATGTTGCAGCACTTAAAACAAAAGCAGTAAAAGAAGGTGATTACTATGTAGTCAGTGGCGAAAAAACCTTTATTACTTCTGGTATTCGCGCTGATTACTATACCGTTGCCGTTCGAACTGATCCTGAAGGAAAAGGACCCAATGGTATCTCAATGCTACTGATTGATGCCCATACACCAGGTATTACAAAAACGAAGTTAGATAAAATGGGATGGTGGGCTTCTGATACCGCTCATCTACACTTCGATGAAGTTAAAGTGCCTGCAAGAAATTTGATTGGTCCTGAGAATATGGGTTTCTTTGTTATCATGAATAACTTCAATATGGAACGTTTTTTCTTGGCTGCGAGTAGTTATGGTTATGCAAAAGTTTGTTATGAAGAAGCTCTAGATTGGGCTCAACAGCGACGTACTTTTGGTAAACGCTTGGTAGATCATCAAGTTGTTCGTCATAAATTGGTAGATATGGCAACACGTTTACAAACGACTCGTGCTTTACTTGAAGATACGGCATATAAAATGGGTCGTCCTGAACTTCAAGGGAATGAAATGATTGCACAAATTTGTATGCTCAAAAACGTAGCAACGCAAACTATGCAATTCTGTGCTGATGCAGCCGTTCAAACACTAGGTGGCATGGGCTTTATGCGTGGCATGAAATCTGAACGTATATATCGCGAAGTTAAAGTGAATATGATAGGCGGTGGAGCTGAGGAAATTATGAAAGATTTGGCAAGCCGACAGCTGGGCTTCTAAAAGAAATAAAAAGGTGGATTAAGCCACCTTTTTTAATTGATCAGATATAAAGTTAAGCATTCATTGCCATATCCCAGACGATATTGGTTAACTCATCAAGTGACATTTTCCCTTCTGGATTGTACCAAGTTACGGTCCAAGCGATTGAACCACCAATCAGTCTTCGCCAGATAAAAGGATCGTGCTTAATTTTGCCTTTGTCATGTAATACCTTGATGACACTCAGCCATATCCCTTCATAATCATTTCTTAATTTTAATAGTTTCTTCTGATTTTCCTCAGAAAGTGAAAACCATTCATAGACCAATACAGCCATAGCGGAACCTGTATCCCCAGAGATCGCATCGAGTTCAGCTTTAATCAGAGCCTTGAGTTGTTGCTCTGGATGGTCTGAAGTGGATATGGCACTTTCAAGGCAAGCGTGATTGTAAATGATGGTTTGTTCCATCACATGCGCCAAAATATCGTCTTTGGTTTTGAAATGATGAAATAAACTTCCAGATTGGATGCCAATAAACTGTGCGAGTTCACGAACAGTGGTTTTGGCATAACCTTGTTTATGGAATAAATAAGCTGCCCCCAAAAGTAAACGACCACGTGGTGTATCGTCAAAGCAGGCTATTGGTTGAATTTGGTCAATAGAGGTCGCGATCATCTTGTTATTTTATCCTATTTTGTTTTCTAAACGCGTTGCTTCCATGCAAATTTTAGCGCAATAAGCAGATTTGCAAATAATAATAACATTTTGCACTTTACAAACCAAGCGCTTGCTTGGTAGATTAAGCTCAAATTCTAAACAGAATAATGAGATGGTTATGACAAATATTCAGGACGAACAAAAAATTGTAAAAATTGGCTGTGCTTCAGGTTTCTGGGGAGATACCAACACAGCTGCATTTCAATTGGTACACATGTCGGATATTAACTATTTAGTATTTGATTATCTTTCAGAAATCACCATGTCTATCATGGCAAAAGCCAAAATGAAAGATCCTTCTCATGGATATGCATTGGACTTTGTTAGTCGTGTTATGACACCGCTCATCAAAAAAATTGCCGATAAAAAAATTAAAGTGGTGAGCAATGCAGGTGGTGTTAATCCATTGGCGTGTCGTGATGCCTTACAACAAGTGATTGTAAATGCTGGTTTAGATTTAAAAGTTGCAGTCGTTTTAGGCGATGATTTAATGGATAAGCAAAGTGAATTGCAAAAGCAAGGCACCAAAGAAATGTTTACGGGCGAGCCTTTGCCTGCGCATGTTGCAAGTAGCAATGCTTACCTAGGTGCTGTGGCGATTCGTGATGCTTTAGATTTAGGTGCAGATATTGTGATTACAGGTCGAGTGGTGGATTCGGCTGTGGTGATTGGGCCTTTATTGCACGAATATAAATGGGATTTAGCAGATTACGACAAATTGGCACAAGCGGCGCTTGCAGGTCACGTGATTGAGTGTGGTGCACAGTGTACTGGCGGTAACTTCACAGATTGGCGTTTGGTTGAAGGCTTTGACAACATGGGCTTCCCAATTGTTGAGGTAAAAGCAGATTCATCATTTATCGTCACCAAGCCAAATGGTACAGGTGGTTTAGTGTCTACAGGTACAGTGGGCGAGCAAATTGTGTATGAAATCGGTCACCCACAAGCTTATTTATTGCCTGATGTGACTGCTGATTTTAGCCAAGTCAAACTTGAGCAAGTAGGCGAGCATCGTGTATTGGTAACAGGTGCAAAAGGTACAGCGCCAACACAGCACTATAAAGTAAGCACGACATATCCTGATGGTAACCGTGTGTTGGTGAGTTTCTTACTTGCAGGACAAGATGCAGAAGAAAAAGCCTATGCCGTATCAAACGCGATTTTAAATAAAGTTGAACGTGTGATGGCACTTCGTTCGATTCCCCCATTTACTGAAAAATCAATTGAGATTTTAGGTACAGAAACAACGTATGGTGCAAACCGCCGTGTACAAAAACCACGTGAAGTTGTGGTGAAAATTGCCGTTAAACATATGTTTAAAGAAGCATGTATGTTCTTTGCTTCTGAGATTGCACAAGCATCCACAGGTATGGCACCTGCATTAACAGGTATTGTGGGTGGTCGTCCAAAACCATCTCCAGTGATTAAATTATTCTCGTTCTTGGTAGAAAAATCTCAACTAAATGTTGAAGTAGATATCAATGGTGAGCGTCATAAAGTTGATGTACCACATGGTGAGCCACTTGCAGAAATTCCAACAATCCCTGCAGGTGAAGTCGCAACTTTAACAGGTAACGAAATTGAAGTGCCATTGGTTGAAGTGGCACATGCACGTAGTGGTGACAAAGGTAATTACAGCAACATCGGTGTGCTTGCACGTAAACCAGAATTCTTACCTTGGATTCGTGCATCTTTAACGGAAGCCAATGTTGCTGAATATATGAAGCATGTATTTGAAGGCGGTGAAGGTGGCGAAGTTCGTCGCTATGAATTGCCGGGTTTAAATGCACTTAACTTCTTGTTAATTGATGCACTTGGCGGTGGTGGTGTAGCGAGCTTACGTATTGACCCACAAGGTAAAGCCTTTGCACAGCAATTGTTAGATATGCCAGTGAAAGTGCCTGCAGATTTACTGTAAGCACAGATTTGGGCATCGAGACGGTGCCCAATTCAAAATAATTTACATCAATTAAAAATGGAAGTATGCGCAATGGGTTATCAATCAATTTTTAGAAATGATGCATTCGCTGGCAAAGTCGTGATTGTGACAGGTGGTGGCTCGGGCATTGGTCGTTGTACGGCACATGAGCTTGCATCACTTGGTGCGCAAGTGGTGATTACAGGTCGTAAGATCGAAAAACTTGAAAAAGTGATTGCTGAGATCACTGAAGATGGCGGACGTGCACATGGCATCGTGTGTGATAACCGCGAAGAAGAACAAGTGAAGAATATGATTAGCGAGGTGATCGAAAAATTTGGTCGCATCGATGGTTTAGTGAACAATGCAGGTGGTCAGTTCCCATCGACTTTAGAAAGTATTTCTGCCAATGGTTTTGATGCGGTCATCCGTAATAACTTACACGCAACATTCTTTTTAATGCGTGAAGCCTATAACCAGTGGATGGCAAAAAATGGTGGCGCTATTGTGAATATGGCAGCAGATATGTGGGGCGGTATGCCGGGCATGGGTCATTCGGGTGCAGCACGTTCAGGTGTTGATAACTTGACCAAAACGGCTGCGGTAGAATGGGGTAAATCAGGTGTACGCGTAAACTGTGTGGCACCGGGTTGGATTATCTCATCAGGCATGGATACGTATTCTGGCCCTGTGGCGGAATTTATTATCCCTAATCTTTCAAGCAATGTGCCTTTACAACGTATGGGAACAGAATCGGAAGTCTCTTCAGCGATTGTGTATTTACTCTCTGAAGCAGCCAACTTTGTTTCAGGTATGACGGTACGCATTGACGGTGCTGCATCACAAGGGACACGCGTATTCCCATTATCATCTGCGAATAATAGTGAGTCGTATAATGGCTTCCACCGTGCATTTATTCCAGAAGTATTAAAGAAAAAAGAAGACAAAAAGTAATTCAGATTACAAGGAGGAAACTGTATGGCGGTGATTCAGTCCGAAGTTGCAGTAGGAAGTGAAGTATTTGAACAGAATAAAGCCAAACTACTTGAGCAACTCGCAGAAATTCGTGCTATTCAACAAAGCGCATTAGATCGCTCATATAAAGCAAAGCCAAAGTTTGATAAAAAAGGCAAAATCTTACCGCATGAACGTGTACGTTTATTGTTAGATGCAGATTCTCCATTTGTAGAGTTATGTGGTCTTGTGGGTTACAAGATGCATGATGATAAAGATGGTTCAGAAGCAGGTGGTGGGATCATTGCAGGGATTGGTTTTGTAAACGGTACACGTTGTATGGTGGCTGCGAATAACAGCGCGATCAAAGGCGGTACAATTGCACCAATGGGCGTACACAAAAGCTTACGTTTACACCAAATTGCTTTAGAGCAAAAATTACCAATCATTACTTTGGCAGAAAGTGGTGGTGCAAACTTAAACTACGCAGCAGAAGTATTTACTGCCGGTGGTACAACATTTGCCAACCAAGCACGTTTATCTGCGAAAGGGATTCCACAAATCTCTGTAGTACATGGTAACGCAACAGCAGGTGGAGCATACCAACCAGGTTTATCTGATTACGTAATTACGGTACGTAAGCAAACTGAAATGTTGCTTGCAGGGCCGCCATTATTATTGGCTGCAACAGGTGAAGTCGCAACTGCTGAAGAATTGGGTGGTGCAGAAATGCATGCACAAGTGGCAGGTACAGCAGAATACTTGGCAGAAAATGATGCTGATGGTATCCGTATCGCACGTGAAATCTTTAAACATTTAAACTGGAAAGAACAAGTTAAGCTTGATATTCCAGAATATAAAGAGCCACGTTACTCAGCAGAAGAATTGCTTGGCATCATTCCATCAGATCCAAAACAACCTTTGGATATGAAAGAAATCATTGCTCGTATTGTTGATGATTCTGATTTCTTCGAATTTAAAAATGAGTATGACTCACATACGGTATGTGGTTGGTCGCAAATTGGTGGTATGCATTTAGGTATCATCACCAATAATGGCCCAATTACCCCACAAGGTGCAGCAAAAGCAGCGCAGTTTATTCAGTTATGTGAACAAACACGTCGCCCAATTTTATTCTTGCATAACACCACAGGCTTTATGGTGGGTACAGATGCAGAACAAAACGGCATCATCAAACATGGTTCTAAACTGATCCAAGCTGTTGCCAACTGTACAGTGCCGAAGATCTCGATCATTGCCCATGGTTCATATGGTGCAGGTAACTATGCGATGTGTGGTCGTCCACTTGGCCCACAATTTATTTTCTCATGGCCGAACTCTCGTGTTGCGGTGATGGGTGGTGCGCAAGCAGGTAAGGTACTTCGTATTGTTGCGGAAGCGAAACAACGTGAATCTGGCATGGAGCCAAATGAGCAAATGTTAGATTTCTTAGAACAATCGACAGCAATGAAATTGGAGTCGCAATCGACCGCATTATTCAACACAGCGATGTTGCATGATGATGGCATTATCGACCCACGTGATACACGTAAACTGTTGATTTTCTTGTTGCAAACGATTAACGAATCACAAGCACGTGAACTGAACCCAACACGTTTTGGTGTACCAAGATTCTAATAAATCCCTCTTGCGGAATATATTCCTCATCCCTGTGAAAAGTGAGGAATTCCCCCTCTTTTTAAAGTGGTGAGAAGCATGGCTTCGCAAGGGAGATTAAAGATTAAAAAAAAATATTGAAATTTTAAGGAAGACAAAAATGAAATTTACTGAAGAACATGAAGCGCTACGCCGTACAACACGTCAATTTGTAGAAAACGAAATCAACCCATTTACAGCAGAATGGGAAAAAGCAGGTCGTTTCCCAATCCACGAAGTATTCAAAAAAATGGGTGATTTGGGTTTATTGGGTATCTGTAAACCTGAAGAAAACGGCGGTTTGGCACTCGATTATTCTTATAACTTGGTGGTTGCAGAAGAATTAGGTCGTATCAATGTTGGTGGTGTTGCACTTGCGATGGGTGTACAAACCGATATGGCAACGCCTGCGATTGCACGTTTTGGTTCTAAAGAGTTACGTGATGAGTTTTTAACGCCAGCAGTTGCAGGTGAAAAAGTTGCAGCGATTGCAGTATCTGAGGTTCAAGCAGGTTCTGACGTTGCAGCACTAAAAACCACAGCAACTAAAGATGGTGATGATTACATCATCAATGGTCACAAAATGTGGATTACAAACTCTCTACAAGCAGACTTCTTCTGTTTATTAGCGAATACCTCTGATGGTAAGCCACACTTTAACAAATCAATGATTGTGGTTCCTGCAAATACACCGGGTATTACATTCTCTGAGCCATTAGACAAGTTAGGTATGCGTTCAAGTACCACTGCACAGGTGTTCTTTGACAACGTACGTGTGCCACAGCGTAACTTAGTGGGTCAAGAAGGCATGGGCTTTATGATGCAAATGCTTCAGTTCCAAGAAGAGCGTATGTGGGGTGCTGCTAACGCCATGGGTGGTATGTTGCAATGTATCGAAAAAACAATTCAGTACACTAAAGAGCGTACGACATTTGGTCAGCCATTAATTGATAACCAATATATCCATTTCCGTTTTGCAGAACTCATGACTGAAATTGAAGCGCTGAAAGCATTAACCTATCGTGCTTGCCAATTACATATCGAAGGCGAAAACGTAACGCAAATGGCGTCTATGGCAAAACTGAAAGCAGGTCGTTTAACACGTGAAGTTGCAGATAGCTGCTTACAATTCTGGGGTGGTAATGGCTTTATGGCAGACAACCCAGCAGCACAATTCTACCGTGATGGTCGTTTAGTTTCGATTGGCGGTGGTGCGGATGAAATCATGCTTGGCATTATCTGTAAGATGATGGACATCCTTCCTGGTAAGAAAAAATAAGCAGGAGATCTGATATGACATTATCAAGTTCAATTGCCAATTTAGAAGTTGATGGCAGCATCATCCTAGAGCAAGACGGTGGTATTTTAACTTTATGGTTAAACCATCCTGAAAGCCGTAATGCGATGAGCCTAAAAATGGTGCAATCGATGCAAGCAGTATTCGCTGCAATCAAAGATGATGTATCTGTACGTGCTGTGATTTTGCGTGGTAAAGGCGGTCATTTCTGTGCAGGTGGTAACATCAAAGATATGGCAGCGATCCGTGCTAAAGCAATGGAAGTGGGTAATAACACACCATATACCGATTTTAACCGTACGTTTGGTGCACTGATTGAGCAAGTGGATCAAGCGCCACAAACTGTTGTGGCTGTACTTGAAGGTGCTGTACTTGGTGGTGGTTTTGGTTTGGCATGTGTCTCTGATGTAGCAATTGCGCATGCAGAAGCACAATTTGGCTTACCTGAAACTGGCTTAGGGATTTTACCTGCACAAATCGCACCATTTGTAGTGACACGTGTGGGCTTAACTCAAGCACGTCGTTTAGCACTTTTAGGTATGCGTTTTAAAGGTCAAACCGCTTTAGAGGTGGGGATTGTGCATCAAGTGGTTGAAGATGAAGTTGAACTTGCATCAGCACTTGAAGAAACCATTACCCAAATTAAACGCTGTGCGCCATTGGCATCGCGTGCAACAAAAGCATTATTACATCGTACCACCAAAGAAGAATTGGGGCCGTTACTTGATGATGCAGCACGTCAATTTGCAGATGCTGTGGCAAGCGCAGAAGGGATGGAAGGCACAATGGCGTTTATTCAAAAACGCCAACCAAGCTGGGCAGAATAAACCACATTCCAACGCCTGTATGAATGTGAATTAAAAAGGATACGCTCCTCAAAACAAGAGGAGCCAAAAAAATTGGTGGAACTATGGCGTTTACAAAAGTATTAGTTGCAAACCGTGGTGAAATTGCTGCTCGTGTGATGCGTACAGCAAAAGCCTTAGGTTACGAAACCGTTGCTGTGTACTCTGATGCCGACAAAAATGCGCGTCATGTACAAGTGGCTGATGAAGCGGTTTATATTGGTCCTTCTAAAGTATCAGAATCTTATTTATCGATTCCAAATATCATCGAAGCATGTAAGAAAACTGGCGCAGATGCCGTGCATCCGGGCTATGGTTTCTTATCAGAAAATACTGATTTTGCTGCAGCATGTGCAGAAAATGGCATTACCTTTATTGGTCCACCAGCAGGTGCGATTGAGTTAATGGGTAGCAAGCGTTTGTCTAAAATCGCCATGATTGAAGCAGGCGTACCCTGTGTACCGGGTTATGAAGGCGACCAACAAGACATCGACTTTTTAGCAGATCAAGCGAAAAAAGTAGGTTTCCCATTGATGGTGAAAGCATCAGCAGGTGGTGGTGGACGTGGTATGCGTCTTGTACATCAAGAAGCTGATTTGCTTGAAGCGTTAAAAACTGCCCGTTCTGAAGCAGAAAATGCGTTCGGTTCGGGTGAGCTGATTATCGAGAAAGCAGTGATTGCGCCTCGCCATGTAGAAATCCAAGTCTTTGGTGATACACATGGCAACTACGTGTATTTATTTGAACGTGATTGCTCGATTCAACGTCGTCACCAAAAAGTGGTTGAAGAAGCACCATGTCCAGTATTGACACAAGAAACACGTCAAGCCATGGGTGATGCCGCAGTTGCCGCAGCCAAAGCTTGTAACTATGTGGGTGCAGGTACGGTTGAATTCTTACTAGATCAATCAGGTGAGTTTTATTTCTTAGAAATGAACACACGTTTGCAAGTAGAGCATCCTGTAACAGAGATGATTACAGGTCTTGATCTTGTGGAATGGCAGCTTCGTGTGGCAAACGGTGAAACATTACCGCTCAAGCAAGAAGAATTGACTATGAATGGTCATGCCATTGAAGTGCGTTTATATGCAGAAGACCCACGCCAAGACTTCTTACCACAAACAGGCAAAGTATTGCGTTGGCAACCTTCGGATTTAGAAGGCGTACGTATCGATCACGGTATGATGCCAACTGATGAAGTTAGCCCATTCTACGATCCAATGGTGGCTAAAATCATCGTACATGGCAAAACACGTACCGATGCGATTCGTTTACTTGCACGTGCTGTAAATGATTCTGTACTGTTAGGTGTAAACAGTAATAAGGAGTTTTTAGTTAACTTATTACGTCATCCACTTGTGGTGGAGGGTGATGTGAACACTGGTTTTATTCAACAGCATTTCCAAAGTGATGTGAGTTTGAATAAACAGAGTCTAAATTTAGAAAGCTTAGCATTGATTGCAGCGTTGTTGATAAATGCATCTGCGCAAACAGATTGGAACACAGGAGTTTCTTCAGCATTACCACTGAAACTTCGATATGATGATCAAAAGTTAGATCTCATTGTGCATCGTGATGGTCGTTCAGTGAGTGTTGAAACCTGTGGTGAAAGCCAGTCGATTGAGGTTGTAGCGCAAAATACACAGCAATTGATTTATAGCATTAATGGAATTCGACGTCGAATCGACTATGTTCTTGATGGTAATTTTGTTTATTTAGATCGCGCGAATGGCAACGTCATGGTGGAAAATATTACCTATTTACCACCTGAGACTGCCGATGTGGCAGGGGATGGTAAAATTCGTGCCCCAATGGATGGTGCAATTATAAATGTCATTGCTCAACCTGGAGAGCGTGTAACTAAAGGGCAAACATTATTGATTCTTGAAGCGATGAAAATCCAACAGCAAATTAAGTCAGATGTCGACGGTGTTGTGGGTGAAATCGTAGGACAAGTTGGTCAGCAAGTGAAAAAACGTCAAATCTTGATGAATATTGAGGTTGATGCTGAATAAGCAATAAAAAAAGCCATCTAACGATGGCTTTTTTTATGACCGGATTTATGCAAATACTGTTTGTACGGCACAGTAAAGCACCCAAAGAATTGCAATCGCAACTACAGGTTCTAAAACTTTTGCCCAAGTTGGTGTAGCCACTACTTCTGGCTCAGCAACATCGTGGTGATCATGTTGAACTTGATTGACCATATCATGAAACTCCTTCATCGTTTGGTCTAATGATATCTCTTCTTGAATGACAGGTTGAGAACCAATCAACTCATTTAGGTTATTTGTTAGCCAAACCCAATCTTTTGCTTTACCAGAGAGATGTTCAACTTGACCCTGAAGTAATTCATTCATGCCTTGTAGTTGATAATGACCTGTTACATCAAGTTGTTTAAGTTCATTAAGCTGTAAGGTCAAAATCTCTGATGTCGCAGTTTCAAGTTCTTGATGAGACAGCGTAGACTGATTATGTTGAGATGTCGTCAAATGCCGTGCGACTTCTTGAATATAAAGTTGGTCAGCGGCATGAATTTCTTGGTATATTTTTTTTTCGTCTTTACGCCATAGGCTGATGAGTTTACCTAAAGCTAAGATATTTAATTCATTGAGATATTCATGCCGTTGTTCAGCTGGATACTGTTTCAACAGCTGAGGCTTTTGAATTTTGGTCTGCTCAGCAAAATATTGTACTAAATCAAAAGCCATTCAACTCTCCTGTAAGTTTTTTCAATCCAAAATTCTTAAACTCGGTTTTTTCTTTGGTGCTTCATTTTCTTGATTTTGTTGCTGTTTAGATTCTATCGGATTTTCATCCGTTTGTGCATTGGCATATTCATCAGGATCAAAGAATAATCCTTGACCATTTTCTTTTGCATATAACCCGAGTACAGCATTGATTGGCACATAAATATCTTTGGAAACACCACCAAATCGTGCGGAAAAGGTAATCGCTTCATTGCTCATGTGTAGTTGATGTACAGCATGTGGCACGATATTTAAAACAATCTGACCGTCTTGAACGAACTGTGTAGGTACATCGGTATAAGGCTGTGTGGCATCTACCAGTAGATATGGGGTGAGATTGTTATCGCAAATCCATTCATAAATCGCACGTGCTAAATACGGGCGAGTTGGACTTAATTTGATTTCTTGATCAGACATGTGACTCACTCTTTTGCTTTTTTAAGCGGATTTTAATTCAGGACTATAACGATTTTTTTCCTGAACCGTCATGGACTTAATGAAGGCTGGACGACTGAAAACACGCTGGCAATATAAATAAAACGGGCGGCATTGTTGCTTTGGAAGCTCAATACCCATCGTTCTTAACCGTATAAAAATCGGTGCCAACATGCAATCTAAAATTGTAAATTGTTCAGACATGAAATAAGGATAGTGCTGAAACAAAGGTGTCAGCGAGATAAGCGTATCTTTTAACTTTTTTTGGGCTGCCTTTTGTGCGTCAACATCAAGTGTGTCTGGGTGGCGCAACATATCATCTGCAAGTTTTAACCAGTCATTTTCAAAACGCCATATATATTGGCGTTGTTCTGCACGTGGAGCAGGAGCATCTGCATATAACTTATTCTGACGATAGCGATCATCTAAATATTCAGAAATGATGGATGTATTGAAAAGTTTTAACTCATTTTCAATCATCATCGGGAGTCGATTGTATGGATTTAAACTCGCAAGATCCTCGTTGTCTTCGTCGACAATAAATAAATTATGTTTAATTTGTTTTTCTGCCAGTAAGAAGCGAATCCAATGCGATCGAAAGTCATCTGCATGACTATAAACGGTGATGCCTTGTAAGGGGGTGGTTTCGACTGACATATTCCAATCAAAGTATTAATGAATAGATAAGGATACTAAAAATGCACGCTAAAATCATCGTTTAATGAGCGATGCCTATTAAAACACTTGAATTTCATATTGAATCGTATTTATGTCTGTAACGTGGTTTTTTAAATTTCTATCCTTGTATTGTTGAAATTTAATCTTTAGCTTTTTATCCAAAGCGATATAAAAAGCCGATCTTTAAATCGGCCTTGTGCACTAATGTATGATTCCACTCCACCATTGACGGACGTCGCGATTGTTAGTTAATGCACTTGTGTCGCCAGGTCTAAGTTTATAGCCACACTTGTAAACCATTGAGAATTTTTGACCTAAAGATCGATGTACCAGACTGTTATTTTGTACAGGATATCCATCTGAGCATCCAACTAACTCTAATGCTTTATTTATGTTTTCATATGAAGACATTAATCTTTGTATGGGTCCATCACAAACATGCTTACCCGTATTGGATTGCCAACACACGGCTAAAGCATCTATCGATTGTGAGTTATTTGCTTGTGCAATATTGGATGTACCTAATATTGTAGCGGCTACGGCGAATGATAAACATATTTCCCTATTTAACATTTTTATCCCTTTAATTTAAAAAACTGCATGAAAGTATTTTTTAATAAAGTTGTAAAAAGTTAACAATCCTCAAATTGGGATAGATGATTAAGCATATATTTGTTTAAGTCAGTCAAAATAGAGCAATAAAAACTAGCGTCTTTTTATTGATATCAGCGTTTAATATTCATTTTAAAGTATCGTGTACGACTGATTTTCATGAGTAAGGGAAAATATAAAGATGAAAAAAAACCTTGGCATAAGCCAAGGTTTTTTTGTCCGAATTCGGAAAACGAATTAACGTTTAGAGAATTGTGGACGTTTACGAGCTTTACGTAAACCAAGTTTCTTACGTTCAACTTCACGAGCATCACGAGTAACGAAACCAGCTTGACGAAGAGCAGGTTTTAAAGTTTCGTCAGCAGCGATCAATGCACGAGTAATACCGTGACGGATTGCGCCAGCTTGACCACCGATACCACCACCAGCAACAGTGATGTAAAGGTCATATTTCTCAGTAGCATCTAAAAGCTCTAGTGGTTGACGTACAACCATACGAGCAGTTTCACGACCGAAGTATTGTTCTAAAGAACGGTTGTTAATAACGAGTTTACCAGTACCAGCAGATAGGAAAACACGTGCAGTTGCGGTCTTACGGCGACCTGTACCATAGTTAGTAGCCATGTGCTGTATCCCTTAGATGTCCAAAACTTGTGGCTGTTGAGCTGTGTGAGGATGCTCAGCACCAGCATACACTTTCATTTTCTTGATCATAGCATAACCAAGAGGACCTTTTGGCAACATGCCTTTTACAGCGCGTTGGAAGATTTCTTCTGGCTTGTGAGCAACTAATTTTTCAAAGTTAGTTTCACGGATACCACCAGGGAAACCAGTGTGGCGATAGTATTTCTTATCAAGTGACTTATTACCAGTTACTTGAACTTGCTCAGCATTGATAATTACGATGTAATCACCAGTGTCAACGTGAGGAGTATAAGAAGTTTTGTGCTTACCGCGTAAACGACGTGCGATTTCAGTCGCAAGACGACCTAAAGTTTTGCCAGAAGCATCAACAACGTACCAGTCGTGTTGAACTTCAGCTGGCTTAGCGCTGAGAGTTTTCATTAACCACTACCTATTATAGTTGGTTTGGACGGTGGAATCTGTCCAAACAAAAAGGAGAGCGAATTCTAGCGGAAAAACACTAGAACCACAATCAAAATATTAAGATTTCGAGGGGCATATTCTATTTAATTTAGATTGAAAAGTATAGCGGTTTATTTAATCAATTTCGTTTGTAATGAGGAAATAATCATAATAATAGCTCGGAGTTTTGATGAGTTCACAAAATAATAATGATCGTTTCTCTCCTCCTGTTCGTCATTCAGATTTATCTTCACGCCATGATCAAATCAAATTGAGCAAGGTGACGAAATTTTTGACCGGATTTTTATTCATTTTTCTCGGAATATATTTAGTGTTAGCATGGTGTTTGGCGCTATTTATGGAATCGATGTTTTAAGTGTCATTCTTATATATTCAATGTATGCACATTTTATGATTTTCCCTTGGATCATCTATTTAATCGGTGGCTTTGGTTTCTTGTGCATTAAAGATTCAGCATTTTATTCAGCGCGTTCAACGATTGGACGCATTCTTTTGTTGGGTTTGTTCTTCGTCATCGTGATTGTATGTGTATCCGAAGTCGCTCATGCTTTTGGTCTATTAGATGCAAGATTTCGTATGGATTGGCGCTAAAAGACTCAAAAGAACGATTAAAAAAATCAGAGGGCTAAGATTTTACCATTTTGGTATTGTTGAACATCGTACATTCGATCTGTATTAAAATAATAAAAATCCTTGAATGATGATCGTTATGCTTCCTTTGTATGTCACCAGCGGTGAGCCTGCTGGAATTGGTCCTGATATCTGTTTAAGCCTTGCGCAACGTTTGGATGAGCGTCCACTCGTCGTGCTTGCTGATATACAAATGCTCAAGCAACGTGCAGAAAAACTTCATCTTGAAGTTGAAGTGATTGAGTATCAAGGGCAACAAACATCGTCAAAAGTGGGTCAGCTTTATGTGGAACATATTCCTTTAAATGAAAGTGTAGTACTGGGTGAGTTAAATGTTCAAAATGCGAGTTATGTCTTAGAGCAACTCCGCCGTTCTGCAGACTATGCGATGTCAGGTAAAAGCGTTGGCGTGGCGACAGCACCTGTACAAAAGTCAGTGATCAATGAGGCAGGTATTCATTTCAGTGGTCACACTGAGTTTTACCAAGAGTTTGCTGGTGTATTACGCGTGGTCATGATGCTGGCAACCAAAACCTTACGTGTTGCACTTGCAACCACGCACTTACCCCTTCGTGCGGTTGCGGATGCGATTACAGCTGAGCGCTTGCATCAGGTCATCGACATTCTAATTCATGATTTAAAATCAAAATTTAAAATCGAATCTCCCAAAATTTTGGTGTGCGGTTTAAATCCTCATGCAGGTGAAGATGGTTATTTAGGAGTGGAGGAGATCGAAGTGATTAATCCTGTACTTGAACGCTATCGTGCGCAAGGGATAGACATGAGTTTATGTCTGCCTGCAGATACCTTATTTACACCAGAAAATTTAAAAGATGCCGATGCAGTTTTAGCCATGTATCACGATCAGGGATTACCTGTGTTAAAATCACAAGGATTTGGTGAAGCCATTAATATTACTTTGGGCTTGCCGTTTATTCGCACCTCTGTCGATCATGGCACAGCACTCTCCCTCGCAGGTACTGGACTTGCGAAAAGCTCGAGCTTACATGTGGCTGTGGACTTAGCGCTCGATTTAGCGCGTCAGTGATCTTGTCTTAATTACACGTTGGAAATCCTTATGTATCAGATTAATGCCTTAAACCCGAAAGATGAAGGGCATCACACGCGTAAGCGTTTTGGTCAAAACTTCTTACATGACCAACGTGTCATTGCCAAAATTGTGCGTTCGGTGAACCCGCGTACTGGTGACAATATTGTTGAAATTGGTCCAGGTCTTGCTGCTTTAACATCGCCTTTAATTGGTGAATGTGATGCTTTGACTGTCATTGAATTAGACCGTGATTTAGCAGCTGGATTACCGGGTCGTGTACCGCATCCTGAACGTTTAACTATTGTGGAAACTGATGCTTTACGCTACGACTTCACTGAATTGTTTGATGGTCGTCCGTTGCGTGTTGTCGGTAACTTACCTTATAACATTTCTACGCCTTTGTTATTTCATCTCTTAGAGTTTGGTGACAAGGTCAAAGACATGCACTTCATGTTGCAAAAAGAAGTGGTCGATCGTATTACGGCATCACCAAATACCAAAGAATATGGTCGTTTATCAGTCATGATTCAGTATTACTGTAAACCAACATTCTTGTTTGAAGTGCCACCTGGTTCGTTCAACCCACCACCCAAAGTAACTTCTGCGGTATTTCGCTTAGAGCCGTATGATGTAAAACCAATAGTGGCGAAGAATGAAAAAGCCTTGGCACGTTTAGTCTCCCATGTATTTACACAACGCCGTAAGACACTTCGCAACAGTTTAAAAGGCATGTTGCAAGAGGAAGGATTTGAAAAAGCTGGTGTTGATCCAATGGCGCGTCCAGAAACATTAACACTTGCTCAATTTGTTGCACTTGCAGATCAAATGGTAGATGCATAAATGGCTGGTGAAAACATTCGATATAATTACGTGATTGGTGATGTTCAGGGCTGTTTTGAAGCTTTGAAAATGTTACTCAAGGAAATCAAATTTGATCCTGATCAGGATTTTTTATGGTTTGCGGGTGATTTAGTCGCACGTGGTGAAAACTCGATTGGCGCTTTACGTTTTATCAAGAAACTGGTCGATCGAGGCGTTGCTGCGACAGTCTTGGGTAATCATGATTTGACCTTGTTAGCGGGCGCAAGGGGCATTAAAGAGATTAAAGAGAAAGACAATACTCGTGATGTGATTGATGCGATTGACAGTGATGATTTAATCGACTGGTTACGCAAACAACCCTTATGTTTATGTCCAAATGAAAATATTGTCATTACACATGCGGGTATTCCACATATTTGGACAGTAGAGCAAGTGAAACAGTTTGCTCAAGAGGTTGAAGCGGTTATTGCGCATGATGATTTTGATGTTCTGGATGCATTTTTGAAAGAAATGTATGGTAAAGAACCTACATTATGGTCAGATGATTTAACAGGACATGAGCGCTTACGATGTATTGTTAATTATCTAACCCGTATGCGTTTGACTGATCCAGAGGGACGACTCGAATTTAGTTTTAAAGATGCTTTAGATGAGCCGATGCCAGCTGGCTATCAGCCATGGTTTGAATATGAGTCAAAAGCTGCTCAAACTCATCAAGTCATTTTTGGACATTGGGCTGCCTTACAGGGCAGAACAATATCTGCGCATATTCAGAATGTTGACGGTGGTTGTGTCTGGGGCAATCAATTAATGGCGTATCGTCTTGAAGATCAGCAAATGTTTGCTGTAGATAATCCTATGTTTGCATAGAATCTACTTTAGGTCGTTTTCGTCTAATAAAAAAGCCACTCATCAGTGGCTTTTTTATTTTCAATCGTGGGTAAATCAAGAGGTCGCTTTTAAAAAGTGAATAAAAGTAGGGAGCCAAACGGCTGTAAACGTTGCATTTACCGCCATACCAAATGCAGCATAACGACCAGCTACACTGCCTCGTTGCCAAGCTTGAGCTGTCCCAATCGCATGAGCTGCTAAGCCGAGTGCTAAGCCTGAGGCACGCTCATCATTAATATGACGTAGTATGAGTGGTGAAAAAGCTGCGCCAATCACACCAGATAAAATGACGATTAAAATGGCTAAGCTAATTGGTGCATGGAGTAAGGTCGCAATATTAATTGCGATTGGTGTCGTCACTGCACGTGTAGCGAAAGCCATAATGGTCGAATCCGCCATATGCAGTAAATAGGCTAAGCCCATAGGCAATGCGACTGCACTGACACTAGCAAACACTAATATTCCTAAAATGCCTTTTAGTGGTAAATCGTCATAACGCATCGCTGCAAGAGGGATCGCGAGAGCCACTGTGACGTATCCTAATAAATGATCAAAAATCGGATTGACATCTTTCATGTAGTGATCATAAGGAATACCAATAATCAGTAAGATGACGATCACAAAGAACATCCCGAATACAATGACAGGAATCTGTGGTACGACACGGTTACAGGGTTTTGAAATTAGATAGGCGAATAACGTAATAGCAAAGCCGATTAAAATTGCGAGCATATTTCTCTCCTATAACCAGCGTTTTGCCATTTTGGCGTAAACCCAAAGTGGAATAAGTGTACTTAACGTGAGTACGAGTAAAAAAAGAGGAATTTCTTTACCCATATGAACCAACATAACCAATGCCCCAGCACTAATCGGTAAAAATGCAAAAGCACTTTCTTTCATGATTTTATTATTTACATCGACAACTCTGGTTGGAAGAGTGCCAAATCTACGCCAAGCAAACAGTACAAGTAGTAAGGAAAGCAACCCGACAAGATTGCCCAGTTCGGGATGATTCAATTGAGTCATAAGCCAAACTGAACCTTCTCGGAAGCCAATAATAAGCACTATAGTGCCAATCCATGCTGGCCAATCTATCTTTTTCATCCACTGCATCATGATTATACTTTTAACATTATTTATCACGTTTTAACTGATTTATGATTTGATTTCAAACTCTTCTAAAGGTCTTTTAAATTGTTGCGCCTTATCACCAAGAATTTGATCAATTGGTAAATGTGCTTGTTTTATAAGTTGCTCTAATTTATGTGGCGCAATTTGAATATTTAAAATCAAATGACCTAGATCATCATAATGTTCAGACTGAATCACATTTAATTCATACAGTTGATTGCGTAATTTGCCATATTCAGGTCTGAGTGTGAGTTCAAATTGTTGTATTTGCCCCATTAAACACTCTTGAACGGCTTGTCGCAGTAAATCTAAACCTTGACTTGAGTGTGCTGAAACATAGACTCGATCAGGCAAATTGGGAGAAGCATAAATGATTTTAGGTTCTTCACCCGTTTGATCAATTTTGTTGTATACGCGTAGTATTGGCACTTGAGCCCCAATTTCTTTTAGGACTTTTTCAACAGCATCAATTTGCTCAAGCTTTTCTGGACTATTTGAATCGATAACATGTAAAAGCAAAGTCGCCTCAAGTGTTTCTTCAAGGGTTGCTTTGAATGACTCTACTAAGGAGTGTGCAAGATTGCGAACGAATCCCACTGTGTCAGCCAAGACCAATGTTCCAATGCCATCCCAATTTAATCTTCTTAAAGTTGGGTCAAGAGTTGCGAACAATTGATCTGCTGCATACACATCACTTTCAGCAAGAATATTAAATAGGGTGGATTTTCCTGCGTTGGTATAACCGACTAGAGACACTGTTGGAATAGACGCTTTTTGACGCGCTGCACGACCTTGGATTCGTGTCTGGCGGACTTTTTCAAGTTTGTCTTTAAGCTGGTTTATGCGGAGGCGGAGTAAACGACGGTCTGTTTCTAATTGTGTTTCACCTGGACCACGTAAACCAATACCCCCTTTTTGGCCATCTAAGCCCATGCGACCACCCACTAAACGTGAAGCGAGATGGTCTAACTGAGCCAATTCAACTTGTAGTTTACCTTCATGTGTTCGTGCGCGTTGTGCAAAAATATCTAAGATAAGGCGAGTACGATCGATGACACGACATTGAATAACACGCTCGAGATTACGTTCTTGAGATGGTGTGAGGGAATGATCGAAAATGACAATATCAGCTTCTACCGCTGCAACAAATTCGGCGATTTCTTCAGCTTTACCCGAACCAATAAAAAATTTAGGGTCAGGTTTAATACGTTGAGCTTGTATATGTTCAAGAATCTCTGCACCAGCAGATTTGGCCAATAAACGAAATTCTTCTTGATCAAGATCTTCTAATATTTGGACATTAACACTCACCAAGACCGCACGTTCATTTGCTTGATTTTGTCCAGTAACTTCCACTCAGCTAATACTCCACATCAAAACTCTAGTGTAGAGGAAATTGAACAATTGAGGGAAATAGATTTAAATTAACCTAAAGCAGTTTTGAACATAAGTATAAACGCCAGCATAAATAAAAAGACGCCACCGACAATTGATGCCAATGAGAAGAGTGCCGACCAGATGGGAATGACTTGATTTGATGGTGATTGAGTTGTAGTTTGCATAATTTTTAAATCTATAAATTCGATTTAAAAATTATATTTTATTGGGTATTTGAATTGAAATTGAATTTTCAAATATGTGTATACGGTTTTTATAATCAATGCATCTCTGGTGAGCTCAGTATAGAATGGAGCTATAGTGGATAACGCCTGTTATTATTTAGTGAAATAATTTATGACAAAATTAACGCCTAAAAAACTCAATTTATTTTCAAAAACAGCGCTATATAGCCAAAAAATCATCTCAGGTACTGCTGCTGTCACTGAAGGGTTTTATTTAATTTTTAGGCATCAAATGTATAAAAATCCGAATAATCCAAACAATACTCGCTATGTACAACATTTTTGCCGTCGCTTATGCAAAGTTTTTAATATCGATTTACAAGTACATGGCAACATTCCTCGTGAACCCGCATTATGGGTGAGCAATCATATCTCTTGGTTAGATATTCCTGTATTAGGTTCGAGTGCGCGTGTATTTTTCTTAGCAAAAGCAGAAATTGAAAATTGGCCGATTTTTGGGAAGCTTGCCAAGGGTGGTGGAACACTGTTCATTAAACGAGGTTCAGGAGATTCGGTCCGTATTAAAGAGCAAATCACAGAATTTTTGAAGCAAAATATTCCTGTCTTATTTTTTCCAGAAGCAACCACGACTGATGGAACTAAAGTCAAAAAAGTGCATGGAAGACTTTTAGCTGCAGCTATCGAGGCTCAAAAACCAGTGCAAGTTTGTTTAATCTGTTATGTCAATCAAGAGGGGGAGTTAGATCAGGTTGCTCCCTTTATTGGAAATATTGGATTTACAGCGCATCTCAAAGCAGTATTGGAAATGCCTCAAGTCGTTGCACATTTAACAGCTTTGCCCACGATTGATGTTACTGGACATACAGTTGAAAGCTTAACGAGAGAAGTGCAACTCAGAATGCAGGAAGGATTGGAAGTATTACATCAAAAAGTGCTCAAAGCTTAATCAGTAGAAGCAAAGCAGGGATCATGATGATCCCTGCTTTTTACATGAATCCTTCTATTGGCAACCACGAGATAACTTTCAAGCTTGCTTTTTGCCACCATTTCATTTTTGGTTCTTTGGTATAGATTTTAATACCTTCAGGTGTCGCTTGTTTCCAATTAATATTATTTTGTGAATCTAGAACTAATTTATAGGCATATTTTTTTAGGTTCTGATCCATGGTTTTATGCACAGCTTGCGCTAGGGGCTGGCTGTTTAAAATGACGCCAATTTCAGTATTTAAATTGGCTGAACGTGGATCAAAATTAAATGATCCGATAAATACTTGCTTATCATCCAAAGCCATCATTTTTGCATGCAGGCTTGAGCGACTCAGCCCTTTAAGGCTCACTTTGGACTGCTTAGAAATTTCAATATTATTTTTATTTTGGAATTCTTCTGGCAAAGCAGGGAGGAACTCATATAACTCTACGCCGTTTTGCAGTAAATCCTGACGATATTTCGCATAAAATGCATGTACAAGCGCAACATCATTGGCTTTAAAAGAGTTGGTCAGTACGCGAACTTTAACGCCATCTTGTGCGATCGCACTTAAGCGTTGCTCACCCTTGCGTTCAGGAACGAAGTAAGCGGAAATGATATCGACACTTTTTTCTGGTTTCTCTAAGCGTTCAACCAGTTGAAAGTTGAGATGTTCTTCTTTCTTAGCTTTCGCTTTGATTTTTTCAGGAGAATCTTTGATGACTTCTGCTTTCACCCAATCCAGCTTAATTTCTTGATTGAGCCAACGATCAAAATCATGAGATTCACGAGTAATTTCAACATAACTACGTACAGCACCATCATCAAAGTGCTCTTGCAGTTGCTGTTTTAAACCTTCATAGCGCAATGTATATTGTTGATGATTGACAATATTTTTAACTGGATAGGCATATTCATGATTCCAGTACTCATCAAACGAGTGTGTAATATCACTTACTGCATGACCGACAAGCATGACATCAACATCTGAAAATTGATATCGGTCACTGACATTGTAGTATTGATTACTCATATTTCGGCCGCCAATCAGGGTAATTTGATTGTCAGCTGTAAACGTTTTGTTGTGCATCCGTCGATTGATACGTTTCAGATCCAAAATCATATCAACGGGTCTAAGGCGTCGGAATTTATAAGGATTGAATAACTTTACGTCAATGTTTTGATGTTGATCCAGCGCGAGATAAATACTTTCCATCGTCTTAGCGTTGTTGTCATCCATTAACAATCTGACTTTTACACCACGATCAGCAGCTTGAATGATTTTATAAAGAGCCAATGCACCTACACGGTCGTTATCCCAAATGTAATATTGAAGGTCGAGTGTTTTCTCAGCTTTCTCAATTAATTGAAAACGTGCAGCTATCGCTTCGATTGGATCATATAAAACATGAAAACCTGTTAATTCAGGATTCTTAATTTTCAAAGGTTCGACAATTTGCGCCAATGAAGTGCCATGAGTGTCGATGTCGTACGCATATTGAGGTGCAATAGCTTGTTGAGTGGGTAAAGTTGAGCATGCGGGTAAAGCAAGAATCAAACATGAACTCATGATGAAGCGCATTTTAAAAGATGTTTTCTTTTGGCGATTCAATTGTTGAGATTGATTCTTTTCCATGTGATTTGCTTGCATAATCTATTCTTTGAACTCAATGTGCTAAAGTATAAAGAGCACCATTTAAAAGATAAATGAACCACTCAGATTATTCGTCTGATTTAATGAAAGAGATTGAATATGTGGACAACAAATAACATCCTTGCTGCGTTCTATATTATTTTCTCGCTCTTCGCTATTTGGGGAGTCACGCAAGCATGGATGAGCCAATCTCGAACTGAAACCATACATCCATTTAAAGCCTTTGTTCATCTCTTGGCATTTTATCTTTCTTATTTACTTGTTCCGTTGTGGTTTTTTAGTATTTTTGCTACTTGGCAAGGTATATTTTCATTGCATGAAGGTGTGTTTATTTTCTTGTTGAGCAGTGTATTGATTTATGCACGTTTCATTGAGCCACATCGTGTAGTAGTGAATAACCTGAGTTACAAGTTAAGTTCGGCGCAACCCTTTAAACATCCGATTAAAGTGGCATTAATTGCAGACTTACATATTGGATTGTTTTCTGGGCATGAAAGACAACTGAAAATTATCGTGAATAAGATTAATCAAGCTCAACCAGATTTAGTGGTTGTGGCAGGTGATTGGACCTATGAACCAGAAAATAAGCTGGCAGAAGAGCTCCGAGTATTAAGAGAAATTCAAGCGCCTGTCTATTCTGTGAATGGTAATCATGATGAGCAATATCCAGGTCCACCGATTCAGGCATTATTAAAAGATGCGCTAGCTTCAAATCAGGTGATGGATATTGAAGGTAAGATTGTTGAGTTTGATGAGTTTAGATTGATTGGTGTGGGGGATTTGTGGGCAGGTAAGGCTGACATGCGGGATATGCCTGATTTACCACAAGATAAGCCGTGGTTAATTCTGTCACATAATCCGGATACGGTGGATATGGTGCCAAAATTGCCAACTCATCCGTTGATGTTGTCAGGGCATACTCATGGGGGACAAGTGGAGCTTCCGTGGTTGACAGATTACATCATGAAAAAAGTGTCTATCTTGGGTCATAAACGTGGTTTATATAAGCATGAACATGCCAATGTTTATGTGTCCGTAGGTACTGGCATGGTAGGTGTCCCATTCAGATTCAGAGTACCACCGATGATTGATATCATTGAGCTCAGCTAATAAAAAAACCGGCTTAAGCCGGTTTTTTTATTAGCTGAAAGCATCAAATTTGATTATTCACATCATCATGTTTCGTTTCGCGAATCATGAGGAAAGCAATCAGCGAAAGGATTGATGCAGCCGTCAAATAATAGCCTACTGCAGACAAACCATATTCAGTTGCCAATTTCGTTGCAATCAAAGGTGCGAAAGATGCACCAAAAATACCAGCAAGGTTAAATGTTAACGCCGAACCAGTATAACGCACCGATGTCGGGAAGATTTCTGAAAGTACCGTACCGATTGGACCATAGGTTAAGCCCATAATCGCAAGACCAATACATAAGAATAAGAACACAATCAGTGTACTTCCTGACTCCAACATGTCCGCAAAGAAAATACCAAAAATAGCAGAAATTACACATACCGCGATCGAAGTGGTTTTACGACCGAACTTTTCCGCAAAAATTGCAGAAAGGGGAATAAATGCTGCAAAACAAAGCGTTGCAACCAACTGAAGTTGTAGGAACTCTTCACGAGAGTAACCTAATTGTTTTGTACCCCATTGCAAAGCAAATACAGTGGTTAAGTAAAAAACTACGAAAGTACAAATGGCTGCAATCGTTCCGAGTACAAGCATTTTTGAATGCTTTTTAAAAACTTGTACAAAAGGAACATTCACTTCTTTTTGTTTATCAAGCACGTTTTGGAATGCTGGCGTTTCATGCAACTTTAAGCGAATCCACAAGCCTACAATCACCAATAAGGCACTTGAAATAAATGGAATACGCCATCCCCATGACATGAATGCTTCTTCACTCATGAATGCCCCAAGCGTAAGGAAAGAGCCTGTGGCAAGGATGAAGCCGATTGGTGCACCAAGTTGAGGGAACATACCGTACCAAGCACGTTTGCCTTCTGGCGCATTTTCAGTTGCGAGTAGAACTGCACCTGACCATTCGCCACCTAAACCTAAGCCCTGACCTAATCGGCACAAAGCTAAAAGTAAGGGTGCCACAATGCCAATTTGCGCATAGGTTGGAAGTAAACCAATCGCAACGGTAGAAAGTCCCATGGTTAGCAAGGCTGCCACTAAGGTTGCTTTACGACCGATTCGATCTCCCAAATGACCGAATAGTGCGGCGCCGATAGGACGTGCGATGAATGCGATTGCAAAAGTTGCTAATGATTGAATCGTTGCTGTCATAGGATCTGTGCTTGTTGGAAAGAACAAGTAGGGGAAAATAATGACTGCAGCTGTTGCGTAAATATAAAAATCGAAGAACTCGATGGTTGTACCAACGAGACTTGCAGTTAATACCCGAGTTTTAGAGTTTGCGGGTTGAGCTTGTTGTGATGCTGTATTAGACGCCATGAGAGACCTTACACTTACTAAAAATAAAAAACTTAGATTTAATAGCGTAATCTTTTTAAAAAAGGCGTAATTTCTTAAAAAAATACGAAATACCAGCTTGCTCTACGGTGTTAGGGTTGCTAGACGATGTAGTTAAAGTGGTTATAGCACGTAAAGATAAATAGACAGGAAATGTGATCCTGCACCTATCAATACAAAAATATGCCAGATAGCGTGAGTGTATCTTACCTTTTTTAAAGCATAAAACAATGCGCCTATGGTGTACGCAAGGCCACCAACAATAAGGAAGGTTAAACTTTGATCAGATAAATATGTGCGCATATCATCAATCACAAGTAATGCTAACCATCCCATTGCGAGATAGGCAAAAAGCGATATTTTTTGAAAATGGTGAATAAACACCAATTTGAATAAAGTGCCAATCGCCGCAATTACCCAAAGCGCAATTAATAAATAGTGAGCTTTTTGCGTTGGTAAAGCTATAGATAGAAAAGGCGTGTATGTTCCTGCGATGAGATAATAAATAGCCGTGTGGTCCAATTTTTTAAACCAACCCCGACGCTCAGGTGTTTCCGCAAAATGATAAAGACTAGACGCCGTAAAGAGTAGAACTAAACTAAGTCCATAGACCCATAGCCCGATACATTGTGCCAAAGGATAAGCAGCACCTTTTATAATCAATAAAATGGCACCGATGACGGCCAAGACAGCACCAATGGCATGACTGATGAAATTAATTTTTTCTTCTAATGGATCATACGAAGCAGGAGATGCTTTCATTGTTCACTTACACATTTAATTATACATCTGTATCGTAATTGAATTTTGCTTTTCGCGTAAGACGCATTAAAATTTAATAGCATTTCTTTTTTTGGCACTGTTTATGACCGTTTCGGCATCTTCCACCCCGCAAGAGCAACAATTTCTTGAAGCATTTCATCAAGCATTAGCTTCTCAGCGTTTTGATCGTATGATTCTGAGTCAATATCAGGGCGAGATAGAAGCTTTAGAGAAGATGACTTTACGCATGATTCGATTACAAGATGAATGGATGCTGAATGTTCTGTATCGCTTTAAAACTCAAGATGTGACCAAAAATTTTCCAATTGATGAAGCTGATCCGTTGGTGAGTAAATTGGTCAGTGAATGCAAACAAGCCAATCTTTTTACATTGGACAGCGAGTTACAGCTCAAGAAAAATAAGAAAAAAGCGATCTTAACTCAAAGTAAAAAGGCTTCAGTCTCCAAGATCATTGAAAAATCACACGACCGTCAAAAACACCGTTTTGTTGAGCAAGAAAGTTATTTTCTTCAACCGTTGGGTATTACGGATCAAAAAGAACAAATTATTCCAAGCATGGCGCGTAAGTGGAAACAGATTAATAAATTTGTTGAGATTTGCTCAGGCGCATTAAACCAAATTCAAGTTGATCAGCAGCTCAACGTTGTCGATTTTGGCTCAGGTAAAGGTTATCTCACCTTTGCACTGTATGACTACTTACAAAAAAATGATTATAATCCTTATGTTACAGGTGTGGAACTGAACGAGAAAATGGTTCAATTCTGTCAAGATGTTGCCCGTAAATCAGATTTTAAGCATTTAGATTTTTTCCAAGGAGATGTACGAACTTACTCGCCTGAAAAACTCGATGTCATGATTGCGTTGCATGCCTGTGATGTAGCAACTGATTTTGCGATTCATACCGGTATTCGATTGAATGCGCAAATGATTATGTGCGCGCCGTGCTGCCACAAAGAGTTGAGACCTCAAATGCAAAGTCCCTCTGTATTAAAACCAATGTTGCAGTTTGGTATTCATGAGGGGCAACAAGCTGAAATGCTGACAGATACAATTCGAGCGCTATTGTTAAAAGCCTATGGTTACGAGACTAAAGTTTTTGAATTTGTGGCTTTGGAACATACCAGCAAAAATAAAATGATTTTAGCCACCAAGCGCAAAGATTTGAACGCACCAGATCAGCAAGTGTTAGATCAAATAATTGCATTAAAAAATATGTATGGTATTCAAAAGCACTCATTAGAGTTGCTTCTAAAAGGAGAGTGGGAGCAACAAAATATTGGTGAAAAGTGCTAACACCCCTTTGGGAATTAACACATGAGTAATGTCTTCGATGTTCAAGTAGGTTCATGGTCGCAATTAAAGTGCTACGCGATGCAGATACGAGAGCAAGTATTTATTCTGGAACAACAAATTTCACCTGAAGACGAATGGGATATGGAAGATGAGACATCGATTCATTTCGTTGTTTTCCATGAAGGTGAGGCAATCGCCACGGCTCGACTACTTCAAAACCATAGTATTGGAAGGGTAGCAGTCATAAAGGCTTATCGAGGAAAAGGTGTTGGGTTTGAGCTCATGAAATTTATAATTGAGTTTGCTCAAAGGGAAAAGCGACCAACCTTGAATCTTTCTGCTCAAGTTCATGCATTACCATTTTATCAACGTTTAGGGTTTGAGCCCCAAGGTAAGGAATACTTAGATTGTGGTATTCCTCATGTTTATATGACGATGCAGCTTGAATAAAAAAACGGAGCCAATGCTCCGTTTTTTCATCACAAATATCAATGACTATGTGAACCTGATTCACCATCATGTGTATGACTGTGTTCGCCCATTGCTGCGTGTTCATCTTCAGTCATATTGTGTTCAGTTGCACTAGCTTGAGCAGCTTTGTTGGCTTCTATTTTTGCTGCTGCTTCTTCAGACATCACAGGTGATGCTTTGAATGCATGATGTTCACTGGTTTCTGTTCGTTGTTTACTTGGCATATAGTCAGGTTCATTTTCAATGGCTACATAGAAAATCACCATAAATATAATACTTAAAATGATCGCGATAATTAGCGCTTTCCAACCCCAAGGAGATTTTTCTGGTGAAGAGTGATCAGTCATAATGCTATACCAAGTTGGGTAAAATGAATCTGAGAATATGTTACTTTATAACACATATTTATCGACAAGACCGAAAAAAACCTCTTCGAAGAGAGGTTTTTAATTTATATCAATCAGATTGATTGACCAGACTGAACTTTGTCCTTGAGGAGTTGAGGTGCTTTAAAACGCTCACCATACTTCGCTTCAAGCTGATTCGCGCGCTCAAGCGCTTGTGCGAGTCCATATTGATTGAGGAACTGTAAAGCGCCGCCAGTCCAAGGGGCGAATCCTATGCCAAAAATAGAACCGATATTTCCATCAATGACAGACTCTAAAACGCCTTCTTCCAAACAGCGCAGCGTATCCAAGGATTGAACAAATAGGAAGCGATCAATCATTTCTTGTTCAGAAATATCTGTTTCTTTCGTCCAATGGTTTAAACCATCCCAAAGGTATTTTTTACCACTTTCAGGATATTCATAAAAACCAGCACCAGCAGCTTTCCCTTTACGCCCAAACTCATGGATCATTTGCTTTAAAACATCTTCAGCAGGGGAGTGTGGTAAATCTTTGCCTTCAGCCTGAAGCGCTTTACGCGTTTCGTTGGTCACATGCTCAGACAAGGTTAATGCGACTTCATCTTGGATTGCTAATGGACCGACTGGCATACCTGCTTTTAAAGCAGCCATTTCAATTTTGGCTGGATGTACTCCCTCAGCCAGTAAACGCAAACCTTCGTTGACAAAAGTACCAAATACGCGGCTGGTGAAGAAACCACGACTATCATTCACAACGATAGGTGTTTTTCCAATTTGTTGAACATAATCATAGGCTTTAGCTAGTGTCTCAGCTGAAGTCTCTTTACCTTTAATAATTTCAACCAACTGCATTTTATCAACAGGGCTAAAGAAATGCAGTCCAATAAAGTTTTTCGCATCTTTGCTTGCTGTTGCAAGACCTGTGATCGGTAAGGTGGATGTATTAGAAGCCATCACACCGCCGTCAACCAAATATTGCTCAGCTTCTTGAGTTACTTTGGCTTTGAGTTCTTGATTTTCGAATACAGCTTCAATGATTAAATCACAGCCTTGTAGATCGGATGCATTTGCTGTAGGGGTAATGAGAGATAAAATTTGTTCGCGCTTTTCAGCAGTCATTCGACCTTGTGAAACACGTTTATCTAACAGTTTTTGACTATATGCCTTACCTTTTTCTGCATTTTCAATCGATACATCTTTAAGGACGACTTGAATCCCCTTAATCGCTGTCGAGTAGGCAATGCCAGCGCCCATCATTCCAGCGCCTAAAACACCTACTTTCGTCGCTTGCCATTTTGCAGGCTCTTTAGGGCGGCTTTCACCTGATTTGATTGCATTCAGTCCATGCCAGAAAGTACCAATCATGTTTTTCGCAACTTGACCAGTTGCCAAATACGTAAAATAGCGAGATTCAATGGTTAATGCAGTATCAACATCTACCTGAGCACCTTCAACGGCAGCAGCCATAATGGCTTCAGGGGCTGGATAGCAACCTTTTGTTTTATCACGCAGCATCGCTGGTGCAATCGCAAGGACTTGAGCCACTTGAGGTGATGATGGCGTACCACCTGGAATTTTGTATCCTTTAACATCGAATGGTTGTTGAGATTTTGGATTTGCTTTAACCCAAGCAATCGCTTTATCCATGAGCTCTTGTTCAGAATCAGCCGTATCTTGAATTAAGCCTAGAGATTTTGCTTTTTCTACACCAAATTGTTTACCTTCCATCAAGAAAGGAAAAGCATTCTGCAAGCCGAGCAGTCGTACCATACGCACGATACCACCGCCACCTGGTAACAATCCTAAGGTAACTTCAGGTAGACCAAATTTCGCTTTAGGATCATTTAATGCAATACGAGCATGACAGCCTAATGCGATTTCCCAACCGCCACCGAGAGCTGTTCCATTTAATGCAGCGACAACAGGTACACCCAAGGTTTCAATATAGCGGAATTCCGCTTTCATTTTTTGGATCATGCCAAAGAATTCAGTGGCGTGTTCTGGTTGAGCTTGAATCAACTCATCCAAATCACCGCCTGCAAAAAAGGTTTTCTTTGCAGATTTAAAAATGATACCTGTAATGCCAGATTCGGCTTTCAGTTTTGTTACCGTCTCTTCCAAAGCAACTCGGAAATCTGCATTCATGGTATTGGCAGACTGATTAGGTGAGTCTAAGGTGAGAATAACAATGCCATCAGCATTTTTTTCAAATTGAATTGCACTCATTATTCTTCTCCTTATACCAATTCAATGATCGTTGCGATACCCATACCACCACCTACACACAGTGTAGCCAAGCCACGTTTTTTACCTTGACGCTCAAGTTCATCGAGCAACGTACCTAAAATCATGGCACCTGTCGCACCGAGTGGATGACCCATTGCAATTGCACCACCATTTACATTGACTTTTGCAGGATCGACATTGAGTTCATTAATAAAGCGCATTACTACAGCCGCAAACGCCTCGTTCACTTCAAATAAATCGATATCATCAATGGTTAAGCCAGCTTTTTCCAAAGCTTTGCGTGCCGCAGGTGCTGGACCAGTTAACATGATTGTTGGATCAGTTCCGACAAGCGCAGTTGCTAATACTTTGGCACGTGGTTTTAAGCCTTGTTCTTGAACCGCTTTTTCAGATGCAAGTAGAACAACAGCAGCGCCGTCTACAATGCCTGAAGAGTTTCCTGCATGGTGAACGTGATTAATCTTCTGAGCTTCTGGATATTTTTGTAATGCGAGTGCATCAAATCCCATACCACCCATCATTTCAAAGCTTGGATTTAATTTGGCTAAGCCTTCAACGGTAGTCGTTGGTTTGATGAACTCGTCTTTATCTAAAACGACAACGCCAGCTTTATCTTTTACTGGTACAATTGATTTATTGAAGTAACCATTCGCTTGAGCCGCTGCTGCTTTCTTTTGTGAATCTGCAGCAAAAGCATCTACATCAGCACGAGAGTAGCCATCTAAAGTTGCGATTAAATCAGCACCAATTCCTTGTGGAACAAAGGTAGATTTCAGGTTTGTTTCTGGATCGAGTGCCCATGGTCCACCATCGGAGCCCATTGGAATACGCGACATTGACTCTACACCACCTGCAACGACAACATCTTCCCAGCCTGAACGAACTTTCTGTGCAGCAAGATTGACAGCTTCTAGTCCTGAAGCACAAAAACGGTTGATTTGAACGCCTGCTACATCATCATTCCAGCCTGCTGCAATTGCAGCAGTTTTAGCGATATCACCGCCTTGATCACCAATTGGAGTTACACAACCCAGTACGATGTCATCGACTTTAGAAGTATCGAGTTGATGGCGAGTTTGAAGTTCATTTAACAGCGTTGTGAGTAATGTGATTGGTTTTACTTCATGTAAAGAACCATCTTTTTTTCCTTTTCCGCGTGGTGTGCGAATGGCATCAATGATGTAAGCCTCGCTCATAATAGTTCCTTTTTTATAGGTTGAAATTGTTATGGTGTTTTGAGTGTAGATGATCTATGTGATTGTGCAATGACGAGAACGGATGAGTCGTTTGATATTTTTGGTCACTGAAAAATTAAATGTTTTAGATTGTGAAATGAAAGTTTTTGACGAATTAAAAAACAAATTTGTATTGTGAATACTTTGATTATAATTTTGCTATATCAAATCTTTGGCGTTTGATATGGCAAGCTTTACAACATAAGAACCTTCATCATCTTCATCAACATACCAACCACCGTTAATTACAGCGGGCACTTTTTTATTGATAATCTGCCCTTTCAGTTTTTCAGCTTCTAATTTACTTAAATAGCCAACTGTTAATCCGTTGATTTCAACTTTGATCGCATTTGGATCGTATTGGTTAAATGGTTCTGATAGAACATGAGCAGTACATTCATGAAATTTAGATACAGATTTTTTTTGACCAGCTATTTTAAGTAAATTTTTTTGATATGCATTTTCTCCGACAATATTATAAGTGTACCGTATATCAGCTTGAGGTCGAGAGCTGTGCGATTTTACACTGTAAAAATAAATTGCTATTCCAATCAAAATTGAGATTAAGATTGCAGTAAGTGTCATCTTATTATTCCTTTAAATATTACGAATATTTTAATTTCAACTTGAATATTTTTGTTAAATAAGCACTTAAATCCATATGTAAAAAAAAGCCTGAACAATGTCAGACTTTTTTATGTTTGAATAAATTAATGATAACCATGTAATTGACGATACAGTCCTGGTGTTACCCCTGTCCACTTTTTAAATGCTCGGTGGAAGGTACTGGTTTCACTAAAGCCGACTTGTTGTGCCACATCTTCTAAAGTTAAAGATGGGTTTAACAGTAAGTGAATTGCAGCGTCTCGACGTAAGGCATCTTTTACACCTTGATAGCTCTTACCTTCAGCAGCTAAGCGACGGCGAAGCGTCTGTGGTGATAAATAAAGCATGGCTGCAACATCATTTAATGTTGGCATTTCTTCACCAATTTGGCTCTTCAATACTTCACGAATACGTGATGTGAGCGAATTGGTATTTTTGAATTTCACCAACAGTTTCGCTGGAGCACCTTTTAGAAACTCTTCCAAGGTGTTTTCATCTTGGCGAATTGGAAGATCTAAGTAGTCTGCAGCAAATGTGATTTCAGTACGAGCTGAATCAAATTGGATTACTGGTGCAAAAAATAACGCATCATATTCATCTGCATGTTGTGGGCGTGGATATGAAAAATGTACACGCTCTAACGGGATACGACGCTCAATGAGCCACGATGCCAAACCATGCCAGATCATGAGCATACTTTCAGTAATGAAATGGTCAGGATCCATTGTTTTTGGAATGAGTGGAACTAAGCGTGCTTCATGCTTATCGCGCTCTAAAGTCACAGACCACTCATCACCAAATAACTTGTAGAACTGTGATGATAACTCAAGCGCATCACCTAAAGTTTTGGCATGTATGATCAATTGACACATGATCGCAAAGGTCCCTAAGCGACGTGGCTGGATATCAAAACCAACGTGTTCATCTTGGGTAACCATCCACAGCATTTTAACAAAGCGTGTGTACTGCTCAGGAGAAATACGTGCTTTAGGTTGGCGGAGTAGTTCAGCTTCAATGCCGACATGTGAAAGTAAAGTGTCAACATCCATCCCTAGACGTTTTACCCCAGTCAGGGCTGCATTCACAAAATGGATACTTATCGTATCGCGACTCATGTTAAATCCTTCAGTCTCTTTGATGTTCACTGCTACTTGACCTAAATGACACAAAAAATAATTTAATTGGCAATTATCACTAGAGTAATTGCTCTTTTACATCATAAATTGCCGAAATGATCAAGGTAAATGGCTGAACATGACATTGTTAATCTTGTTTTATATTTCTATTATGGGTGAAAAATCAACATATTCTTGGTGAAAATAACAATGACAGCTGCATTAAAGGGATTGAAAGTTTTAGATTTTTCCACATTATTACCCGGACCTTTTGCGACTTTGTACTTAGCAGATCTAGGGGCAGAGGTGGTCCATATTGAGTCACCAAATCGACCAGACCTTGTCAGATTGTTGCCACCTTATGCAAATGGTCAAGCCACAGCGCACAGTTATTTGAATCGCAACAAGCAGTCGATTGCCCTAGATTTAAAAGATAGTCAGAGTATTGAACTCATTAAATCAAAAATTTCAGAATACGATATCGTCATTGAGCAGTTCCGTCCTGAAGTGATGCGACGCTTAGGACTCGACTATCAAACTTTATCTGAAATAAACCCTCGTTTGATTTATTGTTCAATAACAGGATATGGGCAAACAGGTCCTTATAAAGATAAAGCGGGACATGACATTAATTATATATCGCTCTCAGGGATTGCTGGGCATTCAGGTCGGCAGGAAAGTGGACCACCACCGATGGGGATTCAAATTGCTGATGTCGCAGGCGGTTCTTTACACGCAGTGATCGGCATTTTAACAGCCGTGATTGAAAGGCAACGAAGCGGTTTAGGTCAATATATTGATATCTCCATGACGGATTGTGCGGTGACCTTAAACAATATGGCCGCGGCAGCTGTACTTGCAGGTGGGCAGAATCAGTACCCTGAAAATGAACATCTGAACGGGGGAACATTTTATGACTATTATCAAACGCAAGACGGGCGCTATATCTCAATTGGAAGTTTAGAACCTCAATTTATGACAGGTTTGGCAACTGTATTAGAACTGCCTATCTTATTGGAAAAAGGAACTTCATTTGATCTTGAAGATCGAAAAGCAGTCAAGACTGCCATCGCTGATAAAATCAAGGAAAAAAGTTTTGATGTATGGCGTAAAACATTTTCTGAATTAGACGTATGTGTAGAACCTGTGTTAAATCTAGACGAAGCTCTGACGTCAGATTTGGCTCAACAACGTGCTTGGACAGTAGATGTACCTCTAAGGAAAGATGCAAATGAGGTAGAAAAACAGTTGGCTTGCCCAATTAAATTTTCAAGATCCAAGGCACAGTATCATTATATCGGCCAAACACTGGGTGAAGGGAACTGGTAGTCAAGGTATTGAATATATGAGAAAAAAGAGGCGATCTGTATCGGTTCTTTAGTCTATGCTGTCACACAGTAAATGAAATACTTTAGACTAAAGTCTATAATTGTCATGGAATGAAATTAGGCTGAGTCCCAATGGATTTAATTCAAGTAAATGGTCAACCGCGCTATGGGCGTTTTACAGAATTGCCAAGCGCAATTTCTGTTTCAAAATATATTTATAAAACGCCATATGGCAAAGTGCTCAAAGGGTGGAGAAAAAAACTTAAATATAAGAAATTTAAGTTTTGTAGTATCCAACATGAGCAATACAGCATTGGGATGGCTATCGTCGATATCGCTTGGGCGGGACATGGTTTCATCTATATCTATGACCATAACACCGGACAAGTCGTCGAGTGGAATGCGATTAATGTATTGGCACACAGTACGGTTCTAGATGAACAGCCACTATTTAATCATAGCCATTTTCAACATGGAAAAATCCAACTAGATATCCAACATGCCAATGGTGTTCGTTATATCAAAGTGATCAAACATGGTGAAGAAAAACTGTCTGCACGAATCTTTTGTGCTGGAACAGATCCTTTGTCGATGTGCAGTCCTACTGGTATTAATGGTTGGACCTATACTCAGAAACTAACTACATTGGCCGTTGAAGGGTATTTCATTAATAAACAAAAAGAAAAAATTGAATTTAACTCACGAACTTTTGCTTCGCTTGATGATACTTGCGGTTTTCTAAGACCTGAAACGGCTTGGTTTTGGCTATCTTCTAATTTTTGGGATGCGCAAGGAAACCGTGTGGGTTTGAATCTTGCCTCTGGCGTGAATGAAAGCTTTGGCAATGAAAACTGTTTGTGGATTAATGGGCGCCTTTATGCGTTGACGGATGTTCTTTTTGAAATGCAAAATGATCAGATGTGGACCATACGATCTATGGATGACAAATTACAATTGACCATTGAAACAGGCTGGCGCCGTTATGAAAATCTTAACCTTAGAATGGTAGGCAGCCAGTTCAGTCAGTGGCAATCTAAAATTACGGGTTTTATTATTTCAGATGATGGTCAGCATATTGAGCTTAATCAAGAGTATGGACTATTAGAGCAACATTACGCTAAATGGTAATGGCGTCATAACAACAAAAAAGTCCGATTGATCGGACTTTTTTTACATTCTTTTTTATATCGCAGCTTGCCAAAAAGCTTCACCTGCTTGAATTGGATCTTGAGTTTCAGCGAGCGTATCAACCCAAACTTGGTATTGATGAATAATAGGGTGTTGGTTTGGGTGGAAATCAGGTTTAAACCAGTCTAAATATTCTCGTTTTTTTGCCGTTAAAATGCCATCTTTCCCAAGCAACCATTTCAAGCCTTGAGCAAACATTTTTAACCTTTCAATTCGAGTAAAGCCATCTTGTTTGAGAAGTCCATGTGTTCTTTGCATGGTAAATCCAAACATCATAAGCGTAACTAAAACCAAGGCGGTATAACGTGTAAGGTTTGAAGTCTGCGCTACCTCGGTCATGACATCATACGCTACATCGCGATGTTCCATTTCTTCAATACTATGCCATGCAAATAAACCACGGACAAAAGGATGTGCATGGGCCATCGTACTTTTATGACTGAAAAAGGTCGTTGCCATTAAAGCGGTTAAGTGTTCGCATGAAGCGGTAATCGCAATATTAAAACGATCAGGATACCTTTTTAACGCATGTTTGAAACGTTGATTGACTTGATGAATATATTTTTCAATTGGCATACCTTGCTCAATTAAAATTTTATTCATTTTGTCATGGGCAATACCGTGTTGCGCTTCTTGTTGAATAAAGTCTTTCACACGTTTGGCTAAGACAGGATCTTGAATATGCGGTTGAAATAGTCGGACACACTGTATGAAATATCGTTCTCCATCTGGAAATGTCAAACTCAAAGCATCAAATACACGTGTTTTAAAAGGATCGTTGTTAAACCAAAATCGTGGTACTTCGTTAAGTCGGAAATCAAGGTGCTTACGAATCACTGGATGGTATGTGGTAATTGCATTCATTTTATTTTTATCACTTATGCAGAAAGAACAAGTATGTAAAAAAATCACATTGAGGTCATTATCTCTACAGGACAAAAGAAGAGAGAAGGAGATTAAAACTGTAAGTAATGTCGGCTAAATCATCCGAATAAAAATGATTTAGCCGGCGATAGGAATATTATCGAGCTGCTTGCCAGAATGCTTCACCAGCTTGAATTGGATCATTGGTCTCGGCTAATGTTTTTACCCAGACATCATATTGGGCAATCACAGGATGTTGGCTTGGATGAAAGTCTTTTTTAAACCAATCTAAGTATGGACCTTTCATTCTCGTTAACATGCCATTTCGACCGATAAACCATGGAAGTCCTTTGACGGTCATTTTGAAACGGTCTAAACGACTAAATCCGTCATACTTCAACATGATATTGGCACGATAAGTTGTAAATCCAAGCATCATGAAAGTTGTAAATGCCAAAGCAAATTGTCGAGTAAGGTCTGGAACATCACCGACTTGTTTCATGACATCAAAAGCCACATCACGATGCTCCATCTCTTCGATAGCATGCCATGCTAAAAGCGCGCGCACATAGGGGTGAGCATCTTCAAGGGTTGCTTTTTGACTATAAAAAGTATCAGCCATTAATGCAGTTAAGTGTTCGGCTGCAGCAGTCATGGCAATATTATATTGAGGTGAACGACGTGTCAGTTCGAATTTAAAAATTTTGTTAAGAACCTTAATAAATTGATCGACAGGCATACCTTGATCTTTCATGACCTGATTCATCTTGTCATGCGCAATTCCATGCTGTGCTTCTTGTCGAATAAAATCTGCGACGCGTTTTTGTAATTCAGGGTCTTTGATTTTATCTCTAAATAATCGAACTGATTCAATGAAGTAGCGCTCTCCGTCTGGGAAAGTTAGACTCAATGCATCAAACATACGGGTTTTGAATGGATCTCCACCAAACCAAAAACGAGGAATTTCTGAGAGCTTGAAATTGAGATTCGTGCGTACGACAGGATCAACTTGATATTTTACCAATGCGTTCATCTTATTTTCATTCATCCGCTTTAGATCGTTTAAGTATGTATGGCATTGGTCTGATTGTTTTGACAGTACTTGCCATTTTTTATACATTTTACGACAAATGAAAATGAATAAAGTCAATTTTGCCTAAAGGAATAGTGCATCGTGAAAGATATTCAAATACCCAATGGATATTTCCATTTATGGCAAACATTTATTCAAGTGAAACAGCTCGATAAAGAGATAAAGACTGCATTAAATCAGGATGTTGATACGCTGAATAAGATTTTGGTAGCACCGATTGCCATGCAATCATCTTATTCTTTTTTCTTAAAACTTAACTCTCTCACGCAGGTTTATTTGAATCGCGCCAATTATATTTTTGAAATGGCTCAATATGTGAAACCTGAGCATTTTGGTGTGCTTGGATATATGGCGACACGAAGTGAGACGGTGGCGGAAGCACTGAACTATATTTTAAGATTTAGCCGCTTGGTGATTGATGGTGAAGAGATTACACCCATGCAGATTCACCAGAACGGTGAAATACTGATTTTAAGCTGGCCGTTTATTTGTGATGACTATAATTTTATCAATGAGCTGACGAATGCCATGATGGTTTCATTGGCAAAGCAAATATTAGTGCATGATACCTTTCCACTGTATAAAGTGATCATGGCGCATGAAGCTATCGCACCATTGTATGAATATCAAAAGTTCTATGGTTGTCAGGTAGAGTTCAGCCATGTTGAATATCAGTTTCAAATTCGCACGCAGGGGTTGCAGCTAAAACCCCAACAAGCAGATCCTTCACTTATGCAATTGTTGGTTCAACAAGCGGAAGAGGCGATTGCATCAAAACCCGTGCAATCGAGTCTTGATCGGCAACTCCACTTAATTATTGCTGAGTATTTGCGTATTCGTCACGAAGCGCCAAAGATTGAAGATATTGCGACAGAATTATGTTTGTCGGTGAGGACTTTGCAACGACAATTAAAAGATCGCGGAACATCATTTAAACGCATACTTGAGCAAGAGCGGATGTCACAATGTGAGCGCCTATTAAATCAGGGGCTAGAGTTAACTGATATCGCAGTGCAACTCGGTTACTCAGATCAGTCTGCGCTTGCTAGAGCATTTAAAATGTATAATGGAATAACGCTGTTGCAGTTTAAAAAACAACTTAAACAACGACCAACTCAACACCATAATCTAAGTTAGATTATGGAAATAAAAAAGGTAAGCATGTAGCTTACCTTTAAAGACTTCATTTTTATGCCAGTCTAAAATTGATTCATCTGTATTTTGGGATATCTAAAAGCAATGGAGAGTATAGCAATCACCGCTAAGATCCAGCAGTAATAAACGTTTTGGATCATTTCCATTGGCGATAATTTTGCAATTGAACACGCCAATAATAATTGTGCGCCAAACGGAATTAAGCCTTGAACAACACAAGAAAAAATATCCAACAAAGCAGCCGAGCGTTTTGGGTCAACACCATATTCTTTAGCAATTTCACGTGCCATATCGCCAGATAGAATAATGGCAACCGTATTATTCGCCACAAAGAAATTAGACAAGATCACCAGAAGGCAAATTCCGATTTCACCAGCTCTTTGCGTCCCCACTTTGAATAAACGCGTAAGTTGATAAATGCGTTGTATTAGCCACTCTAAGCCACCTTCTTTTCGCATAAGGGCAGAAATACCACCGAGTAACATTGAAAGCAATGCGACTTCAAACATGCCCAAAAAGCCATCGTAAATCGCATTATTTAATTTAAGTAGGTTAAAGTCAGGGGCTTGAATCAGACCGACGAGTCCAGACATAACAATGCCCAGCATAAGTACAGCCAACACATGTAATCGGCTAAAAGCCAAAGCAAATACGGCTAAATAAGGCAAAATCAGCCAAAAATTATAGTCATTGAAAGAAATTTGTTGCGTATCACGACTCATCACAAAATAAATCAAAATCGTGAAAAGCGCTGCTGGTACTGCAATCCATACATTGACTTTAAATTTATCCTTTAGTTCTACACGTTGGCTACGAGTTGCAGCGATAGTGGTATCTGAAATCATAGACAAGTTATCACCAAACATGGCTCCTCCAACCACAGCACCAATCGCAACAACAGGATTTATATCGGTGACTTGAGTGAAGCCAAATGCGATCGGCGCACAAGCAGCGATAGTACCCATCGAGGTTCCCATCGCGGTAGCAATAAATGCTGAAATAACAAAGAGCATTGGCAGGACAAAATCCGAAGGAATGAGAGATAAACCTAATTGTACTGTTGCATCCACACTACCAATGGCGCTACTAATACTGGCAAAAGCACCTGCCAGCATAAAGACCATAAACATTAAAATAAGATTAGGATGGCTTGCCCCACGGAGAAACTCATCTATACCTGTGTTTAATTTGCCACGATAAAGTAATACCGCAAGAATGAGGGCAGGGATAGCAGCAATGGGTGCTTTAATTTGGTAGAAGGCAAACTCAGTGCCAATCAGAGTGTGATAAATACCGCTGCCCAAAAAAATGGCTAAAAACACAATAAGCGGTAGAAGGGCAAGCGCTCGCGGAGAAGCTTTGCCTGGGGAGATTGTGGTCATAACATAAGAAATAAAAGAGTAAGCATGTATAGTATAGAACAGCTTTGGCTAATTCAGAAAAGTTAAAATGTAAGTGCTAAGCTATTTGTTTTTAAACATTTTTAATCAATAAACATAAGTTCATATAAATATTCATGATTTAGAAAAAACAGAAAAAATCGAGCTTTTTGATCATTGTTAAAAAAATCAAAACATTGATAAATATGCACTTGGAATACTTAACTGAAAAGAGTGTTTGGTGCTTTTCATCACACTCTGTTCAATGAGTAAAAAATAGCGTTACAATGGGCCGTCTTGTATTTTACAAAACCAACTCCTCAATTCTATACAATTCAAGGAAAGTACATCCCTATGTCACGTTTAGCCACACGATTTGCACAGCTTAAATCTCAACAGCGTAAGGCTCTAGTTTCTTATGTCATGGCAGGTGACCCTCATCCACACGTAACGGTTCCTTTGTTACATCAAATGGTGGAAGCAGGTGTGGATGTAATTGAACTTGGCTTACCATTTTCAGATCCAATGGCCGATGGTCCAGTGATTGCACTTGCGGCTGAGCGTGCATTGGCAGCCGGTACAAATACATTGGATGCATTGGAAATGGTCAAGCAATTCCGTGAAAAGGACACAGATACACCAGTGGTGTTGATGGGTTATTTGAATCCTGTAGAAGTCATTGGATATGAAAAATTTGTATCAACTGCTCATGACTGTGGTGTGGACGGTATTCTGTTGGTGGACTTACCACCTGAAGAAGCACAAGCGCTCGATGTTGTCTTGAAAAAGTTTGATATGGATCAGATCTTCTTGTTGGCGCCAACATCTACAGATCAACGTATTCAACATGTCGCTAATCAAGCGAGTGGTTTTATTTATTACGTGTCTTTGAAGGGTGTAACAGGTGCAGCGACTTTAGATGTGAATGAAGCTGCTCAACGCATCGAAAAAATTAAGTCGATGACGGATGTACCTGTTGGTGTAGGTTTTGGTATTAGTGATGCAGCCTCTGCAAAAGCAATCGGAAGCGCAGCGGATGCGGTCATTGTTGGTAGTGCTTTTGTTAAACCATTTGCACAGACAACTCCTGATCAAGCAGTTGAACAGGCGGTCAATAAAGTCAAGGAGCTTCGAGCAGCGCTCGATGAGTTAGTATGAATCAAGAAGTTAAATCAGGGAAAACTTTAGCACCTGCAACACCTTGGACAGATCGTTCAGTACCAGGTATTCAAATCCCTGATCAACAGCAATCGTTAAAAGCGACGTTTACTGAGCCTACGATTGAATGTCCAGAATGTCATGCTCTGGTGACTCGTACGGCGATGTCTTTCAATGCTTATGTTTGTCCTCAATGTGATGAGCATTTAAAAATGAAAGCACGTGACCGCTTAAATTGGTTCTTTGATCAAACCGCAAAAGAATTAGGTCAAGAGTTTGTTGCAAAAGACCCACTCAAGTTTGTGGATAGCAAAGCTTATCCTGTGCGTATGAAAGAAGCACAAGAGAAAACTGGCGAAACTGAAGCACTCGTGGTGATGGAAGGACAAATCAAAGGTTTATCTTTAATCGCTTGTGCATTTGAATTTGATTTCATGGGCGGTTCGATGGGTACTGTAGTTGGTGATCGATTTGTACAAGCAGCAGAGCGTGCGATTGAAACCAAACAGCCAATGATTTGTTTTGCTGCCTCTGGTGGTGCTCGTATGCAAGAAGGAATGTTATCTTTAATGCAAATGGCACGTACATCAGCTGCGATTCAAAAAATGAAAGATGCTCGTATTCCGTACATTGTTGTATTAACTCATCCAGTATATGGTGGTGTGACCGCATCTTTAGCCATGTTGGGTGATGTGCATATCGCTGAGCCTAAAGCAATGATTGGTTTCGCTGGTAAACGTGTCATTGAACAGACTGTACGCGAAAAGTTAGAAGAGCCGTTTCAACGTGCTGAATTCTTGCTTGATCATGGTGTAGTCGATCAAATTGTTCATCGTCACGCATTACGTGATACAGTTTATCGTATCGTAGCGAAATTGATGAATTTGCCTTGAACCTCACTGCTCCACTCAGTACAGATAATTTACAAACATGGCTCGATTATTGGAGCCATGTTCACGTTACAGGAATTGATTTAGGGCTTGAACGCGTCATTCCTGTGGCTGAAAAATTGGGCGTTACACACCCGCAAGCGAAAGTCATTACTGTCGCTGGTACGAATGGTAAGGGTTCAACAACCACAACCTTAGCTTCTATTCTGAATGCTCAAGGATATCAAGTCGGTTTGTATCAATCTCCGCATATCTATCGTTTCAATGAGCGTGTAAAACTCGCAGGTCAGGAAGTTTCAGATGAGCTTCTGATCGAAGCATTTGTTCAAGTTGATCAAGCACGACGTGAATGTGATTTAAGTTTATCTTTTTTTGAAGCAACAACCCTTACAGCTTTTGTCATCTTCAAACAACAGAAATGTGATGTTTGGGTATTGGAAGTTGGACTTGGGGGACGTTTGGATGTTGTGAATGTCGTTAATCCAAATGTTGCGGTCATTACCAATATTGGATTGGATCACACAGATTGGCTGGGTGACACCATTGAAAAAATTGCTTTTGAGAAAGCGGGTATTATTCGTCCAGATATTCCAGTCATTTTTGGTGGGCAACAAATACTTCCAACATCAATTCAGGATAAAGTCATCGCATGTAATGCGACGCTGTCATGTCTAAATCAGGATTATTTTTATCAAGCAAATGGTGATGGTAAAACTTGGACATTTTCAAGTTCAGCACTGACCTTAAAATTACCATGTGGTCAGTTGGCCCTAGATAATGTTTCTACTGCCGTGGCTGCATTATTGGTCAGTGGATTGAAAATTTCTCAAACTGCACTAGAGCAGGGCATTATTCAAGCACATTTACCAGGTCGATTTGAAATAAGGGAAATCGCAGGAAAAACAGTGATTTTCGATGCGGGACATAATCCGCATGGTGTAGAATTTTTGTTAAAGCAATTGCGAAATTATTTAGAATACAATAAACAGTACACAGAAGTTATCGCTGTGTTTTCGATGTTAGCGGATAAAGATATAGAATCAGTCGTTAATTTATTGAAAAACACGGTATTTATGTGGAAAATTGCGCCGATGGATGTGCCTCGTGCAGCACCATTACAACAATTAGAGTCAGCGCTTCAAGGTGAGACAGTACAACAGTATTCAAATGTACAGGTCGCATTTAAATCAGCACTTGAAGAAACAAAAAATAATCAGCTGATTTTGGTGTGTGGTTCGTTTCATACCTTAGAAGCGGTCTGGGAGTATTTAGAGAATGTCAATGAATAACAAACAACGCTGGATGGGTGGTGTTGTTTTATTGGGTGGTGGTGTTTTATTGGCAGCATTACTTCTAAAAGGCAAAGAAGAGATCCACCAAAATAATGTTGAACAACCGGTTGAAGCTGTTCAACAAAAAAAGAATGAACCTGAAGCAGTACAACTTCAACCTCTCACAGTTGATGTGGAAACTGAAAAGCGTTTACTTGAAGAGCAACGACGTGCTCGTGAGAAAGCTGTGGCAGAGCAAGAGGCTCGTGCTGCTGAATATTTAAGAATGCAACAAGAGGCCGAAGCTGAAGCCGCACGTCGCGCTGCTGAAGAATATGCTGCAATGAATGCTCGTCGAAACGCTGCTCAGCAAAGTTCAGACAATATTCCTCCTGAATTGGTTGAGGATGAAGCTGAAAAGCAAAAGCGTTTGGCTGAAGAAAAACGCATAGCTGAACAGAAGCGTTTAGCTGAGCAAAAAGAACAACAGGCGAAATCCTCAGAAGAACAAAAGCGTAAAGCCGAAGCAGAAAAACGTGCAGCTGAAAAGAAAGCAGCAGAGCAAAAAGCTGCTGAGGAAAAACGTAAAGCAGAAGAGGCGAAGAAGAAAGCTGAAGCTGATAAAAAAGCTGCAGAAGAGAAAAAACGCAAAGCTGCTGAAGAAGCGAAGAAAAAAGCTGAGGCAGAAAAAGCTCGTGATCTGCTGGAAAATGGAGATCGTCAATGGATGGTTCAAGTGGCATTGGCTGCGAATGAGGCGAATGCAGATGCGCTTGCGGCTAAGCTTCGTGCCAAAGGATATAAGGTAACGAAGAGTCCAACGTCGAAAGGTATTCGAATTATGGTTGGTCCATCTAAAGATCGTGATTCGGCAGATGCGTTACGTAAGAAAATTAACAGTGATGCAAGTTTAAATATGAAATCAGCATGGGTGATTGATTGGGTACCACTGGATAAGCGTCAATAGTTTCTTGCTTTGTTTTAGAAAAAAGGATTCAAACTATAATTTGAATCCTTTTTTAAATTAATATGTTAAAGAATATAAGCCATAATCAAAAAAAAGCCTATCTGAGGATAGGCTGAACGCTGAAACTTGATGGCTCGTCAAAATTAATCAAGATCAGGTTGAGGTGTTAAACGTAGATAAGGTGTCACTGCCTTGTACCCTTTAGGGAAGCGTTGTTGAATTTCATTTTCGTCTTTAATAGAGGGAACAATCACAACATCTTCACCATGCTGCCAGTTTGCAGGGGTTGCCACTTTATAGTTATCTGTTAACTGTAATGAATCTATAACACGTAAAATTTCATGGAAATTGCGACCAGTTGACGCTGGATACGTAATAATCAAGCGTACTTTTTTATTTGGATCAATGATCACAAGAGATCGGACGGTTAGGGTCTCGCTGGCATTGGGATGGATGAAATCATATAAAGTCGAAACTTTACGATCCTGATCAGCAATGATTGGGAAATTTACCGTGGTAGATTGAGTTTCATTGATATCTTTAATCCAACCATGATGTGATTCAACATCATCTACAGAGAGAGCAATCGCTTTAACATTACGTTTTTCAAACTCGTCTTTTAGTTTTGCTGTAAAACCTAATTCCGTCGTACATACGGGAGTGTAGTCGGCAGGGTGTGAAAATAAAACTCCCCAATGATCTCCTAGAAAATCATAAAAATTAATTACTCCTTCACTTGATTGCTGTTCAAAGTCTGGAGTGGTGTCACCTAAACGTAATGCCATATATACCTCTATTCTTATCAAAACCTTAATGTGCTGAAATTAATATGGCGGAAACTATTTATAATTAAAAATAGTGTTTTTTTATTTGGTTATGAAAAAAACAGATTTGTTTCACTCTCTGGAGGCGAATAAACGTTCATAAATTTGAATTTGAACGATATATATTTCTGATCAAATTTGCTACATTAACTCGCCGTTGCTCATGCGTCATGGAAAATAATCCAGAAATTTTTTGATTGCATTTGTTTAAAACCCTTGTACTTCAAATTTCTAGCACCATAATAACGTTTGAGAAAAATCATTTTGATAAGTAAGTTTTAGAGAGTCTATATGTTGGCAAGTCTGATCGGAGGAATCTTCGGTACTAAAAACGAGCGCGAATTGAAGCGTATGCGTAAAATTGTCGAGAAGATCAATGCGCTCGAGCCGACGATATCTGTGTTAAGTGATGCAGACTTATCTGCAAAAACAGAAGAATTCAAACAACGTTATAAAAACGGCGAAAGTCTTGATCGCTTGTTACCAGAAGCTTTCGCAGTATGTCGTGAAGCTGGTAAGCGTATTATGGGTATGCGTCATTATGACGTACAGTTGATTGGTGGTATTACCCTACATGAAGGTAAAATTGCAGAAATGCGTACAGGTGAAGGTAAAACCCTAATGGGTACTTTGGCTGTATATTTAAATGCAATTAGTGAACAAGGTGTTCACGTTATTACTGTCAATGATTATCTGGCGCAACGTGATGCTGAGTTGAACCGTCCACTTTATGAATTTTTGGGATTATCTGTTGGGGTGATTTACTCCATGCAGAATCCTGTCGAAAAAGCAGAAGCTTATCGAGCAGACATTACCTACGGTACAAACAACGAATTTGGTTTCGACTATCTTCGTGACAATATGGTGTTCTCGTTAGCCGAGAAAAAACAACGTGGTCTTGCCTATGCGATTATCGATGAGGTTGACTCAATCTTAATTGACGAAGCACGTACTCCACTTATTATTTCGGGTCAAAGCGAAGATTCCTCACAACTTTACGCGGCAATGAATGCGATTCCGCCAAAGTTACATGCTCAAAAAGAAGAAAAAGTTGCAGATGGTGGACACTTCTGGATCGATGAAAAACAACGTTCAGTCGAAATTACAGAAGCTGGTTTTGAAGCCATTGAAAGTGAACTTATTGCGATGGGTTTATTGGCAGAGGGTGAAAGTCTATATTCTGCAGCCAACTTAAATCTTGTTCATCATGTCACAGCTTCTATTCGTGCACATTACTTGTATCATCGTAACGTGCATTATATCGTCCATGACGGTGAAGTGATTATTGTCGATGAAAATACAGGTCGTACGATGCCTGGTCGTCGTTGGTCTGAAGGTTTGCATCAAGCGGTAGAAGCAAAAGAAGGTTTAGAGATTCAACCTGAAAACCAAACGCTTGCAACGACCACATTCCAAAACTATTTCCGTTTATACCGTAAACTTTCAGGTATGACAGGTACAGCAGATACTGAAGCTGCTGAAATGAAAGAAATTTATGGCTTAGATGTGGTGTTGATTCCAACCCATCGTCCAATGATTCGTAAAGATCTGAATGACTTAATTTATTTGAATCGTAATGGTAAATACAATGCGATTATTGAAGAAATTAAGAAAATTCATGAAGCTGGTGTTGCACCGATTTTGATTGGTACGGCAACAATTGAAGCTTCTGAAATCTTATCGGATAAACTGAAAGAAGCGGGTATCGCACACGAAGTGCTGAATGCCAAACAGCATGAGCGTGAAGCGGATATTATTGCACAAGCTGGCTCTCCACGTGCCGTGACTATTGCGACCAACATGGCAGGGCGTGGTACGGATATCTTGCTCGGTGGTAACTGGAAAGCGAAACTGGCGAAAATTGAAAATCCAACTCCTGAAGATGAAGCACGTTTAAAAGCAGAATGGGAACAAAATAACCAACTGGTGCTGAATTCTGGTGGTTTACACATTATTGGTTCTGAACGTCATGAATCTCGTCGTATTGATAACCAATTACGTGGTCGTTCAGGTCGTCAAGGTGATCCAGGTGTTTCGCGTTTCTTCTTATCGTTAGAAGATGATTTGATGCGTATCTTTGCAGGTGATCGTGTCGTCGCAATGATGCGTGCAATGGGTCTGCAAGAAAATGAAGCTATTGAACATAAAATGGTGTCTCGTTCGATTGAAAACGCCCAACGTAAGGTTGAAGCACGTAACTTCGATATTCGTAAGAACCTGTTGAAGTATGATGATGTAAATAACGAACAACGTAAAATTATATACTCACAGCGTGATGAAATTCTGGCAGAAAGTACATTGCAAGAATACATCGAGTCAATGCATGAAGAAGTGATGAAAGGGGTGATTGAAACGTATATCCCACCTGAATCTATTCATGATCAGTGGGATGTCCCAGGTCTTGAATCTGCATTACGCTCAGACTTTAATATTGATCTTCCTGTACAACAATGGTTGGACCAAGATCGTCGATTAGATGAAGAAGCATTAGCACGTCGTATCACTGATGAGGTTTTACAACGCTATCGTGCGCGTCGTGAACAAATGGGTGCTGAATCTGCAGCAGTGTTAGAACGAAACTTTATGTTAAGTTCTTTAGATCGCCACTGGAAAGATCATTTAGCAGCGATGGATTATTTACGTCAAGGTATTCATTTACGCGGTTATGCGCAAAAGAATCCTGAGCAGGAATATAAGAAAGAAGCATTCAATCTGTTTGTAAATATGTTAGCTGTCATTAAGTCTGATGTTGTGACAGATCTTTCATTAGTACGTTTACCAACGCCTGAAGAGCTGGCAGAAATGGAAGCACAGCAGCAAGCTCAAGCTGAAGCGATGCAACTTTCACTTTCTCATGCTGAAGTTGATGGTTTAACAGGTGAGCAAACAGTTAATACTCAAGAATTGGATCAGAATGAAGTTGAGATTACGCCACCTCAAAGCCGTAATGCACCTTGTCCATGTGGTTCTGGTTTAAAATACAAGCAGTGTCACGGTAAAATCTAAATTTCATGAAGCAGAACTTAGGTTCTGCTTTTTTTATTTTATTATAGTGCTTGGTCAGTTCATGTGAATAAGCATTGCCAATTTTCTCAGTTAATGCTATTTAATTTTGCATGATTGAATATATGGAAGCGACAATGAAAAAAATACTAAAACCGGCTCTATTTGCAGTTTTTGCTTTACCAGCTTTTGCATTTGCCAATGCTGATACGAAAACTGTACCTCTAGCGAAAGTTCAAGCAGCTGCGGGTGTTACTCAAGCACAAACTGAAGTTAAAAATGACTCCACAACGGTGATAAGTCCACGCACTGGTATTCGTTACACACTTGGTAATACAGCTGGTCGACCAATCATTCTTCAAACAGCTGCAATAGCACCAGCAACTCCAGCTACAGCAAATCGTATTGTTGCATCAAATCCAGCTCTTTCAAGTTCAAGTCAAGAAAAAGCAAAACAAGCTTTATTAGAACAAACTGTATCTAATTAATTTTAGAATTTCGTACATAAGCCAGTCTTAGACTGGCTTTATTGTTTTTAGGGATCGAGATTTATTTCAAATCATTCATTTCAATCAACCCTAATGCCTTATTCACTCGATTTTTTTTCTAATTTCTAATAAGCTTAGCCATCATTTTTTTTAATTCGGACAATCAAAAATGGCGGTGGGTGACGTATCAATGCCACAAATGCATGTGGTAAAGGGTGTAAGAATTGGCTCAGCAGAAGCGTATGTACGTTACCCAAATCGACGTGACTTGGTTGTATTTGAATTTGCACAAGGCACTCAAGTTGCAGGTGTATTTACCCAAAATGCTTTTTGCGCAGCGCCAGTACATATTTCAAAACTGCATTTGTCTCAAACAAATCCACGTTACCTTGTAATTAATACAGGCAATGCGAATGCAGGTACTGGTCCTACAGGTTTGAAAAATGCAAAGGACACTTGTGCTGAATTTGCCAAAATTGCTGGTGTAAATGAGAACGAAGTTTTGCCATTCTCAACAGGCGTAATTGGTGAACAATTACCCATGGAGCGTTTGATTGCTGGGTTAAAACCAGCATTTGAGAGTCTTGAAGATGATGTATGGCCTCAGGCAGCATCAGGTATTATGACGACGGATACTTTACCTAAGGGTGCTTCTGAACAATTTGAAATTGACGGGGTTGTTTATACAATGACGGGGATTTCAAAAGGTGCAGGAATGATCCGTCCTAATATGGCAACAATGTTGTCTTTCGTAGCGACAGACGCGCCTATTGCTCGTGAATTGGTTCAAAAACTATTAAAAACCACTGTTGAACAATCATTTAATCGCATCACGATTGATGGTGATACATCTACTAATGACTCTTGTATTTTTGCAGCAACTGGTCAAGCAGGTGGGGTTAAAATTACATCTGAAGAAGATGCTCGTTACTCTGTTGTTTTAGATGTACTTACACGTGTCATGAAGCGCTTGGCTCAGTTAATCGTTCGAGATGGTGAAGGTGCAACCAAATTTATAACTGTTTCAGTTGAAGGTGGTGCAAATACGCAAGAGTGTTGTGATATCGCTTACAGCATTGCACATTCACCTTTGGTAAAAACAGCGTTCTTTGCTTCTGACCCTAACTGGGGGCGTATCTTGGCTGCAATTGGTTATGCTGGGGTCCAAGATTTAAATGTCGACAAAATCCAAGTATGGTTAGATGATGTCCAGATCTGTAAAGATGGTGGTGCAGCGGCAGATTACACAGAAGAGGCTGGTGCTAAAGTGATGAATCAATCAGAAATTACTATTCGCGTTGATTTGGGCCGTGGTTCTGCCAAAGATACGGTTTACACCTGTGATTTGTCATATGATTATGTCAAGATCAACGCAGATTATCGTTCTTAAATAAATTAAGCCTCCCTGTTGAGGCTTTTTATTTATCAAATTTTAATGATTGGTCAAATCCAATCGGTGTGTAATTGCTTATATTGATAAGCGCTATGGATAGAGATGCAAATAATGAATGATGCAACCAATATAATTGCAAATGATGCGAAAGCAATTGTTCAAGCTCATTTAGACCTGATTGGTGAATCTAACAATCAAGATTTAACACCAGAGTTAAAGCAGCAAAAATTTGCTGAAATCCAAGCTGAATTGGAAAAGCGTAATGCGGTATTGGTTGCTCATTATTATTGTGATCCAGTCGTACAGGAGCTTGCGGAGCTGACTGGTGGTTGTGTTTCAGATTCACTTGAAATGGCACGTTTTGGGCGTGACCATGATGCGACAACACTCGTTGTGGCTGGTGTGAAGTTTATGGGTGAAACTTCTAAAATTTTATCACCTAACAAAACCATTTTAATGCCTACTTTAGAGGCAACTTGTTCACTCGATCTAGGTTGTCCTGTAGATGAGTTTAGCAAATTCTGTGATGCTCATCCTGATCATACTGTTGTGGTTTATGCAAATACCTCAGCTGCGGTAAAAGCACGTGCAGATTGGGTGGTGACATCAAGTTGTGCTGTCGAAATTATTGAGCATTTAGATAGTTTAGGTGAAAAAATTATTTGGGCACCTGATCAGCATTTAGGACGTTACATTCAAAAGAAAACTGGAGCGGATATGTTGCTCTGGGATGGTTCTTGTATCGTACATGAAGAATTTAGAGCACGTGGCATCGCTCAGATGAAAGCAATCTATCCTGATGCTGCAGTTTTAGTCCATCCTGAATCACCAGAATCAGTTATTGATGTTGCTGATGCAGTAGGAAGTACTTCGCAATTGATTAAGGCTGCAAAAGAACTACCGCATGAAACAATGATTGTTGCGACCGATCGCGGTATTTTTTATAAGATGCAGCAAATGGTGCCGAATAAAACTTTGATTGAGGCTCCTACGGCAGGTGAGGGAGCGACTTGTCGTTCTTGTGCACACTGTCCATGGATGGCAATGAATGAATTGGATGGCATTTTGCATGTTTTACGACATGGTGATCAGGAAGTGCATGTTGATCCCGCTTTAGTAGAGCGCGCTAAATTACCATTAGATCGAATGTTAAACTTTAGTGCGTCATTAAAGCGTTAATATTAGTCAAAATGCTTGATAAATATACATTTGAAGTGTTTTTTTGATTTTTTTTGAAGATAGGTGTTGACGTTATCCAGCGTCACGCCTAGAATGCACACCGTACCGAACGATACATCAAACGATAAGTTGAACGGTACAAAAGCTGAGATGAATCGGAGTATAGCACAGCCTGGTAGTGCACCTGGTTTGGGACCAGGGGGTCGTAGGTTCGAATCCTACTGCTCCGACCAATTCTTCAAGGCAAAGGTTTTCCAATGATCTCGCAATCATGGGTAATGCGCCTGTAGCTCAGTTGGATAGAGCATCCGCCTTCTAAGCGGATGGTCACAGGTTCGAATCCTGTCAGGCGCGCCATTGGTCGCTTGATTTTATAGAACCAAATTTTGTGATGGTGGATGTAGCTCAGTTGGTAGAGCCCCGGATTGTGATTCCGGTTGTCGCGGGTTCGAATCCCGTCATTCACCCCAACACAAACCGATGTAATCGGAGTATAGCACAGCCTGGTAGTGCACCTGGTTTGGGACCAGGGGGTCGTAGGTTCGAATCCTACTGCTCCGACCATTTATTTCAATATAAATGGTCAGATAAAAGATACCGCGTTAAGCGGTTTTTTTATGTCTGATTTTTGCTGTTAAAAAAAAGATCCTATCAGGATCTTTTTTTGTTGAATGTTTAAGGCACGATAATAACAGCAACGCGTCTATTTTCTGCATGGGCAGCGTCAGTATTTGCAGTATTAATAGGTTGGGTTGAACCGCGACCAATGGTTTGGATATGATCGGGGTTAAAACCCTCTTCAATAAAAATAGTGCTTACGCTTCGAGCACGGCTTTCAGAAAGTTTAAAATTATAATCTGGATTGCCAATAAGATCGGTATGACCGACGATACGGACTTTCTTTAAATTGTATTTTTGTAGTTGTGCTGCGAGATGTTGAATCTGTTCACGATTTTTTTGAGAGATTTCAGCCTGATCGAAATCGAAAAGAAGTCGTTCGGGTAGTCCTAAACTCCAACCTTCCTCTGTGAGAACGAAACCTTGTTGTTTTAACATTTTTACTTGTTGATAGCTTAAAGATCCCATACCCAAGCATGCACTTAATCCTATACAAAGAATGCTCATGATAAAAAGTTTGAAACTACGGTTGAGCATAGGTATTAATCCTCAGTAAAAATTCTATTGTTGAAATATGTGCCAATGATGTTTTAGATTCTTCGCTTTGTACATCGCTTGGTCTGCTTGAGAAATTAAGTCCTCTGGGGTATGAGCATCTTTAGCCAAAGCAATACCAAGACTAAAACTAAAATGAATTGATTGTCCGTTATATTTTAAGGGCTCATCAGAACATTTTATAAGATTTTCGGCGATCGAAATTAAGTGATCCACCTGACTGACAGGACTTAGGATAATTGCAAATTCATCACCGCTTAATCTTGCGACAAAATCATTTTGACGAGTGTTTTGTTTTAATCGTTTTGCCATTTCTTTCAACACTTCATCACCCACTAAATGACCATATTGATCGTTAATAGACTTAAATTTATTGTTATCTATAAATATCAGAACAGTATTTTCAAGTTTATCAGGCTGATCGAAAAGGTTACACAAAACTTTATAAAAGTAATGTCGGTTTGGTAATTGTGTTAATTCATCATGTTGTACTTGATAATTAAGCTGCGTATTTTCAGACTGTAACTGATTGTGCCATGATTGAATTTCTTCTAACAGTTGATTAAATACTGAGTTTAGATGATGAAATTCTTGAATATCATTTTTTGGAAAGCGGAGATTGTATGCTTTTTGTTGACTCACTAATTGTGCTGTATGAATAATTGGTGATATAGAATTCATAATATGACGATAGGTTGCATTAACCGACCACCATAAGGCGAAAATCATAAAAAGCATACCTAAAATCAAGGCTAAGCAAATCTTGATAATGAATAAAATGATATCTTGAGAACTGCCGAATAGATGAAGCTCACCGACCAATTGTCCATTGTGAGTAACTTCAATTTGAATCGGCTTAGAAAAAAATAATCCATCAAACCAAGTTTGAAGTTCTGAATGGCGATCTATCAGTTTACTGCTTTCAGTTATTTTAACTTTACTGCTATCCAATACTTGGATAAGGCGAATTGAATGTTGTTGTGTGTACTCGTGTAAAATATTGTCTAAAGTGTATTTATCTTGGAAAACAAGAGCAGGTTGAATGCGTTCCGCAATTGTGCGACTCACTAAGGTTAAGTTTTGATTGGCGTATGATTTCACCGTAAAAATTGAAATCGTTGTAAAAATTAAAGTGCAGATCAAAAAAGTAATCGCAAAAATTAAAAATTGTGATCTTCTAAATAGTGATTGGAGTGAAGTTAATCCAAAAAATTTATCAATCATCTGAATTACTCCATGTTCTGTGCAAGAAGTAATACACGAGGATCAACGTGGATTTTAGTTTTTGCAAGACTGTCTAAATTGACTTTAAATTTTGTAATACCTGCTTTATTGCTATAGAGACAGAAAACACTTCCAACCTCGCAATCTTCATTATTTGTTGAAAATGAGAGAATTGATTTGTTTAGGGATTCTCCGATGAGCTTTTGTTCGACTGTTGGAGAAGATTTAGAGAAAAATATAACATCACAATTGGTCTTGTTTAATTCGTAATCATGAATATTTTGTGCTTTGATCTTTGAATTTTGCTTTAGAATTATTTGATTAAACTCTGCTAATGCCACAGTGTTATCAATTAGACATAAATCTGGTTGTGGAGATGAAATTTTGGCATAGCTCAAAATAGATAGGGTCATTTGATAAATGTTCTGGTTGGAATTGGCATGGCTAAAGCTGCACATCAAAAGCAGTAGGGAGATCAATACGGCTTTTTTGATTTTAAATATAGCCATTTAGTAACATAGTTCTAGTCAGTTAAATAATAGAGACTATTCTAATCTAATTTTAATAAAGTTAAAGTGTTCGATTTTTTATCAATATCATACTGAATGATGTGAATTTGATTATTAAATACCCACTCAATACTCATAATTTTAAAAAATACTAAAATATTAAAAAAAGTAGTTGCATTGGGGGAGGAATGCTGTAGAATGCACATCCATCGGCGGTGATGTTGATTAAAACTTGTTGAAAAACAAGGATTTAGCTGAATAGGTTGGATCTAGGTTTTGAGAATGAGTTAGAAAATAAATTAACATTGCTAGTTGACTTTTTGAAAAGAAAGGGTAATATAGCCGACCTAGCTTGATGCTGACGAAGCATTAAGAAGATCATTAAGAGATTATGAAGAACAACTTGTGTGGA
>NZ_JBWYIR010000014.1:0-60866 GCF_056779855.1 Acinetobacter sp. ANC_7654 | reverse complement strand
CTGAAGGTTATGCAAGCTGCTGTGAAGCTTTGGCTAAGGCGGATGTGCGTGAACAACTCAAACAGATTTCGATTCCTGTATTGATTATTGCAGGTCAGCAAGACCCTGTGACCACTGTGGCAGATGGTCAGTTTATGCAAGCCGCGATTGCGGGTAGTCAACTTGTTGAGATTAATGCTTCGCACATTTCGAATGTTGAACAACCACAAGCGTTTAACCAGGCTGTGGCTGAATTTATTCAGGCTTAAGTTCGGAACAACTCAAGCCTGAACTCAGCAAACATCACTTGTCACGGGTGACTCATCTTGACGCTTTGCCAGATTGCTCCATCAGTCTGGCTTTTTTTATGCCCTAGACTTCAATCATTTATTCAGTAAATTTTAAGAAATAAAACCTAATCTCAGCGTAGTTAAATATTAGAACTCATCGTATGCGCTACAAATCTATCATTCAGCAATGGAAAAAACCAACGATAAGCCTAGCACTATTCAATTTAATACTCTCGGTGTGGGCTGGTATTGGTTTAAATATTGCGTTCTACAAACAACTTACTTCACTCACACCTTATCAAGGTTATCCAGCAATTCTTTTTTTACTAGGCTCAACTGTTTTAATCACAGCCGCTTATTTTTTTATTTTCAATCTAATTCATTGGAGATCGAACGTAAAGATATTTGCAGGTATCTGGATTGTATTAGGCGGTATGTCCGCATATTTTGTAAATAATTTAGGCATTATTATCAATGCTGATCAGATTCAAAATCTGATGCAAACCAATACGATGGAAGCACTTGATCTGATAAATATAAGATTAGTTGTTTGGGTCCTATTTTTTATTTTGGTTCCTCTTTATTTTATTTATTGGGTGAATATCAAAAAATCAACGTTTTCTCATACCCTTTGCAGGAAAATGTTACACAGTGTAATCAGTTTAGTTTTAGTGTTAGGTTGCGCTTATTTATATTATGTTGACTATGCAGCTATTTTTAGAGAAAACAGAGAGTTGAAAGGGATGATCAGTCCTCAAAATGTCGTTGCAGCGTCCTTCAGTTATTATAAACATCTTCAACCTCCCAAAAATACTATAATTCAACCCTACGGACGTGATGCACACCAATTTATTCAAACGGCGACCCATCAAACTCCAAAACTGATGGTTTTAGTGATAGGAGAAACAGCACGTGCAGAAAGTTTTCAGTTGAATGGATATGATCGAGCTACAAATCCAGAATTAAGCAAATTAAATATAATCAATTTTCGTAACGTCAGTTCCTGTGGTACTGCAACGGCGGTATCCGTACCTTGTTTATTTTCTGGTATGACTCGACAAGCATATACAGAAAAAGTCGCAAGACAACAGGAGAACTTACTCGATATTATTCGACGTGCGGGCTACAAAGTAACGTGGATCAATAACAATTCAGGATGCAAAGAGGTTTGTAATCGGGTTGAGCGTTATGAAATTCCCGAATCTATTCGTAAACAATGGTGCGATTCTAAGGGTGAATGTAAAGATGAAATATTGATTGCTAGCCTTAATGCCTATATTCAAGCCATTCCCAAAAATGATAAAACGCCAAGACTTATCGTACTCCATCAAATGGGAAGTCACGGCCCAGCTTACTATAAACGGTCCACTCATCAATACAGACCCTTTCAGCCGACCTGTAACACCAGCGCAATTCAAGGATGTAGTCAACAAGCTCTGATCAATACGTATGATAATTCAATTGTATATACAGACCATATTCTCGCTTCGACAATCAATTTATTAAACAAACAAACTCAATTTCAATCCGCTTTATGGTATTTATCAGATCATGGTGAATCCACGGGTGAACATGGAATGTATTTACATGGCGCCCCTTATCAAATTGCACCATCACAACAAACTCATGTTCCGATGATCATGTGGTTTTCAACAGCATGGCGAAAACATGAAGCGTCAACTGTACGATGCATTGAATCTCGGAAAAATGATGTACTAAGCCAAGACAATGTCTTTCACACCATGCTAAGTTTATTAAATATTCATACTACAACATTACAACCCGCATTAGACCTCAGCCAACAATGCAAACCTCAATTATAGAACAGAGCCTAATATGAATAAAATCCTGATGATTGAAGATGACTTTATGATTGCAGAGTCATCTCAAAAGTTGCTCCAATATCAATCATTTGAAGTAGTCTGGGTCAATAATGGCATCGATGGCTTAAAACAATTAAATCAACAAGCATTTGATTTAGTGCTGCTCGATCTTGGATTACCTATGATGGATGGCATGCAAGTACTCAAACATCTTCGCTCACTATTTCCTTCAATTCCTGTACTCATTATTTCAGCAAGAGATCAACTTCAGCACCGTATCGATGGATTAAATCAAGGCGCTGATGATTATCTAGTAAAACCATACGAGTTTGAGGAGTTATTAGCGCGTATTCACGCCATACTCAGACGTGCATCTCAACAAAATACACCCCAGATAAAACAAATTTTAGAGTTTGGCGGACTCAGGTTAGATCTTGAACAACATATCGCGAGTTTTGAAAATCAGACGGTTGAGTTTTCAAACCGTGAGTGGGCTTTATTAATTCCACTCTTAACTTATCCAAATAAGATTTTTTCGAAGTCTAATCTTGAAGAAAAACTGTATGATATTGAAAATGAAATCAGCAGTAATACCATTGAAGTCTATATTCATCGCATACGCTCAAAATTAGGTAAAAATTTTATACGTAATGTGCGAGGATTAGGTTATCGGCTAGGTCAGCCTACACCATAAAACAAGAATTGATACATGACGCAACCCTACTCTTTACAAAAGCAACTTGTTGTATTTACCTCAATTTTTAGTGTGGTGATGGGATGTATATTGGTTTTTTCAGCCTATAGAACAGCTTTAGAGGAAACAAATGAAATACTTGATGCTCAGCTGAAAAATCTGGCAGAGCGCGTTGCAAAATTTAATCCAGATCCTGTAAAGAGTAAATTTTCACATTTAAAACAGTACCATGAAGAAGATTTATTTGTAGATGTTTGGGCCTATGACCAACAATCACATTTACATGAAAAGTTTAAACAGTTGGTTGAGCCAGTCGCTAAGTCAGGTTTTTATCATCACACTAATCATTATGGTAAATGGCATACCTATGTGATTCCATTGAAAACTGTTCAAGTTCAAGTGAGCCAACAAGACTCTGTTCGACAAGCTTTAGCCATAGAGCTCGCAATCAACATGTTTTTACCTTATTTAATCATTATGCCTTTCGCGATTTATGGCTTAGGTTTTATAATTAGAAGAAATTTTGCTCCATTTGAGCAATTTAAATCCGAATTAAGTACACGTAAACCAAGTGAGCTGACCGTAATTGCCCCTCAACAGTACCCTATTGAGCTAGTACCCAGCATTCAAGCGATCAATCAATTATTTCAAAGGATCTCTGATGCCCAACAAGAACAAAAACAATTTATTGCAGACGCCGCTCACGAATTAAGAACACCAATTACTGCATTAAATCTTCAAACTAAAATTTTACTCAAAGAGCTCCCCCATCACGAATCGTTAATCAAAATGAATAATGGTTTACACCGAACTCAGCATTTGGTCGGTCAGCTTTTAAATCTCGCTCAACAAGATTCATTAAATGCCAGTAACGAGAAAAAAGTGAGTATTCGTTTAGATGAACGTGCTTATCAATCTATTGAGCAATTGATTCATTTAGCCTTAGCCAAAGAAATCGATTTAGGTATGGAACGTTATGAATACGTTCAAATTATAAATTACTCATCTGCTATAGATTCAATATTAACCAATTTAATAGAGAATGCGATTAAATACACGCCCCCCAATGGCATCATTAACGTTTCTACATTTCAAGAGAATGATATAGCTATCATTCAAGTCGAGGACAGTGGCCCAGGAATTTCAGCAGATCTGTATGAACGTATTAAAAAAAGATTTTATCGAGTCGAGCAACATCAAGAAATTGGTAGTGGCTTAGGTTTATCAATTGTTGAAAAAGCGGTAGAACGTATGGGGGGCAATCTTATCTTTGATCGCAGCCCTCAATTAGGTGGTTTATTGGTGAGAGTGGAAATTAAACTACATTAATTGCTTAGGCTAATTTAACCTTTTCTTTTAGACTAAATATTACGACATTGAACATCCAAATCAGCCAACCAGTCCAAAGATTATGACTAAAAAAATGCGCTCCTCTGAGCATTTGCGTCCATCCCATAAGCATTCCCAAGAGAATTGCACTCAATAAGTAAAATTGAGCTAATTTGCTTTTTTTGCTCCTGAACACAAAATACCCACTCAATAATGCAAAACCTGCAGAAGCATGACCTCCAGGAAAACAATGCCCAACTTTACTACTGAGACTCCAGACAACTGTCATTCCCTGAGGTTGAGCTGCATCCCATGGACACATCAAGTTCGACTGTGATTTGAACAACGCTATTAAAATAATTGAAATTAAAGCAACTGCAAAAATTGTGATGTAATTTTTAGAGGTTTCCAAATTTTGATTTCTCGATTTGGGATGAGCAACCATGACTACAGATATCAGCATACTGCAGTACATCGCGATTAGCACATATTTAACCCATTCATGCCCGACTACACTTGGCCAAAATGCATCTTTTAAATAGAACACTCCTTTTGAATTTAAGCCTAATTGAATCAATTTCATGTCGACTGCACCATGTACTGGAAATAGATTGACCAAAATGAAATAGCTCAAGATTAAGGCGATACATTGCTTGCGATAGAAAAAACTCATACGAATACATCGAATAAAAATGTATTTAAATCAATCAGGCTTAAAATTTTCTGAACGATTTGACATCAAATAGACTTTTATACTGCATAACGATATGCTTAAACCAACCTGAGTTGGGTTTAAAAATAAAAAAGTGTTAAGGATAACCACGATGCAAACTCAAGAATTACTCATTCCGAATGGCAACTATCAAATCCAAGCGGATTTTTATATGCCAGAGCCGATCACAAAAGATTCTAGTATCATCATTATGGCTCATGGCTTAGGTGGAGAAAAAAGCTGTGGCTTAAACTCTTTCGCTGAAGCTTATGCAGAATTGGGATATAACGTATGCGTATTTGATCATTCTGGTTTTGGATTAAGCAGTGGTCCTGTTCAGCATCTTGTTGATAAAAATAGTCAACTTCAGGATTGGAAAGTCGTTATCGACTATATTCAAACCCGATTCTACATCCCGAAAAAAAATATCATTTTATGGGGGTATTCGTTCAGTGGTGCGCATGTTCTAACATTAGCAAGTGAACACACCTTTAAAGCAGTGATCTCTAATTTTCCACACGTTGATGGTTTAGCGAGCTTGACACTGTATCCGAAAAAATATTTATTGCCTGCAACCATGATTGCATTACAAGATTTAGCCCTAGCAAAAATAGGTAGACTCAAAACCATGCCTGTAGTTGCAAAAGATCGGTTTGCCATTTTGGCGGGTGAAGATTGCTATGATGCCTATTATCGACTGATTCCAGACGGGATGCATTGGAAAAATGCTGTACCAGCTCGAATCGTTGCAACCATTGGTTTATACCGACCAACAATGATCGTTCATAAAATTCAATGCCCTGTTTTTGTGTCAGGTGCGGAACTAGATTCACTTATTCCTGTCAAAGCAACACGTAAACTCGCACAAAAACTAAAACAAGGTGAATATCGTGAGTTCGTCTGCGGTCACTTCGATCTATTTCATTCGCCCGTTTTTGATCAACTCATCGCAGCGCATCAACATTTTTTGGAAAAACTAAAATAAACTTTTAAAGTTGGTAGTTATATCCCTTACTGCTTAAGTAAAATTCACTGATGAAATGGCATTCTTTTAGAATGTCATCAGTGACTTGTTGATGCTGATAGTAGCTGTGTTTCATTAATGCAAAAACCATTTCAACCAGATACACCGCTTCCTCTTTTCTATTCAATTTCAGCGGATGTACTTTCTGCTCAAATACCGCTTGTAAATCATGAGCAATCTTCTCAATGACGATTTCCTGTAAATTAAAACCATCAACATGTACTGGCCCACCCAAAATCAAAATACTTGCAGCAGGATTTGAATTGTAGAACTCAGCCACCTTAGAAATTAGATCAAAACAAATATCACGTGTTGACCAAGTTTGATAGCACTCATTCTTAAACAAAACATAGGCCTGCAGTTCATCTAAATAACGTTTCACCAATATGCTGAACAAATGATTAACTGTTGGAAAGTATTGATAAATCGTAATCTTAGGAAGATCGGACTGTGCTGCAATTTCGGGAATAGTACAGTGATTGATGCCTTGTTCTTCTAATATTTTCTTTGTTGTTTCTAGTACAAGTTCTAACCTTGCTTTACTTCTTTTTTGTACAGGAAGCTTAATTTCATCAAAAAGCATTTAAACAAATCCCCTGTCTTGCTGTTTAAAAATAAATCGATTATAGTCATAAAACCAACTATAGTTGGTTATGAATAAAAAGAACATCATTCAAGGATATGAATATGAACACAGTCTGTATCATTGGTGCAGGTCCGTCAGGAATTACGGCTGCTAAAAATTGTCAACAAAATGGTATTGCATACGATATCTTCGAGAAAAATGACAAAGTCGGTGGGAATTGGGTGTTTAATTCTAAAACTGGTCATTCTTCAGTCTATGAGAATACACACATTATTAGCTCGCGTACAATGTCTGAATATGAAGATTATCCAATGCCAGACAGTTATCCTGACTATCCACGACATGATCATCTACAGCAGTATTTTGAAAATTATGCCAAACATTTTGGTGTATATGACAAAATTAAATTTCATCACACTATTCACCATATTCATAAAAATGAAAATAAAAAATGGGTGGTGGATTACACCGATGATCAAGGTAAAGAACAACAGAAAATATATGACTATTTAATGGTTGCAAATGGTCATCACTGGAAACCGAAATACCCTGAGTATGAAGGTGAATTTACTGGCAAGTGGATGCATTCACATGATTTTAAAGGTGTAAATGACGACTGGCGTGGAAAGAAAATTTTAGTCATTGGTGCAGGTAATTCAGGCTGTGATGTTGCCGTAGAATCAGCACGTGTCTCAAAAGATGTGTATATATCGATGCGCAGCCCACAATGGTTTGTTCCAAAATTTATGTTTGGACATCCCGCAGACATACTCGTGAAGTCAATGGAAAAACTTCCGCCCAAAATGCGCCAAAAAATTCTGACCAAATTGGTAAAAGCATTCAGTGGAAATTACGCAGATTTTGGCTTGCCTGTAAATGACAAACCGATGCTGACACAACATCCAACGGCGAACTCTGACTTCATTGACTATGTGCGTCACGGTAAAATCAAACCAAAACCAGCGATCAAGCGTCTCAATGGTAAAATTGTAGAATTCGTCGATGGTACTCAACAAGAGTTTGATATTATTTGTTGTTGTACTGGTTTCTGGACCGTCTTCCCTTTCTTCGATAAAGATTTTATAGATTTCCAACATGCTGAAAAATTACCGCTTTACCGTAAAATGATGCACGCAGAACATGACAATCTTTATTTCATTGGTTTATTCCAGCCACTAGGTTGTATTTGGCCAATTTCAGATCACCAAGCCAATTTGGCATGTCAGGAAATCTTAGGAAAATATAAACGTCCAGCTGATATGAAAAAAGCGATTCAGCATGAGTTAGATCATCCACATTACAACTTTGAAGGCGGTCAACGACATGCAGCAGAAGTTGACTATAATGACTTCCGTGCAGAACTTGTATCTGACCTTAAAACTGCTGGTGTCATCATTCCAGAGCGTAAACCTTTGGTTTCAATCCGTAAATTAGTTGGTTCTTTACTGACTGCATAATTTAGTGTATTTCTAGATCATCAGTGAGTGTTACGTTAATCGTGAGCACTCACCTTACATAAGTATAATCAACTCAAAATAACAACTTAAATGATCAATAGCAGGAGCTTTGCATGCACGGACGTATGATGTTTCAACCTTTATTAATCAGCAGTTTACTAGAACATGCTGCTGAATTTCATAAAGACACCCTGATCGTTTCAAAAAACACCGATGGCACACTTTACGAAACCAATTGGGGCGATGTATCGGATAATGCTAAACGTGGTGCAAAGGCATTAAATGAACTTAAACTCATTCACGGCGATTGTATTGCAACATTAGCTTGGAACAATCATCGTCATTTAGAGTCTTGGTATGCTATTTCTGGGAGTGGTTTAATCTGTCACACCATTAACCCAAGATTATTTCCAGAACAACTGATTTTCATTATTAATGATGCACAAGATAAAGCGATTATTTTTGATAAAACATTCCTACCTTTGATTACAGGAATAAAAGCACATATTCCACTGGTGCAACATTTCATTTGCTTAGATGCACCTGATGAAAAGATTCATCAAGCCTTACCCGAAGTCTTGTTCTACGATGACTTAATTGCGGGTCAAACTGCAGAATACACATGGCCTGAATTTGATGAAACCACTGCTAGTTCACTATGTTATACCTCTGGAACAACAGGCAATCCTAAAGGTGCTCTCTATTCTCATCGCTCAACTGTTCTTCACAGTTTAGCGGCCAGCTTACCTGACTCACTCAATCTATCAGCCAAAGATATTATTTTACCTGTAGTTCCGATGTTTCACGTTCATGCATGGGGAACACCTTATGCCGCAGCGATGGTAGGTGCTTCAATTATATTACCAGGGCCGGGTCTTGATGGTGAGAGTCTAGTTAAACTCATTGATCAATATGAAGTGACTGTTGCACTTGGTGTTCCTACCATTTGGCAAAGCTTATTAGTCGCTGCAAAAGCAATGAACAGTTCACTGACCTCTTTAAAACGTAATGTCATTGGTGGCTCGGCTTGCCCACCAAGCATGTTAGCGACATTCCGTGATGTATATGATTGTGAAACCATACATGCTTGGGGGATGACTGAAGCTAGTCCACTTGGCACTGCCAATCAATTCAAAGCCAAACATAAACAACTTTCTCAGGATCAACAAGCAAAACTACGTCTTTCCCAAGGTCGCCCACCATTTGGAGTCAGTATTCGTTTAGTGTCTGAAGAAAAAGGAACCGATCTTGTTCCACATGATGGTGAGACTATTGGTAATTTACAAATCAAAGGACATTGGATTGTTGACAAATACTTTGGTCAGTCCGACTCACCATTGACCAGTGATGGATGGTTTGATACTGGAGATATTGCATCCATAGATGCAGATGGTTATCTGCATATTAGTGATCGTGCGAAAGACTTGATTAAATCTGGTGGAGAATGGATCTCTTCTGTAGAGCTTGAAAATATCGCAATGGGTCACCCAGAAATTGCGATGGCTGCGGTCATCGCAGCACAACATCCGAAATGGGATGAAAGACCTGTCTTAATCGCCGTTAAACATCCTGATAGCGAAATCACTGAACAACAACTCATTGATTACTATGCTGATAAAATTGCTAAATGGCAAACCCCAGATAAAGTGATTTTTGTCGATGCCATACCGCTCAGCGGCACTGGAAAAATGCTAAAAAGAAAACTTCGCGAAGAATATGGACATGTATTAATGTGAGTTTAGGTTAATTTCTCAACTTACTCATACTAACTAAATAAAGCTGTAACTGTACATCAGTTACAGCTTTATATTTGAGCCATTACGAATAATTAAATTAGCAGTGTCACGACCTGACAGATATGCACCATGCACAGTACCTGCATAATCGGTATGACAATGTTCACCTGCAAAATATACTTGCGCTGGATGCTCTTTTTTGAAGATCTCTACATCATCTTTAGTATGATCAACTTTTGGAAAACTAAATGAACCTAAACTAAACGGATCACTCCCCCAGCGAGTAATTATAATATTTTGAATGTCATTGGATTGAATGCAAATCTTCAATATTTTCTTAATATATTCATGCACCTGTTGATCCGTTGCTTGATCAACCCATTCTGACTTTGTACCTCCAACGAGAAGGAGATAAGTCGGTTTATTATATAAATGACTAAAATCTAAAATACTATACAGCTCACGCTCATCCCAAAAAAATGCCGTATTGTGTTTAAGTGCATTCCCATTAAATTCTAGAGCTTTTGAAAATTGTATAAATATTTTATTGAAAGATCCAAAACCCAGCTTTTGAATCGATTGGACTAATCCACTAGGCAAAGGCGGCTCAAACTTAATTTTATCTTGCTTTAAGATACCGAGCGGAACAGTCACCACAACTTGAGAACCTATGTAAAGCTGTCCACATGCTGTTTTTATCTGGACTTGATGAGAGTCATGAACGATTTCAACAATATCTGCATTCGTATGAATCTCTAAATCAGCAGCCAGAACTTTAACAATCTGTTCATAACCTTTTGGAAATATCACTTCATCGCCTGAGAAGTAGCCTTCAAAATCCATAAAATTATGGGCTAATTGCTCTAAATCAGTCGCAAAAGGATCATGGGCAAGCCTTGAGTAATACTGCTTAATTTTTTGTGTGATGACGTCTCGATCAAAATAATGAAGTTGAAAACGTATCGTTCCTAAAACATTCTCAAGTTGCTCAAAAGCGGAGATATCCTGCTCTATTGATGTATTTTGAAAAACCTTCTGAACATCACGAAGGCATTTTTCAAATTCTAAGCTCTCTTGTTCGGTAAATGGCTGACCATTGGCATGAAAATAATCCACTTGATCATAATTAAAAACTTGAGTACTTATCCGATTGGACTCTGCAATTTTCCATATCGGATTATTATCAATACCATGTATCCATGATGCACCAAGGTCAAAACAATGACCATCAATGTTTTGTGTATGTATTCTCCCACCTATACGATCACGTGCTTCTAAAACAACAACATTAAATCCTGCTGATTTTAAATGCTGAGCACAACTTAATCCTGCAACACCAGCGCCGATAATATAAATAGGATGATTAAAGTCGTTCATTCATTTTTTTATTAGAAAAAATTCGCTTAAAGATATCGCGTTCAAAACTGTGAAAATAGTCGTGTGATGTAATAAATTTAAAATGATTGGTAACTTAAGAAGAGTTAAAAATTGTTTTAATCAAATAAATCACAAAAAAACGGCCATGAAGACCGTTTTTTTAGAATGCTTTGATTTTCTCGTTAATCTGCTGAGATATCTTCAAATAAAACTGAAGATAAATAGCGCTCTCCAGCATCAGGTAAAATCACCACTATGGTTTTACCGGCATTTTCAGGACGTTGAGCAAGTTCATGAGCGGCCGCTAATGCTGCACCACTTGAAATCCCCACAAAAATCCCTTCTTTGATTGCAGATTGACGAGCAAAATCAATTGCAGTTTGATTTTCAATCGCGATAACTTCATCCACCAAATCTAAATCTAGGTTCTTAGGAATAAAGTTTGCACCAATGCCTTGGATTTTATGTGGTCCAGGAGTCAGTGTTTCGCCACGCTTCGCTTGTCCAATAATTGGTGAGTCTGCTGGTTCAACTGCAACTGAGTAAAGGGCTTTATTTTTAACTTTCTCAAAATAACGCGAAATACCAGAGATCGTACCTCCCGTACCTACACCAGCCACTAAAATATCAACCTTACCACCCGTTGCTTCAAAAATTTCAGGTCCAGTTGTAGTTTCATGAATGGCAGGATTTGCTGGGTTTTCAAATTGCTGAGGTAAATAATAAAGCTCTGGGTTCTCAGCAACTAAACGTTCTGCTTCTTGAACAGCACCATTCATCCCTTTAGCAGGATCGGTTAATACTAAATGAGCACCCAATGCTTTGAGTACTTTACGGCGCTCGATACTCATACTTGCAGGCATGGTCAGTGTGATATCATAACCTTTAGCAGCAGCAACAAAAGCTAGCGCAATTCCGGTATTACCACTCGTCGGTTCAACAATATGCATTCCTGCTTTAAGCACACCACGTTGTTCTGCATCTGCAATCAAAGCTGCACCAACACGGCATTTTACTGAAAATGCTGGGTTACGTGCTTCCACTTTAGCAAGAACTGTAGCCCCACCCTGTATCACACGATTAATGCGAATAAGCGGTGTATTACCAATCGCTTCAGCGTTATTACTGTATACCGCGATTCCACGATTAGAAGTTTGTGGAAATTGAGTCTCTGTGGTCATGAACAATCCTTATATTCATAAAACAATACTTTTATCATAATCCTTTTTCATTTTAGATATATAACCATTTGTAGGATTTTCATATAAGATAAAATGAATAGGTTATTCTAAATATGAAATTATCACTTTACTGCTTTTAATCCATAAAAATTAGACATTTGACAAAAAGTTCTTAAATTTTGATAACCAGCCTGAAGGTATAGATTCTTAATCTCTTTCACCGTCATTAAATTAAAGTCATCATGTATTCTTTCCAACATGACCTGACTTTGTTTTTCACTTAATCCTATTTTTGTCACCAAATTTTTTAATACTAACTGATCATTTGGTTCTTCGAATTGCATCAGATCGAAACTCAGAACCACACCATCTTGTTTCAAAGCATGGTAAATATCACCTAAAAAACTCTTTTTGTATGCATGTGAAACAAAATGAAAAACCAAAATACTCAATACTGCATCAAAATTTTCAGAATATTTCTGGAGCACCGTCGTGTCACCTTGCAGAATTATGACTCGGTGCATTTGCTGCTTAAACTGAACGATCTGTTTTGTTTTTTCAAGCATCGCTGCCGATGGATCAAACACAACAAACTCCGCCTTTGGAAAATGATCTAATAAATAATTCAGTTCAAATCCAGTTCCGCACCCGACAATGGCAATTTTAGCCTCTTCTTTGAGATGAGTTTCAAGCAGCGCTAATATATGTAGATGCATCAGTTCATATCCTGGTATGAGCTGCCTGATATGTTCATCATAGTTTTCTACGATTTTTGGGTGATCAAAATTCTTTGCCATATCGCTCTTCTACTATTTTTTAAAATTAAGCCGAACTTAGTGAACTAAGTTCGGCTTTGTTGTTTTTCTAGCTTGAAGTTAAAATATTACTCAATGACGATTAAGCACTCTCATCAAAAATATTGAGCTGCTCACGCATATATTCTTGGAGTTTAAACTTCTGAGCCTTACCAGAAGCAGTCATTGGGAACTCTTTAAGAAAATGTACATATCGTGGCACTTTATTATGTGAGATATTGGCTTTGCAGTAATCTTTGATCACTTGTTCAGAACATTCATGTCCTTCATGCAAAATAATACAAGCACATAACTCTTCGCCATATTTCGGGTCAGGAAGCCCAATGACTTGAACATCGCTAACAGCCGGATGTTTATATAAGAAGTCTTCAATCTCTTTAGGGAATAAATTCTCACCTCCCCGAATCACAACATCTTTAATGCGACCTTTGATTTTGATAAAGCCTTCATCATCCATTTCAGCGATATCACCGGTATGCATCCATTTTGCGACATCTACGACTTCTCGGGTTTTTTCTTCTTCATCCCAATAGCCCAGCATGACTGAGTATCCTCGTACACACAACTCTCCGAGTTTGCCACGAGGCACTACTTTACCGTGTTCATCGACTATTTTAATTTCGATATGTGGATGAACTCGACCAACAGTGCTCACTCGTTGTTCTAGCGAATCTGTGATCGAACTTTGTGCGCTTACTGGCGCTGTTTCAGTCATGCCATAACAAATCGTGATATCTCGCATATGCATACGCTCAATGACGCGCTTCATGATTTCTTTTGGACATGGACTGCCAGCCATGATGCCTGTACGTAATGTGGTCAAATCAAATTCGTCAAATTGCTCATGATCAAGCATGGCAATAAACATGGTAGGCACACCATAAGCTGCGGTACATTTCTCTTGTTCAATCGCTTTAAGACTATCAAGAGGATTAAATACAGCTGATGGATAGATCATGGTTGATCCATGTGTAATACAGGCAAGATTACCCATCACCATACCAAAGCAATGAAATAACGGTACAGAAATACAAACTCGATCTTTAGAAGTCAGTTTGATTGCCTCTCCCACAAAATATCCGTTATTCAGAATATTATTGTGTGTCAGCATGGTCCCTTTGGGGCTACCTGTCGTTCCGGAGGTAAACTGGATATTGATGGTTTCATCGAATTGAAGACCAGATGCTATCTCATTAAGTTGATCTAACTGCTCTGAAGTCGGTTCAGCCAATAAATCACTAAAGCGATAAAACCCAGTATGTTGTTGATCATCTATTTTGATCAAATACTTTAAATGCGGCAATTTTTCAGCATTTAAAACGCCATTGGTCGTATGTAAAATTTCTGGTGCAATTTGCGTCAAAATTTCTTGATAATTGGTCGTCTTAAAGGTCGATGCAATGATCAATCCTTTGCAAGATACTCGATTGAGTACGTATTCTAGCTCGTAGCTTTTATACGCAGGATTTAAGTTGACCAAAATAATTCCAGCCTTGAAGGCTGCAAATTGTGCGATCGTCCATTCCACACAATTAGGGGACCAAATCGCTAGACGATCTCCCTTTTCTAAACCGATTTTTAATAAACTACATGCAAAAGCATTTACTTTCTCTTGTAACTGCTGATAGGTCAAACGTACATTTTGATGCACACTGACCACAGCATCCTGATCGGCATATTGTAGGCATGCTTGATCAAATTTATGGCCTATAGTCATACCCAATAAGGGTTGCTCACTGGTGCCATAGGCATAACTGAGTCGTAATTGCGTCATTGAATCATACTCCTTGATTCTATTTTCTTATATCAATCCAATATTTCGTTATTAATTACGCGATTACTCGTTTAAACATGACATCCTTTTGTGTGAATTAAATTAATTTTCCTCCTTTGCCTTAACTGCATTGACACAAAAGTCTGCAATTTGCTTAACGAAATAACCTTTATAACCGTCATCAAACATCACATTACGCGATGGATTTAAAGGTTCAATCACAACGAATGTCATCGCACCAACCACGCATAATGCAGCTGTATTTAAATCTTCAAATTCGAACTCACCATTGACCTTTCCTTCGGCAAGAATCTCCTTAATGGATTGTTTTATCAGTTGCTTACTTCTAAAACGTTCATGCTCAATCGTTGGGTCTACGGGCTCAAACATGAGTGAATATGCAAGTTGAGGGCTATTCAAAGCACGTTTTACGAAAGCAGTGACGGCCTTTGTCAACTTCTCAGTCGAAGTCCAATCATTTTTTGCAATCTGATTCAGAATATCGACCTCACCTTTGATGGCCTGTGAAAGCACTTCAATCAAAATCTGATTTTTGTTCTCAAAATAGCGATAGACCAAACCACTCGAGACACCAGATTTATCTGCAATCGCTTGCACTTGTGCATCTTTAAAACCACCACCCGCAATAAGTTCGCGCGCGGATTGCAGTATCGATTGACGATTTTGCTCCATACGCTCTTGCATCAAAGTGGATCTTTTATAACTCATAATTGTTCACCCAATCAACTAAAATGAATTATAAATCATTTTCTGAATCTATATTCACTTTTTTAAAAAATAACTGTATTGTATTTCTCAAGCAAGGACAAAATGCTTCACTGGAAATAAAAATTAAATTTTAGGATGAATGAAAATGAATTTACAGAGTATCGACTTTGGACTAGACGAAACACTAATCGCTTTACGTGATTCTGTAGCTGCATTCTGTGCAAAGGAAATCGCACCTATTGCTCAACAAGTTGATCAAGACAACTTATTTCCAGCTCACTTATGGAAAAAATTTGGTGATATGGGGTTACTTGGACTTACCGTGAGTGAAGAATACGGTGGTGTCAATCTGGGTTATTTGGCTCATATCATTGTCATGCAGGAAATTTCACGAGCATCTGCTTCCATTGGACTTTCATACGGGGCACATTCAAATCTTTGTGTGAATCAAATTAACCGTAATGGTAGCGAAGAACAAAAACAAAAATATCTTCCTAAATTAATTTCTGGCGAATATGTCGGTGCTTTGGCAATGTCTGAACCAAATGCGGGTTCAGATGTCGTTAGTATGAAATTACGTGCTGAAGAGCATGGTGATCACTTTGTACTTAATGGCTCAAAAATGTGGATTACCAATGGTGGAGATGCTGACGTGCTGGTGGTTTACGCCAAAACTGACATCAATGCTGGTGCCAAAGGCATGACTGCTTTCATTATTGAAAAAGGCATGGAAGGCTTTAGTCATGGGAGTCACTTAGACAAACTCGGAATGCGTGGTTCAAATACTTATCCCCTGTTCTTTGACAATGTCAAAGTGCCTAAAGAAAACGTCATGGGTGGTGTGGGTAACGGTACAAAAGTGCTCATGAGTGGATTAGATTACGAGCGTGCAGTTCTCAGTGGTGGACCACTAGGCATTATGGATGCATGTTTAGATGTGGTCATCCCATACATTCATGAACGTAAGCAATTCGGTCAATGTTTAGGTGAATTCCAACTCATGCAAGGCAAAATTGCGGATATGTATTCTACATGGTTGGCGAGCAAGGCTTTGGTTTATGCCGTGGGTGCAGCATGTGATAAAGCTGATCATGATCGTGGTTTACGTAAAGATGCAGCAAGTGCCATTCTCTACTCAGCTGAAAAAGCAACCTGGATGGCTGGTGAAGCAATTCAAACCCTTGGGGGCAATGGTTATATCAATGATTACAACACAGGTCGATTATGGCGTGATGCCAAACTTTATGAAATCGGTGCAGGAACTTCTGAAATTCGACGCATGTTAATTGGTCGTGAGTTATTCAACGAAACCAAATAATTCAAGTTAATACAAGGAAGTCATTGATGAACGAAATTAAAAGCAAAATCAATCCACGTAGTGAAGAGTTTAAAATCAATCAAGCTGCGATGCTTGAATTGGTCGCAGACTTAAAAAAACAAGCTCACACCATTGCCTTAGGCGGTGGAGAAAAAGCACGTCAGAAACATTTAGCACGTGGCAAATTATTACCGCGTGAGCGGATCGATCAACTCATTGATGCAGGAACTGCCTTTCTTGAAATTGGTCAACTCGCTGCTTATCAAGTTTATGCTGACGATGTTCCAGCTGCAGGTGTGGTTGCAGGTATTGGTCAAGTGCATGGTGTGACTTGCATGATCGTTGCCAATGATGCAACGGTTAAAGGGGGGACATATTATCCTTTAACTGTAAAAAAACATTTACGTGCGCAAGAAATTGCTGAACAAAATCATCTTCCTTGTATTTATATGGTCGACTCAGGCGGTGCATTTCTGCCAATGCAGGATGAAGTATTCCCTGATCGCGATCATTTTGGACGAATTTTTTACAACCAAGCACGCATGTCGAGTAAAGGTATTGCACAAATAGCCGTGGTTATGGGGAGTTGTACTGCGGGTGGCGCATATGTCCCTGCCATGTCCGATGAAACAATTATTGTCCGCAATCAAGGCACGATTTTCCTCGGTGGTCCACCTTTGGTAAAAGCTGCAACAGGTGAAGTGGTGACTGCTGAAGACCTTGGTGGTGGCGATGTTCATACCCGTTTATCTGGTGTCGCAGATCATCTTGCAGAAAGTGATGAACATGCGATTCAAATTGCACGCAATATTGTTCAAAACCTAAATATCGAACCGAAAGCATTAAAGACCGAAATTGAAGAACCACTTTATGGTGCTGAAGAACTCTATGGTGTCATTCCGAGTGACTCACGCAAACCCTTTGACATCCGTGAAGTGATTGCACGTATCGTGGATGGTTCAAGACTTGATGAATTTAAGGCTCGTTTTGGTACAACCTTAATTACAGGTTTTGCATCTATCTACGGCATGAAGGTCGGAATCATTGCCAATAACGGAATTTTATTTTCAGAGTCTGCTCAGAAAGGTGCGCATTTCATTGAACTGTGTACGCAACGCAATATTCCACTGCTCTTTATCCAAAATATCACCGGTTTCATGGTCGGTCGCCAATATGAAAATGAAGGTATTGCCAAAAATGGAGCCAAATTGGTCATGGCAGTAGCTACCGCAAATGTTCCTAAAATCACCTTGGTGGTCGGTGGTTCTTTTGGTGCAGGCAACTATGGAATGTGCGGTCGAGCATATTCTCCTCGCTTCTTATGGACTTGGCCGAATTCACGTATTTCCGTGATGGGCGGTGAACAAGCTGCTAGTGTTCTCTCCACGATTAAGCGTGATCAAATTGAGCAACGTGGTGAAACTTGGTCAGCTGAAGAAGAAGATCAATTCAAACAACCTTATCGTGATCAATTTGAAAAGCAAGGACACCCTTATTATGCATCTGCACGGTTGTGGGATGACGGTGTGATTGATCCAGCAGAATCACGTCATGTCTTAGGTCTGAGTTTGGCTGCTGCATTGAATGCACCAATTGAACCAACTCAGTTCGGCGTGTTCCGCATGTAAGGAGAAAATGACATGAGTTATGAATTTTTACAGCTTGAAATTGAACGCCAAGTTGCGACCGTTTGGATTAATCGTGCTGAATTACACAATGCATTCAATACACAAGTGATAGAAGAACTGAATCACTGTTTCACAACTTTAAATGCTAATGATGACGTTCGTGTTGTCGTTTTGGCAGGTCGTGGTAAAAGCTTTTCTGCAGGTGCGGACCTCAATTGGATGAAACAAGCAGGTCAAGCATCAAAAGTGGAAAATGAAGAGGATGCTTTGAAACTTGCCAAAATGTTACAAAGTTTAGCCACGCTGAAACAACCGACTATTGCACGTGTCCATGGTATTGCATTTGGCGGCGGCATGGGGCTTGCTTCAGCATGCGATATTTGTGTGGCTTCCACTGATGCTAAGTTTGCCACTTCAGAAGTGAGATTAGGTTTAGCACCTTCAACGATTAGTCCATACGTGATCCGTGCCATCGGTGCTCGTCAAGCATCTCGATATTTTCTCACGGCTGAACGTATTTCTGCAGAACAAGCAAAGCATATTGGTCTCGTCCATGAAGTTTGTCAGCCAGAACAGTTGGAGGCCACCGTATCGGAAATCATTGATGCAATTTTGCTTGGTGGCCCTGAAGCTCAAGCTGCATCAAAGTCTTTGATTCGTTTAGTTGATCATCAAGAAGTCACAGAAGATTTACTGATTCAAACCGCTCAACACATTGCGCACGTACGTCAAGGTGATGAAGCCAAAAATGGCTTAACTGCTTTTTTAAATAAACAAAGCCCAGCATGGATTCAAGCAACGGCAGAACAATAAAAAGGGATTCTATATGTTTAAAAAAATTCTCATTGCAAACCGTGGCGAAATTGCATGTCGTGTGATTCGTAGTGCACAAAAATTAGGTATCGCAACGGTTGCAATTTACTCAGATGCAGATACCCAAGCGCAGCATGTCAAATTAGCGGATGAAGCTATTTATATTGGTGAATCCCCTGCTGCACAAAGTTATTTACAAGCAGATCGTATTATTCAAGCTGCACTTAAAACAGGGGCTGAAGCCATCCATCCAGGTTATGGTTTCCTATCTGAAAATGATCAATTTGCGGAAGCCTGTGAAAAAAACAATATTACTTTTATAGGGCCTCCAGTGGCTGCCATCTTAGCCATGGGTTTAAAAGCAACGTCTAAAGCATTGATGGAAAAAGCAGGTGTACCACTCACACCTGGGTATCATGGCAGCAATCAAGATGCAGATTTCTTAAAACAACAAGCTGATCAGATTGGCTATCCTGTACTGATTAAAGCCAGTGCAGGTGGTGGTGGTAAAGGCATGCGCTTAGTTGAGCGTGCTGAAGACTTTCTTCCTGCACTGAACTCATGCAAAAGTGAAGCGAAATCAAGCTTTGGCAATGATGACGTTCTAATTGAACGTTATGTTGTCAATCCTCGTCATATTGAAGTGCAAGTTTTTGGTGACAAACATGGCAATTATGTTCACCTCTTTGAACGTGATTGCTCTGTGCAGCGCCGTCACCAAAAAGTCCTAGAGGAAGCCCCAGCCCCTAAAATGGCCGAAGTTAAACTCGAAGCGATGCGTGAAGCTGCGATTAATGCTGCCCGAGCAGTAGACTATGTCGGTGCTGGAACGGTTGAGTTCATTGTTGAGCAAGATGGTACAGCTTACTTCATGGAAATGAACACTCGCCTTCAAGTTGAACACCCTGTGACGGAAATGATCACAGGACAAGATTTGGTTGAATGGCAATTACGTGTTGCTTATGGTGAACGTTTGCCAAAACAACAGTCTGAATTAAAAATTCATGGCCATGCACTTGAAGCTCGTGTTTATGCAGAAGAGCCAGAGAAAGGATTTCTCCCAGCAATTGGAAAAATTAATTATCTTCATTATCCGACTCAAAATGAATGTGTCCGTGTTGATAGTGGCATTGTGCAAGGTGATGAGATCACAACGTTCTATGATCCAATGATTGCTAAACTCATCGTATGGGGAGAAAATCGTGAAGCAGCACTCGTCCAAATGCATCATGCTTTGAGCCACTTTCATGTCGAAGGCTTAGGCAACAATATTGCATTTTTAGATCGCTTAGTGGCATGTGACTCTTTCAAAAATGCCAATCTAGATACTAATTTAATTCAGCGTGAAGATGAGTTCCTATTTAAAACCACTACTCCTTCTTCGTCTGAAACAATTGTCACAGCAGCATTTATTGAACTGCATTCTCAGTTAAATGAATCCAAGCATACAAGCCATCCAGTTTGGAAAGCAAAACCCCTTTGGAGAAGTAATGTTGATGCGCGTACACCGATAAAACTTGAACATCTCGGACAAACGTATCAAGTTGAATTTATCTCAACTTCACAAGGGTTCGAAGCACAGCTTGATGGCGAAAGCTACGCTATCTCAGGTCAGTTGCTCAATGAAAATCTCATGGCGATCTATACCTCTTTCGGTCAAGAGAAAATCAGTTTTAAAAAAACCAATGATGCGGTCACCCTATTTAAAAATGGGCAGACTTTTAAATTTGAACTCATCAAACCTAATTTTAATACAAATGATCAATCTTCATCTGACTCAAATCTAAAAGCACCAATGCCGGGTGCAGTGACACAAGTATTTGTTTCAGCAAATCAACGTGTAAAAAAAGATGAAGTGTTATTAACGTTAGAGGCAATGAAAATGGAATACGCTATACGTGCACCATTTGATGGTGTCGTTGTCGCAGCTTATTTCCAACAAGGTGATCAAGTGAAAGCTGGTGATGAGCTGGTTGAGTTTCAAGCTGCTGAGGAGAATGCGGCATGATGAAAACAACCAATCAAACCACACCAAATCACGATAATTTTGTGAAAATCGTTGAAGTTGGACCTCGTGACGGTCTTCAGAATGAAAAAACACCCTTAACATTCGAAGACAGACGCAATCTTATTCTTGATTTGATGAAAACTGGTTTGAAGAATATCGAAGTCGGTTCTTGTGTATCTGCAAAGTGGGTACCTCAAATGGCAGAAAGTGATCAACTCTATGCTAGCCTACCACATGATGAAGATATCCAGTTCAGCTTACTGACACCAAACCTTAAGGGATTCGAGTCAGCTTTAGCTGTAGGCTGTAAAGAAGTTGCGGTTTTCACCGCTGCTTCTGAAAGCTTCACTCAAAAGAATATAAATTGTTCAATTGAGGAAAGTTTTGAGAAGTTTGCTGATGTATTACAGTTTGCTCAACAACATGATATTAAAGTACGCGGATACGTTTCATGTATCGTTGACTGCCCCTATGAAGGTCCAATTGATCCATATAAGGTTGCTGAAGTCAGTGCAAAGTTAATTGATCTAGGTTGCTACGAAGTATCCTTGGGTGAAACCATCGGCACAGCTACACCTGATCGTGTTTCCAAAGTTTGGAATGCATGTTTGGAACGAATTGAACCACAACTTTTAGCTGGTCATTTTCACAATACCTACGGCATGGCAATTGCCAATATCTATCAATCACTGACACAAGGCATCCGCATATTTGACTCATCGATTGCAGGACTTGGCGGTTGTCCTTATGCCAAAGGTGCTTCGGGTAATGTATCCACTGAAGACTTATTTTATCTCTTGTCCAATATGGGCTATGAAACTGGCATTAACCTAGATGCCCTGATGCTTGCGAGTCGTAACATTAGTCAAGTTTTGCAACGAAACAATCCATCTAACTATGCCAATGCGTATTGGCAAAAAAAATGTGCTTAGTACGTATCAGCATTATGAAATGATGAAGATCGGAAGCTGATTCAGGATGAACAAAATAAAAATACAATGAGGTGTTCAATGACGAACAAAGTGTATGAAAGTGCTGAAAGTGCACTGAACGATATCATTCAAGATGGTCAAACCTTAGCTGTTGGTGGTTTTGGCTTATGTGGTATTCCTGAGGCTTTGATTGCTGCCCTGAAACAAACAGGAGCTAAAGAGCTGACTTGTATTTCAAACAATGCAGGTGTAGATGGTTTTGGTTTGGGATTACTACTCGAAACAAAACAAATTAAAAAAATGATCTCGTCCTATGTCGGAGAAAATAAAGAATTTGAGCGACAATACTTAAATGGTGAACTTGAAGTCGAGCTAACCCCTCAAGGCACTTTGGCTGAAAAACTCCGTGCTGGTGGAGCTGGGATTCCTGCATTTTTTACCCAAACAGGCGTAGGTACGTTGATTGCAGAAGGTAAAGAAGTACGTGAGTTCAATGGTAAAGAATATATTTTAGAACCCTCTTTAACTGCAGATGTCGCTTTGGTCAAAGCGTATAAAGCAGATAAGGCAGGTAACCTAATCTTTAGGAAAACAGCTCAAAATTTTAATCCCGTTTGTGCGATGGCTGGGAAAATCACAGTCGCTGAAGTTGAGGAAATTGTAGAGATCGGTGAGCTCGATCCCGATTCGATACATTTGCCCGGGATTTATGTAAATCGTATCGTTCTTAACACTACACCAGAAAAAAGAATCGAACAAATGACCTTAAAGGCGGAGGCATAAGTTATGGCATGGACGCGTAATGAAATGGCACAACGAGCTGCCTTGGAACTCGAAGATGGATTTTATGTCAATTTAGGGATTGGATTGCCTACATTGGTTGCGAACTATATTCCTGAAAATATCAATGTTTGGCTCCAATCTGAAAATGGTTTGCTGGGAATTGGCGAATTTCCAACAAAAGAAACCGTAGATGCTGACCTGATTAATGCGGGTAAGCAAACTGTTACGGCGCGAGCAGGCGCTGCATTTTTTTCCAGTGCTGATTCATTTGCCATGATCCGTGGTGGGCACGTGAATATAGCTATACTTGGCGCTATGGAAGTCTCTGAGCAAGGTGATCTTGCGAATTGGATGATTCCAGGGAAAAAAGTCAAAGGTATGGGTGGAGCAATGGATTTGGTGGCTGGCGTACAAAAAGTCGTCGTGCTAATGGAACATTGTGCCAAAGATGGCACCCCAAAAATTGTTCCGCAATGTTCACTGCCCCTTACAGGTAAAGCAGTCGTTCATCGCGTGATTACAGATCTAGGGGTTTTGGATATCACGTCTCAAGGGGTAAAACTGATAGAACTGGCTCATGACGTCAACTTTGATGAGATACAGAAAGTGACTGGAGTTCCCCTAATTCAATCGCAATAAGATCGCTAAAAAAACCACGCCTAAGCGTGGTTTTTTATTTAGAAAGCATTCATTAAAGAAACGCCAATACCCGCATAGGTAGCACGATGATTATAATCAATCAAACTCTCACCATACCCATCGAATAATTGAAAATGACCTCTAAGTTTGCCACTGATTGGAAATGCCCAATCAAATTGAACAGCTCCTCGAGAATCATCCCCACCCTTAAGTGAATGTCTTAACATCAAACTAAAATCATGATCATTCCAACGGTAAAAAGTCGTTAAATCACCACGACCAATATAGTTTTTAATGTCAGGATTGTTATCATCATTGAAATCTTCTTCGATTCGATACCAAGGTCGAATCATCATAGCGAAATTATCACGCTCAAATCCTAAGTTCAGCATCACACGGTTCCAACTACGTGATAAAGGATCCGAACGTCCATTTGATTGATGATTCAGCGTTAAACCGAGTAAGCGACCATTTAAACCTAAAAATTCATAGTTGGTTCTAAACACAATACTTGCTTCAGGTTCATAATTCGTTTCACGAAATGGTCGTGATTCTTCAGAGTTGTAAACCTGCCAACGAGAGGACTGGGTATAACCCAACCAAATATCGCCATTATTCCCGATTAAGTTTTCAACAGCTTTAGTTTTGAGTGAAATTTGAAACTTGGACTCTAAAGACTTTAAATTTTGATCATCTTCTACGGTATTTTGAGGATTTGGGCTCGATGGAAATTCGTTCTTATCAGACGTCCAAAATGCAGGAAGTAAATATACAGGTTGATGTGCGCGTATATTCCATGTACCTAATTTACTGTCTTCAGCCAATTCCCATCGTTTATCAAGCAACGATGAATTCGGTGTAATTACAGGACCTTCCACCGAAAACAAGTTTTCAACTTTTTGTTCGATTTTAGACTTTAAATCCTGTGGTTCAACCTGCGGTGCTGGTATTTCACGCGCAGCCTGACGCTCAGAAACATAAGCAGGTTGCTCAAGTTCAGGGGCTTTGAACAATGCATCATAACAGGCTAAACGCTCTGCATTTGAATCAAGTGCAACGCACGCTTGTGGTGACGCTGGATTCGCTGGTACCATATCTGTTGCCCAAACTGTCTGTATAGGCAAACACATAAACGACGACACACCCAACCATATTGGTGAACGTTTTATTCTATTTCGCATTGGCTAAGCCCCATTTTTAATTTTAATTCACTTGTTTTATTGAAAACCCAAGTTCTGCAAGTTGCTCTTTTTTAGCCATTGGTGCTACAACAGCCTTCGTTGGTTTTTGATTCACTAAATACGTTTCTGCTACACGCTTTAGATCATCTAACGTTACATTGAGCAAACGCTCTCGTAAAGTTTTTCTGAATTGAGGCGTGCGTCCATGCAATAATGCATAACATGCAGTAATTGCTTCACCTGCTGGAGAACCTGGCTTATCCATGCTCGATACAAGACCCAGAATCGCCTCTTCAAGTTGGTGTGGTTTTTGTTCAGTATTCAATAACCAATCAATACTTGCTTCAAAATCTTGGAAAGTTTCTGCTAAACGTGGATCACGATAACTATAGAATCTAAATGCACAAGCATTGCCATCATAGCTTGCACCACCACCATAAGCGCCTCCTTTTTCACGGATTGCACTGTGTAGGAAACCATTTCGTAGATAAGCCGCAAGCACCATTAACGGTGCTGCATCCGGATGAGAAACTTCAACTGCTGGATAAGCAGAAGCACAGAATTGGACATTGGATTGAATCAGCCATGCTTCGTCATTTTGCGTTTGTTCAAAATTAACTTCAGCAAGATGCACTGGCTCACGCTTCACTTCAAGTTTATCCCAAACATTTTGAATTTCTTCAATTAAACGTTCAGACTGTTGCTCTTCACAGACCAGTAGGAACTGTTTAGGCGCGAGTAACAACAAACGGTGAATATTTTGCAACTCTTGAATGAGGTTCGCATATGCTTGTTCATCTGTTTCAATGCTTTGAACAAGCTCGCTCAGCCAATTAAGCGCACATAAGCCGGTATTATTATAATCACGTAATGCCAATGCACTCATATTACGAGAAGCAATCTGCATGGCATAGCTATGTCCAGAACCAGACAAACGGGATGCCCAACGCGTCTTACGCTGTTGTAAAAGTTCAATAATACGGTCCTTTTCATCAAAACGCAGTTTCTCAAATGCCAGTTTTAACAATTGAATCGTATCTAGTTTGTGGGCAAGCGATTTGGTTGTCAGCGTTAAAAATGCGCTAATTTTACCTTTATCATCAACTTTACTACGTAGAGATGCCCCCATACCAAGGCCACCACTTACCGCTGTTTGTAATTGCTGTAATTCTAAATAATTATATTGACCTGCACCAACCTCCCCCATGAGCACGGAGAGTAAGTTAAAGTAAGGTGATTTCACGACTTGATCAGGAATTTGAATAATCACTTGTTGATAATAAATTCCGTTAGTACCAGCATGGTATAAGTTCAAGGGTGTATCTAAGTTATTAGAAATGATTTCTCTCAATTGACCTTGAACGACTGGAAGTTCGGCAGGAATATCTTCTAAACCAACTTTCGGCAATAAATCTAAGTTATCAGGAGTTGCCTGTCTTTCATTTAATGCCTCAGTCTGGCGTACAATTTCCGCTTTTTCATCATCTGTTAAGCGTGCGCCTATATCAGCTAAACGCTGTTTTTCTGCTTCAGCCTCTAATTTCGACTTATTCGCATCTGGTACAAGCGTCATCTGTACACGATGCGGATTATCAATCAAATGGGTCTTAATCAGATTAGGCAACCACATCGGGTCTTTCAACTGCTCTTTCACTTGCTCAATGGTCGAATCTACGTCCCAAACATGTATTGGATCATTATGATGAATTGCACTGCTTAAACCATTGAGGATGAGGCTTAGACCATAAGGCGTGCCATCTCCACCAATTTCTCGTTGGTGTAATTCAATTTGATGCAAAATCGCATCAACCAATGACTGATCTACAGGCTTCGAGGCAACCTCGTTCAGCACATTCAACACACCGTTTTTGAATGTTTCTGCATGTTCAGGATTTGAACCTTGAATACCGCAGTAGAAAGTCATTTCATAGTTAGAATCATCAAGACCTAAAATTGGTCCTGTAGATTGAGCATAACCACACGTTTCTAAATAGTGACGTAATGGTGAAGCAGAATCTTCCAATAAGATCCCTTCAGCCAAACGTAAGCCTAAACGAAGTTGAATATCACTAGATTCAGGAAGTAACCATGCCAGTACATGGTAGGTTTTATCTTTCAAATCTTCAGCATCTACCGCGTAAGTCTCTGTCACCTCAATAGGTGCTTCTAGACGCTGTTCTGGTGTCGAATATAAGGTTTGACCTTTCTTAAACTTAGATAACGCTAAAGTTTCAAACTGCTCTTGTAACTCATAGGCAGATTGATTACCAAAAGTCATGAAAATAGCGTTACTTGGATGATAATGTGACTTATAGAAACTGACTAACTCTTCGTAAGTTAAATCAGGAATATCCTTAGGATCACCACCTGAATTATAGTGGTAAGTCGTTTTAGGGAATAAATGATGAGCAAGTTGGTGATATAACTGATCTGAAGGTGAACTCATTGCACCTTTCATTTCATTAAAAACCACACCCTTGTAAACAGGCTCACCATTTTCCAACTCAATTCGGATACCTTCTTGAGCGAAATCCAAAGGGTTTAAATTGGCTGCAAATGCTGCATCCAAATAGACGGAAAGTAAGTTTTGGAAATCTTTTTTATTCTGTGTCGCAAATGGATAAGCTGTCCAATCGGCAGCTGTAAATGCGTTCATAAACGTATTTAGAGAACGACGGATCATTAAAAAGAATGGATCACGTACAGGAAATTTTTCAGAACCACATAATGCAGTATGCTCAAGAATGTGTGCTTCGCCTTTTGAATCCATCGGTTGTGTACGGAAAGCAACTAAAAAAACATTTTCATCATGTTCAGTTGCTAGATGAAAATGCACAGCGTCAGTTTCTTTATGACGGTATTCTGAAACTAATATATCGAGTGCGGCTACATGATGTTGACGTACCAACTGAAACGCGGGATGAACGGTGTTTTGAATGGTTTCAGTAACATCTACGGTCATGTGTGCTCCTTAATTTACATAAATTTTAACAAAGATCATTATACTGATAGTTCAATACAATTCATCATTTATACAACAAACTCCAACTATTTTCCGAGTAAAATAGTCAGATTAAAACTAAATCAATAAAACTATATCTGAATTAAATGATTCATTTCGATTAAATGTAGGTTAAAGCTTGAAAATCAAGCTATACGCTACTGAATTCAATCGCATTGGTGTAAAATCGTTTTCTTTTTTCGTGATGTGAATTTAGACATGGCTAAAGTTGACCTTTTTGCGATTGGCAATGCCCTCATTGACCAAGAATTCAAAGTATCTGATGAATTTCTTTTAGAGCAAAATTTGCAAAAAGGTACTATGCAGCTTACAGATGGGGAAACTCAAGCCCGTCTATTTCAAAACTTAAAAAATTCTCAAGAATATAAAGGTCAAGCCTCTGGGGGATCTGCAGCTAACTCAACAGTGGCTTTTAGTGCCTTAGGTGGTCAAGCGTTTTATGGATGCCGTGTCGGCAATGATGATCTTGGAGCGTTGTACTTAAAAGGTCTAAATGATGCAGGAATACAAACCTCTGAACGTTCGATCAGTGAAGGCGTAACTGGGACTTGCATGGTTTTGGTCAGTCCTGATTCAGAACGTACCATGCATACTTTCTTAGGTATTACAGCTGAACTCAGTAATGAACAAATTGATTTTGAAGCGCTAAAAACCGCTAAATGGTTATATATAGAGGGTTACCTTTCTACGAGTGATACAGCACGAGCTGCCGTAAAGCAAGCGCGTGTAATTGCGAAAGCAAATAATGTGAAAATTGCGTTAACGCTCTCTGATCCTGCTATGGTGCAGTATGCGCGTACAGGCTTGGACGAATTATTAGATGATGGTGTAGATGTTCTATTCTGTAATGAACAAGAAGCATTGATGTATACACAAACTGATGGCTTACAAAATGCTCTTGCTGCACTTAAAAAATTAAGCTCTACCGTCATTATTACGCTTGGCGCAGACGGCGCTCTTGTAGCAACGGAATCAACTGAACTTCAAGTGAAAGGACGTAAAGTTGTTGCTTTAGACACGAACGGTGCTGGTGATGCTTTCTCTGGTGCATTTTTATATGCATTAAATGCTGGTAAAGATTTACAAACAGCGACTGAATTGGCTATTTTAATCTCAAGCCAAGTGGTTGCTCAATTTGGTCCACGTTTAGACGTAGCTGATTACGCTAAACTTCTTAAAGAATTTCAAATAGAAGTCGCATAAAATGAATAAAATTTGCATGACTGAAGACATTCCTGAAAGAGAATCTCGATCTTTTGAAACTGAAAATGGTGACAACATTTTCATTACGCAACGAGATGGTTGCTTCTATGCGTATCAAAATGTATGCCCACATTTACAAGTTGAGCTCGAGTTTCTTGAAAATCAATTCTTAGATCGTGATCAAGAGTTCATTGAATGCTCTACTCATGGTGCTTTATTTGATGTAGAAACTGGTGTGTGCATTTCAGGCCCATGCCAAGGTGAATCTTTAGAAAAAGTCGAGATTAAAGTTCATTCTGATGGTGGAATTTACTTAGAATCTTAAGTCATGAGGTGAAGGACATGCTGGCATTTTTAATGGAAATTGATTTAATGCCATTTCATATGTGCGTGTTTGCATTGCTAATGCTCAGCATGGCTGAAACCTTAGGCTATTTTGTTGGCTTAAGACCTAGTCAATTTATAAAAAAATTAACACCTTATTGGCTTATTCGCCTTCCTTTGCTTCAAGTTAAATTTTCCAAAGTTCTCATTCTTGTTTTTTTTCTGATCAATTTTAGTTTTGCTGGATATTTTCTTCAGCTCATTGTATTTGCAAGCCAGAAAACCTTTCTAGCTTGGTACTATGTTTTATTACCCGCTTTAATTATCGCAATCTTCTTTACGGTATTTATGATTCATTGTTTGGATCAAGTAATCAAACCCAAATACAAATCAGAGCACTCAAATTTGCTTGGTCGACTAGCAACTGTTTCTAGTGGTAATGCACGACCTGGTTTCTCTGCTCAAGCACGCGTTCGCGATGAATTCGGTCAATTACATTATGTACAAGTTGAACCAGAGTTTGGGGAACTTGAATTTCAATCTCAAATCCTCCTGATCCGTGCAAAAAGATCTCATTTTATTGCTAAAAAAATTGCAAAAACAAATCAACTTTTCAATGTTGATCAGCATTAATGAGCTATTAACACCCCACTTCAATTATATGCATTTGATTTGAAAATAGTTCATTCAAGGTATTTTGTGACGCCTATTAAATTTAAATCCAACCAACTCAACGATTATATAAAAATTAATAAAATTCTTATAACCAACCATTTCAATCAGATTTAAAACCAACTAATTTAATAAACTTTAAAACAATAATCCTATTATTTTAGTTGGAATTAAAACATTAATACCAAGTATTTTAGTCTATTTTATTTTTTAATATAACCATTTTAGTAGGATTTAATTTTATTAAAAATAAAAATTACAAATAACTGTTTTTATTATATTTTTTATATTAAAAATATTTATGACTATAAAGTATTTATTTTAAATAAAAAAAAGATAATAATAATTAAAATAGATTCAAATAATGCATTTAAATATGATGATTAAACCTTCAAGTTTAAATAAAAATTTAATCAAAGAGATTACTCTGATTCTTATTATCAAAGTAATCATTCTTATCGTGATTAAAAATATCTGGTTTGATGCACCTACCATTCCCAAAAACTTTGACCATCAAGTCGCTGAACGAATTACGGGCAGCGAACTTAAAATGAAGGAGACACGTTGATGATTTCTGAAAGCGTGGTCGATCTATCGCGGTTTCAATTTGCAATGACCGCAATGTATCACTTTATATTTGTACCCCTCACTCTAGGTTTGGCATTTATCCTTGCCATCATGGAAACCACCTATGTCATTACAGGCAAAGAGATTTACCGAGACATGACCAAGTTTTGGGGTAAGTTATTCGGGATCAACTTTGCTTTAGGGGTAACCACTGGACTAACGATGGAATTCCAGTTTGGTACAAACTGGGCTTACTACTCACATTATGTAGGTGACATTTTTGGTGCACCATTAGCAATCGAAGGATTAATGGCCTTCTTTTTAGAATCTACTTTTATTGGTTTATTCTTTTTCGGCTGGGAACGTCTTTCTAAAGTCCAACATTTATGTGTGACATGGTTAGTGGCTTTAGGCTCTAATATGTCAGCACTTTGGATCTTGGTTGCAAATGGTTGGATGCAAAACCCTGTCGGTGCCGCATTTAACTATGAAACCATGCGTATGGAACTGGTAGATTTTGCCGCACTAATCTTTAACCCAGTGGCACAAGTTAAATTTGTCCATACTGTTTCTGCGGGTTATGTGACTGGTGCAATTTTTGTATTGGCAATTTCAAGTTATTACCTACTTAAAAAACGTGATTTGGCCTTTGCCCGTCGTTCATTTGCCATTGCTGCTATTTTCGGTCTTGCTTCGACATTATCCGTAATTTTACTGGGTGATGAATCAGGATATGAATTAGGTGATGTTCAGAAAACCAAACTCGCTGCAATTGAAGCAGAATGGGATACACATCCAGCACCAGCTGCATTCACATTATTTGGTATCCCCAATCCCGAGACGCAAACAACAGACTATGCTGTGAAAATTCCATATGTCATGGGTTTAATTGCGACTCGCTCTACAACTGAACAAGTCACAGGGATCAAAGATTTAATCGCACAACATGAGCAACGTATCCGTAATGGTATGGTCGCTTATGCACAGCTTGAACAACTTCGTGCTGGAGATCAATCACCAGAACTCAAAGCTGCATTTGACGAGACTCAAAAAGATTTGGGTTATGGTCTATTGTTGAAGAAATACACACCAACTGTGGTTGATGCTACTGAACAACAAATTAAATCTGCAGCTTTAGATACTATCCCTCATGTTCCAAGTTTATTTTGGGCATTTAGAGCGATGGTGGCGTCAGGTTTCTTAATGCTCTTGTTGTTCATTCTTGCAACGTATGCCGTCATGAAACGTAATGCTGAAATTAAAACTTGGTTGCTCAAGTTTGCACTGATCGCCCTTCCACTTCCATGGATTGCAGCTCAAACAGGTTGGTACGTTGCTGAAGTTGGTCGTCAACCATGGACTATTGGTGAAGTTTTACCAACACACCTATCTGCATCAAGTATTAGTTCAGCGGATGTATGGGGTTCAATTTTAGCACTCGCTGCTTTCTATACAGTGCTGCTCATCATAGAAATGTATTTAATGATCAAGTTCTCAAGACTAGGACCAAGCTCTTTACATACTGGAAAGTATCATTTCGAAAAACTAGCAGCAGCCAATAAGTCAACTGAGGAGATTTAACATGATTGAATATGAACTTCTCAAAATCATTTGGTGGGTATTGGTCGGCGTCCTCCTTATTGGGTTTGCTTTGACTGATGGATTTGATATGGGCTCTATGGCACTGATGCCGTTCGTCGGTAAAGACGATGAAGAGCGTCGTGCTGCTATCAACACCATTGCACCACATTGGGATGGAAACCAAGTTTGGTTTATTACGGCGGGTGGTGCACTTTTCGCAGCTTGGCCAATGGTATATGCAACAGCTTTCTCGGGTATGTACTGGGCGCTGTTACTCGTATTATTTGCTTTATTCCTTAGACCTGTTGGTTTTGACTATCGCTCTAAGCTCGAAAATACTAAATGGCGTAATGCTTGGGATTGGGGCTTATGTATTGGCGGCGCAGTACCAGCACTCGTTTTTGGTGTTGCATTTGGCAATATGTTCCTTGGCATCCCCTTTACACTTGATGAAACTGTTCGTTCAACTTACACAGGAAGCTTCTTTGCACTTTTAAATCCATTTGCCTTGGTCTGTGGATTGGTCAGTTTGACGATGCTTGCTGCGCATGGTGGTGCATGGTTAATGCTACGCACTGAAGGTGCATTAAGAACACGCTCTGCTCAAGCTACACGATATATGGGTATTCTTTTTCTCATCTGTTTTCTCGGTGCTGGTGCATGGTTGTATTTCGGCAATATCGAAGGCTACACGCTTGTAACACCTTATGATACGAATGGTGTAGCTAATCCACTTGCTAAAGAAGTACTCACTAATGCCAATCATGGCTGGATGAACAATTATTCTATTTATCCAATCACAATATTGGCACCGGTAATGGCGATTATCGGAGGAATAATTGTGGTTTTAGCATCGTCTAAAAATAAAGCGGGACTTAGTTTTCTGGGTACATCGTTCGCTGTGATTGGCACAATTCTCACTGCTGGTTTTGCCCTATTCCCATTCCTGATGCCATCTAGTATTCATCCAAACATTAGCTTGACGATGTGGGATGCAGTATCTAGCCAAATGACGCTTTCAGTAATGACTGTTGCTGCATGTATTTTTGTTCCACTGATCTTGGCATACACCACTTGGTGTTACTACAAAATGTGGGGTGTGATTACCAAGAAACATATTCAAGACCACACGCATAGTCTGTATTAAAACCGAATCACTGTTAGGAGAAAATTATGTGGTACTTCGCATGGATACTAGGTGTGTTAATGGCATGTTTCGCGAGTGTACTTGCAGCCATTTACATGGAACAACATCAAGACTTAGATGGTGAATGAAATGATTGAGCTTGCGATGTCAAATTCTGAAAAACGTAAATACTCATTTGCAATGATCATTTCATTTCTGATGGCATTGCCTCTCGCTACCATATTACTCATCCACCCAAGTCTAATGTTGGATGCGAGTGGTAATTACAGTCACCGTGCCATGATGCTGATTATGATTGGAATATCTGGTGGATTTATCCATGGCGTAGGGTTTATACCACGTTATTGGATATGGAAGTATTTATTTAGTCCATATGTAGCATGGCCATTGATGATTTATGGTTACTATACTTGGCTGTTCACTTAATTTATAAAAAAGCCCTCTATGAGGGCTTTTTTATATCTGTTTAAGCATTTCGACTAAGTGAACTTCTTGAATTGGCTGCCCAACACCCGAATCAACTGGATAGCTATCCGTTTTTGTTGTTATTTCATACCCACGTCTTTGATAGAATTGAATCAATTCTACACGTTGACTCAGCACCCACATTCTTATGAAGTCTAAATGTGAATAGTTTGATTCGACTCGATTCTCAATAAACTCAAGTAATCTTTTTCCATATCCACAATTTTGCAGATCTAGATTAACGGCAAATGTCCCTATTTCAGCAGCACAATCAGAAACCGTTAAAGCTATACACCCTACAATAGAGTGATTTTCATCCCGAGCAACATATAAAATCTCAGATGATTCAAGTTGCTGTGATCCTAAAATCAGATTGAATAAAGCTTCTTCAGTAATGCGTAAACCCTCAACTAACATTGCTTCATTGGTCCATGATCCAACATGTTGATCACGATATGCTGAATTAATTAACTTAAATAATTCAGCATGATCATGAGATGAAGCAATTTGAAATACTAAATCTTTCAATTTTAAGCTCTAATTTTTTTACTTAAGCATACATTCAGATGGCCACATTTTGTAATATTAAATGTTTTATTGCGTTGCAAGCCAAGTCATAAATTTTTGACGTTCCTGCTTTGAAGAATTTTTCCATACTTCAATCAACGTCTGACCATCATGAGTATTTGAATTTGTATTTTTAATGTCAACATGTTCCACTGTTTGAGTATTTATTGATGATGAACTTGACTTGATCATTGGGCTAGCTTGTGGCTCATTATGCAATATCTGATTGATCGTACCGCCTAGCAAACTTTGCGAGGTCATTTGGACAATCAGATTATTTGAAATGAGTTGATTATTTTGATTATAAATTGCCAATTGAGGATTTTTGGCGAATGTTTTTGCTTGGTCCAAATCTCGTGGTGGATGAATTAAATCCAATTTGTATGACTTATTATCCTCTAGGGTTGGCAATTTCAAAGTAAGAATATCCGACTTTACGATCTCATGATTATTTAAAGGTAGTTCAAAGTATTGATTATATCGAACATTCACCAAAGGTTGATTCGCATCAATTTGGTATTGTTTTTTTGATTTAAATAGTCCTGATTTAACCTCTTGATTATTCACTGAAATTACGACCAGTTCCTCTGGAACCACCAAGGTCGCCGCTGCAAAAATTTGACTGCTCAAACCCGTAAATATCAATGCAGACGCAATTTTTAATTTCATAAATAACTCAATATTAGATTGTTAGATATGACTACTATGCTACCAAGCGATGACAATTTAATGACAGAACTCGTCATAAAAAAAGGCACCGAAGTGCCTTTATATGATTTGGATTAATTAAAAGTTTTAAAACGAATCTCGTCATCAATAAACGTTTTATCTCCTGCAGGCGCTTCGATTGAACCAAGCACAAGCTGTGCACGAAGTTTCCAAGAGGCTGGGATTTCAAATGTTGAAGCCACTTCTTCATCCACAATTGGATTGTAATGTTGTAATGATGCTCCAATATTTTTTTCTGACAATGCTGTCCACACTGCAAATTGAGCAATAGCTGTTGAATGTTCAGACCAAATTGGGAAATTCTCAGCGTAAAGTGGGAATTGCTCTTGTAAACCTTTCACCGTATCTTGATCTTCATAAAACAATACTGTTGCATGACCCGCTTTAAAGCTATTGATCTTATTTTGAGTTCCCTCAAATGCTTCTGCAGGAACAATTTTACGTAACGTTTCTAAAACGATATTCCAAAATTTGTCATGTGACTCACCAAAAAGTGTCACAACACGTGATGTCTGTGAGTTGAATGACGATGGACTTTGACGTACCGCTTCTTTAATGGTTTCTTCAATCTGAGTATTGTCTAAAGAAACATTCTTACCAATTGAATAGATGGTACGGCGATTTTTAATTTGATTTAGAAAAGACATAACTTATTCCTTATTTTTAACATTCATTGTGTGCTAACGATGATGCTATCTTATTCATATTACGAAACCTTTTCAGCCTTATCTTTATAACAAAGTGTTCTATTTTTGGAACAAATTGCGTATTTAATGTATTGAGTCAAAAGATTCGGCTTTCTCATATTTGATTAACTTTATGAATTTTAAATATTTATAAAAAAAGCTCCGTATATGGAGCTTTTTAAATTAACCCAAGAATGATTATTTTTCGTTATCAAATAATGCAGCGACAAATGATTTTGCTGAGAAAGGTCTCAAATCATCAATCTTTTCACCTACACCAATAAATCGGATTGGCACATGTGTACGGCTCGCAATGTTAAATAGCACACCACCCTTTGCCGTACCATCCAATTTGGTAATAGTAAGACCCGTTAAACCTACAGCTTCATCAAACATTTCAACTTGGTTAATCGCGTTCTGTCCTGTACCAGCATCCACAACAAGCATCACTTCGTGCGGTGCAGTCGCATCAATTTTCTGCATAACACGTTTTACTTTTTTGAGCTCTTCCATCAAGTGACCTTTGTTATGCAAACGCCCTGCGGTATCTGCAATCAATACATCGATCCCTTTCGCTCGTGCACTTTCAAAAGCATCAAAAATTACAGAAGCACTGTCTGCACCATGACCTTGTGCAACGACATGAATATCGTTACGTTCACCCCAAATTTGTAGCTGTTCAGTCGCCGCAGCACGGAAAGTATCGCCTGCCGCGAGCATGACTTTTTTACCTTCACCTTGTAATCGTTTTGCGAGTTTACCAATCGTGGTTGTCTTACCTACACCATTTACACCCACAACCAAAATCACATAGGGATTTTTATTCGGATCGATATGTAACGGTTTGACACGTGGTGCTAATAAAGCAACTAATTCTTCTTGAAGAGCTTTATAGAGAGAATGAGAGTAGATCAAATCGCCACGCGCAGTTCTTTCAGTTAAATTGGCAATAATTGTTTTCGTCGCCTCTACCCCAATATCTGCGACCAATAATTGTTCTTCAACTTCTTCGAGCAGCTCATCATCAATCTCTTTACCACCGACTAGAATATTCATCATTCCATCAGCTAAATTTTTACGAGATTTTGATAAGCCTTCTTTCATACGACTGAAGAAACCACCTTTCGGTTTTGTTTCTTCAACGGCCGGCACCGTTTCCAGCTTTTCTACTTCATTGTTTTCGATAATAGGCACATTAACGGCCGGGAGGCTCGGTAAGGTGACATCGTCATCACCAATATCCGCATCAATCAAGAATTTATTTTGCTGTTCTTGCATGCCGATTCCTTGAAAAGCATTGCGATTAAAAGAATGGAGTTTAGCATAGATTGCTTTAAATTCACGATCTGCAATTACTTTTAAAACGATCAACCAAATTGCAACAGTTCAATCTTGAATAAATATACGACATCATCAAGAATAATTTTAAAGTCATTATTCGGATTAATTGTGTCTCTCAGCCGGCTCAAATTCTCTCTGCAACTCATTTTCAAACAGACAATCATCATTGCTGCGATTACATCAGCACCGATGATGGCATTTGCAAATCAGCAAACTACTCAACTCTCTCGAAACACCGTCGAAACAACACTGGATAATGGTTTAAAAGTCATTATTAGAGAAGATCACCGCGCACCTGTAGTAATTAGCCAAATTTGGTATGCCGTCGGCAGTAGTGACGAGTCAGGGAATTTACTCGGCATTTCACACGTACTAGAACATATGATGTTCAAAGGCACTAAAAAAGTACCGAATGATGAATTTACACGCCTTAGTCGAATTTACGGTGGTAGTGTCAATGCATTCACATCCACAAATTACACCAATTACTATCAATTCTATCCTAAAAAATATCTTCCACTGGCATTAGAGTTAGAAGCAGATCGAATGCAAAATTTAGTTCTGCGCCAAGAAGATTTCGAACCCGAAATTAAAGTCGTAATGGCTGAACGACGGCAACGAACAGAGGACAATCCTCGCAACCTTGCTTTTGAAAGATTTAAATGGATTGCATACCCGACCAGTCACTATCGCCAACCAGTGATTGGCTTAATGAAAAATCTGAATAACATTCAATTGAACGATTTAAAACAATGGTACGAAACTTGGTACGCGCCGAATAATGCAACATTAGTCATTATTGGGGATGTAGATCCTGAACAAACCATTCGAGATGTAAAAAAATATTTTAATAAGATTCCCAAAAAATCAGTTCCTGAACGAAATGATGTGCTTGAATTTTCAAGAATTGGATATCGCTTCATGCAGCAATATCAGGCTGTACATGTACCCAACTTGTTTATGGCTTGGAATGTCAATTCCATTAAAACAGCAAAAAACCCTCAAGATGCCTACGCTTTAACCATTATTCAAAATCTATTGGACGGCGGAATTTCAGCACGTCTACAAGAGAGACTGATCCGAGATAAGCGAATTCTGACTTCAATTAATGTGAGTTATGATCCATATAATCGTGGGGATAGCCTATTTTTAATCTCTGCCATACCAGCTGAAGGTATTAGTCTTGAGCAAGCGCAAAAACGCATACAGCAGGAACTAGATTTATTCAAATCAGAATTGGTCAATGAAAAAGAACTCAATCGGGTCAAGGCGAATTTCATTTCCAATTTAGTGTTTAGCCAAGATGATGTTATTGGGCAAGCTCGACTCATTGGTTTGCTCAGCATCAATGATCTAGACTATCGCATGATTGATCAACTCCCTGATTACTTCGATAAAGTCACACCTTATGATTTACAACGCATTGCCAATATTTATTTTAATCGTGACAATTTGAGCGTTTTACATCTTTATCCTGAACAGAAAAACAATAACTAGGTGTTTTATGAATTATTTGTCTTCTCTATTTTTAACGAGTGTGTTGTTTAGTGCCATTTTGAGTTCACTGTCGCATGCAGAGGAACTTATAGAAGCGGAACCAATTGAACAGATCATCGAAGAAGATCCCAGTGGTCTAAGCTCGATTAAAAACTTGTTAAGCTTAAAAGAGATCACAAAATCTTCCCAAAATTATAAAGCGCCTTTTGTTCAAGAACTTAAAAACTCTTTAAATGTACGAACCTTATTTGTCGAAACGAATGATCTGCCAATGGTCGACATTCAAATTACATTTAATGCTGGATCTGCACGAGATGAAGTCATAGGTAAAGGACTTTACGGTATATCCAATATGGCAGCTCGCCTTATGCTTGAAGGAACAGATCAGCTCAGTGCCAAACAGATTACCACCACATTTGAGGGATTAGGCGCCAAATATTCTTTCAACGCCTATCGTGATATGTTTGTTGTTCGACTAAGAGTGTTAAATGATCCTGAAAAATTTGACCCTGCACTGAACTTACTACTGCATTTAATCAAGCATGCCACCTTTAAACAATCAGGCATTAATCTCGCGCTCAGTAATACTCAAATTGGGCAAAAACAACTTCAAGAGAATCCATCTAGACTAATGTCAATACAACTGTACCGTATGCTGTATGGAGATCATCCATATGCTCAACCAACAGCTGGGACAGTCGGTAGTTTAAAAAACATTACGCCTGAATTACTCAAAGAATTTAGAGATCGATTGCTTGTCGCTCAAAATTCCAATATAGCAATCACAGGACAACTCACTCAAGATCAAGCTCAACAGATCTCGGAACTGATCAGTATCAATTTACCGCAAGGGCAAAGGCAGCCTGACCTTCCAACTCCCGTCAGTGAATCAGGTTTTAAAATTTCAGTACTAAAACGCGAAAGCCTACAAGCACATGCATTATTGGGTCATTTATCTTTAGAACGAGCACATCCAGATCGTGCCGCTTTGGAAGTTGCCAACAGAATGTTTGGTGGTGGGAGTTTTAATTCAATCTTATCAAAAGAGTTACGAGTTAAACGAGGACTCACCTATAGCGCATCGAGTACGCTGACTACACCACAGGTACCTGGCGTTTTTAGTTTTGGATATGCGACACAACAAGACCAATTGCTCGAAAGCTTAAAGCTCGCACATCGAGTATTCATTGACTTCAAAAAACAGCCTATTACTGAATCATTGCTTAAAGAAAATAAAGAAAGTATTCTTCGGTCTTTTCCAATGACCTTAAATAGTAATGCAAATATTAATGCCCAAATCGCATCAATTGGTTTTTACGGACTTAATTCCAATTATCTAAATGAGTATCAGGAGCAGATTCGAAAACTAACTCGCCAAGATATTCAAAATGCAATACAAAAACATTTACACCCCGATCAAATGACTGTTATTGCTGTCTCTGAACGTGTCACTGCCAAGGAGATCGAAGAAATACTGAATCAAAATCTTGGGCTCAATCTGAATAAGATTGAAGACTAATCCAACTTCTCAATCGCTGGATAAATTTTTATATGAGCATTCTCGATATGATAAGCATTCAGCAAACGATAAAATTCAATATTTTTAATCTTAGGTTTTGCAAGTAACAAAGTTGCCATTTCATGCGTTCGCTCTAAACGATTTTGAGCCGCGAGCGCTTGAACTTGTTCAAAGTGGGCAGAATTAATTGGACGATTCAGTGCAATACTAGAGACAATAAGAATAAAAAGTACAATGCCTATGATGAAAGCATTTTGAATCTGCTCAATATTTAATTGTGAGAAAAGATCAGACGAAATTTTTTTTAAATGGAGCATGTACAACCTCGGATTAGCTTAAGTGTAATCCGAGATGCTTTAAAAATATAGTGTTAACGTTGAATTTAACAAGAACCATTATGCTAACAATGGCGCTTATTCACCTTTAAGAGACAACATTCTGCACAACACCAAAATATAAGATAGCAGCGATCACCGCGAGTACGATAAAAATAGTGAAAACACTTAAACCACCTTCAGCATCATCAGGGTGTTCTTCGTCAATGACGGCGATACGTTTTAATTCGCCATCATAGTAGCGATAAAATTCAGCTTTCGCTGCAGGATCAAGCGTCTGCGTGTAATCATGCACACGTTTACGCTGCTCTAAACAGTAGTGACCTAAATGGATTTCTTGATGAAAAATTGCTTCATCAAGTTGTTTTTTATGATGATGTGCAAGCGCAATAATATCGGATGGCTCTGGTGGATTGCCAAATGTGAAACCATCAATGGTATTAGTCATAAGTCATTCTCCTTTATAGTTATTTACAGTTTTATCATAAACCCAATATAAAATGATTAAAGTTTAATCATGTAAGTATTTTTTAAAAGATTTATCTTGGAAATTTATTTGACAATTAACGCAAATTGTAATATTAGTTTAATATTACTTTGTTATATTCCATTTTGACCTAATTTAGGTCTTTATAACTTTAGTACTAATCATAATTAGAATAAGGAGTTTTATATGATTAAACAATTCTCTCAACAAGACCTCGAACATATGTATTCGAATGCTGTAAATACCATTCAATTTGAAATGAATTTTACAGACGCAGTTTCAGAACTTGAGAATGCAGCACGTGCGGGTCATGGTAAAGCAGCGATGTTTCTAGCTGAACTCTATCTTCAAGGTTTCCGTGTAGAACGTGATTCTTTGAAAGCACAGTATTGGCAAAACATGGCCACAATGCAAGCATAAATAAACGTCACATTAGTGGCGTTTTTTTAGCTCTTTTATTTACATATTTGCTTACCAAACTTTAAATTAATGCAACTAAACTTTAAGAAAAAATCATTAGACTGAACTTATCATCATTGGTAATGAATCATCGAACGATCATGAACACCTTTGTACAGTTGCAACCAAATTCAAAGCATTTTTTACTCAAAATTAATATCCTTAAAACCATGATGTATTGTGGAGTACTGTGGGGACTGTACAATCCAGAACATCAAGGTTGGGCCATTCGATCAATCAATCAAGAACACATATTCCCCTTCTGGCTCAATTCAGTGCAGGCTTTACATTATGCAAAAATTCACTGGCCGCACTATCAGCCTCGAAAAATAACGCCTGATGATTTTAAAAATTCACTACTCCCAACCCTAACGCGACTAAAAGTCACACCTGCCCTGTGCAATCATCGAGATCGCCACTTTAAGCTCACTATTCCACACATGCAGATGCTATTTTTTCAAAATCATTTGAGCCCATCTATTTAGCAGAAAATTCCACTAAAACGATTGTAAAGATTTAAGATTTCAGTTATTAACTTATACATGGACGAATAACCAACAAGAGGAACCTTTATGACAACAGTAGCTCAAGTCCTACAAAATAAAAACAATTCAGAAATCTCTACCATCACACCTGATGCTACGGTTTTAGAAGCAATCACACTAATGGCAACAAAAGGTATTGGTGCCGTTGTTGTCGTACAGGATGAAAGACTTGTTGGAATTTTATCTGAACGGGATTACACGCGTAAAATTGCACTTATGCAACGTACATCTGACTTAACTACAGTCTCAGAAATTATGACTGGTACGGTTTTATCTGTAAGTAAAAGCAACACCGTAGATGAGTGTTTAGATTTAATGACAGAACGTCATATTCGCCATCTGCCAGTATTAGAAGACGATAGACTCGTCGGAATTGTATCTATTGGTGACTTAGTTAAAGCCGCGATGGAAGACCAAAAAGTGTTGATTGAACAACTTCAACAGTATATTTCAGGATAAAGCTAAGCTCCCATCTCGGGGGCTTTTTTGATAATTCAATCATGATCTCAATTTTGAACAATAGATTGAAATTGGTCATCTTTTACAATGATTTTCTTTTATTGAGTCATTGAACTATTTAAACAGCATCAGTAAAGTCATTACATTATGGAATTTATTGCCTAAGGACTGATGATGTATAAAAAGTTATTTTGTTACACCGCTTTATTTGTAACTGCTTCCACTTATGCATCTGAACTTGAACCAACGATAAAGAATCAAATAGAGCTGCTAAAAAAAGCAAAAACATATCAAAAAAAGACACTCATCACGCCTGCATGTAATACCTATGAAAAAGCCTACAAAATGGGATATTTAGGGGCTGATCAAGATATGAAAAATCCAAGAAAAAACAAAGAATTTGTTGAAGCCGCCCTGCAAACTTCTGCCTGTTATACAAATTTGAATTATACAGAACAACCCCAAAAATGGCTCGAAGGCACTGTAACGCTATTTAAGTTAAAAAATTATTTTGCAGTCCCAAACTTAGATGGCCGACTCAAAGAAATTCAAGATGAAATGATGTCGATCGCAGAAGTGCTATATTTCAAAAAAAATGCTGACTATCGCAATCCCTCTTCTGAAGTAACCAATGCCTGTGCTGCATCTGAAATTGGCTTCAAAATTGGTTATTTAGGTGATCCTGATAAAGCTAAAGATCCTGCATTCAATGCAACATACGTACAACATGGTTTATTTCATGCCGCTTGCGTTTCTCTACTTCCATCCAAGGTTAAATCTGAGAATCCAGCATTTACGAGTTATTTGTCTTACGCAATTTTAAAAGAACTTGCCACCAAATATGACAGCAAAAAAGCACACGAACTAAGTGCACCAGCTGATGAAATTATGAAAACCATGGTTCAAGCTCAACAAGCTCAACAAGCTCAACAAGCTCAACAAGCTCAACAAGCTCAACAAGCTCAACAAGCTCAACAAGCTCAACAAGCTCAACAAGCGACTGAAACACTTGCTCAAGATCTTTCAATTGAAACTCCGCTCATTCCTATTGAAATTTCCTCCTTTGAAAATATTCTTACGCCTTTGAATGAAGAACCACCAGAAATGTAATTAAAAAAACCAGCCTAAGCTGGTTTTTTTATGTGTTAATTTAAACCTAATTTTTCTGCCACATAGTCCGAGTCTTTATCACCTCGACCTGATAAATTCACCACAACAATGGTATCTTTGGACAATTGTGGAGCTTCGCGTATCGCCCAAGCAACAGCATGTGAACTTTCTAATGCAGGCACAATCCCTTCAACTCGAGATAGAGTCATGAATGCATTCAGACATTCTTCATCAGTTGCTGTTGAGTACTCAACACGACCAATATCTTTTAAGAAACTGTGTTGAGGCCCCACACCAGGATAATCTAATCCAGAAGCAATTGAATGCACAGGTAATGGCTCGCCATTTTCATCTTCCAGTACATAACACGCCATACCATGAAGTTGACTTGGTTTACCTAAAGTTAGTGTTGCCGAATGTTGATCAGTATCTAAACCATGTCCTGCTGGTTCAACACCAATCAATTTCACACTACCATCATTAAGGAATGCACTGAATGCTCCCATTGCATTTGAGCCACCGCCAACACAAGCAACAATATAATCAGGATATTTGTTAAATCTGTCTTGTGATTGAACTTTAATTTCATCACCGATAATTGCTTGGAAATCACGCACCATTTTAGGAAATGGATGTGGACCAACGACTGATCCGATGGCATAAATAAAGCTATCAGGGTCTTTCAAATACTCTTCGAAAGCACTATCAACAGCATCTTTTAATGTTGCTGTTCCACGAGTGACTGAAATTAGATTCGCACCCAAAATTTTCATTTTCACGACATTTGGATGTTCTTTTTCAATATCAACTTGACCCATATGAATTTCACACGGGATACCAACCAAGGCACAAGCGGTGGCTAATGCGACACCATGTTGACCTGCCCCAGTTTCAGCAATGACTTTTTTCTTGCCCATGTATTTAGCAAGTAAAGCTTCACCCAAACAATGGTTAATTTTATGCGCACCTGTATGGTTCAAATCTTCACGCTTCAGATAAATTTGAGCACCGCCCAATTGTTCTGAAAGTCGTTTGGCATGAAATAAAGGACTTGGACGACCTACATAATGCGCAAACAGCTCTGAAAGCTCATTTTGAAATTCAGGTGTTTTACGAATTTCTTCATAAGCAACATTGATTTGATCCATTGCTGCTTTTAAATGAGGTGGAATGAATTGACCACCATATTCACCAAAAAAACCTTCTTCATTTGGCAATGCCACACCATTGATTTGATAGCTCATATCAAGATCCTTTAGATGAATATAATTTAAAAAAGTTAGCGCGAGAGAAATTTAGTCATATCTTCAATGCCTTTTAAAGTCATTGGATACATATGATCTTCAAATAATTCTTTGATCATTCCTATCGTTTGAGTGTAATGCCAGTAATTCTCAGTTTCAGGATTCAACCAAGCCGTCTTTTCATAATGCTGGCGCAAACGACGCAACCAAATTTCACCCGACTCTTCATTCATGTATTCGACAGAACCACCAGCAGATTTTAATTCGTATGGCGCCATACTTGCATCACCAACAACAATCACTCGATAATCTTTACCATAGGTATTAAATAAATCTAAGGTATTCATTTTTGTCGAAGTACGGCGATGATTGTCTTTCCACACGTAATCATAAAGACAGTTATGGAAATAGAAATATTCTAAAGTCTTAAATTCTGTTTTGGCTGCACTAAACAGTTTTTCACATTGTGCAATATAGGCATCCATAGAACCGCCTACATCGAACAACATCAAAACTTTAATTCGATTACGACGCTCTGGCACCATCTGTACATCAAGAATTCCCTGCTTAGCCGTTTCGCGAATCGTTTGATCTATATCAAGCTCTTCTTCAGCACCTTGACGCGCAAATTTTCTCAGACGACGCAACGCCATTTGCATATGACGTGTTCCCAAAATTTGATCATCATCAAGATTTTGGTATTTACGTTGTTCCCACACTTTTACCGCAGATTTTTTACGTCCCGGCCCTCCAATTCTCACCCCCTCTGGGTGATCACCAAAAGCTCCAAACGGTGAAGTGCCACCAGTGCCAATCATACGATTACCACCTTGGTGTTTTTTATGTTGCTCACGCAAACGCTCTTCCAGCATTTTCATGAGCTCTTCTAAAGAACCTGCTCTTTTTAGTGCTTCACGTTGCTCTGGCGTTAAGTGTTTTTCAAGGAGTTCTAAATCAAACCATTCTTTAGGAAGTTGATTAACTTTACTGAGTAAATCATCTACATCAAAGGTTTGAATGCCCTGAAAATAATCCTTCATAGCACGATCATACTTATCGAAGTAACGCTCATCCTTGACCATGACTGTCTTCACAAGCTGATAAAAATCATCTTGATCTGCAAAAACCAAACCTAGACTAATTGCTTGATTTAAATCAATCAGCTCGCGCGTCGTTACGGGGATTCCGTATTTTCGCAAGGTGTAAAACAGTCTTACGAACATAGTATTACCTATCGACGAGTCATAAATGCGAGGCGCTCAAGTAGCTGCACATCTTGCTCATTTTTGATGAGCGCACCATACAGCGGTGGAATTGCTTTTGACTTATCATGGTTTCTTAAAATATCTTCAGGCATATCATCAGCCATCAATAAGCTTAACCAATCAATTAATTCAGAAGTTGAAGGTGGCTTCTTAAGACCAGGTATTTGGCGAAGCTTAAAGAAGACCTGAAGTGCCTCACTGACCAATGTCGTTGAAATTCTTGGAAAATGAACTGCAATAATTTCACGCATGGTCTGTTCATCTGGGAATTCAATATAATGAAAGAAACAACGGCGTAAAAAAGCATCAGGAAGTTCTTTTTCATTATTTGAAGTGATGATCACAATTGGACGCTGTGTTGCAGTAATTGTTTCACCAGTTTCATAAACAAAGAATGACATTTTGTCTAGTTCATGAAGCAAATCATTTGGGAACTCGATATCTGCTTTATCAATCTCATCAATTAATAAAACGCAACGTTCTTCAGAGGTAAATGCTTCCCACAATTTACCTGGTTTAATATAGTTTTTAATATCATAAACACGCTCATCACCCAATTGACTATCGCGTAATCTTGAAACGGCATCGTATTCATAAAGACCTTGTTGAGCCTTCGTCGTTGATTTGATATGCCAAGTAATCAGTTTTAAACCCAGGCTATCAGCAACTTGTTCAGCCAATAATGTTTTACCTGTACCTGGCTCACCCTTCACTAAAAGAGGCTTTTGCAACGCTCGAGCGGCCTTCACAGCAAGCTTGAGACTATCTGTGGCGATATATTGATCTGTACCCGTAAATTGATGTGCATCAACAGACATAATGAAACCTTATTTTTTTATTTGGATAATTAAAGTGGTGGTGTCTTCACTGACGATGTGTGTCTCAGATTCTTTTGTTTAGAAGCGTACTTAGTCCAGAAATAACCTGCCAATAACCCTAAAGCAATAACAAAGGCAATCAATGAGAAATTAGACCAGATCAAAGGTGAATCTTTTGTTAATACCCCAAAGATCAAACCAAAAGTTGCAGGTGCTAAGGCGGAATTAGGACCTTCAGAAATCGTTGGTGTTGCCAAAATAGCAAACACAAAAATCCAAGTCACTCCACCTAAAGGTGAAGGTAGGCGTTTCGCTATGCCGTACCAACACCACAGAATAATCAAAGTTCCGAGAATATAGACGGTAATTGCAATGTTATATTCTGGAATTGAATCCAACATTGAAACAAACTGATCCCATCCTCCAACTTGATTATCACGCACCGCGTAGTCCCTCTGGCTCTACAGCATTAGGATTGATCAATCCTTCAGGCGGCAATTGTAAAAAGAATCCTTTCGTCTGAATTGAATCCATCACATGTAAAACATTTGCACGCGCTAATTTGCGTTCTGCATGTAATTCCAGTGACATCACAAATGTCGCTCGGCCAAATGCATTTTTCATTGCATCAGATAATACTGATAACGGATCAACAGCTTCTTGGTTTTCCGCTTGTTCAGGACGCGCAACGTAAATATACATTTCGTCTTTCTTACTAGATTTGTAGATTTCACACCACATGATTCAAACAACACCTTTTAAACTCAAAGCAAAGCATACATCAAAAAAAACGGCGAAACATTAGCGTTTGTTAACGCATCAGTCTAGTTTAGGATGACTGGTAATTCTTTAATCAAATTTTGAGAGAAGTCATTCATTGACTTTCATTTGCATACTCAAATATTGTGCATCTTTATGAAGCAACTCAATTAATGGCTTCGTCAGTAAATCATAACGCCAACCGAGTAAATATTGAGGTAAGTCTTGTTCATCGCCATGAAAAACCACATGCTGATATAAAGCCCCGAGCCATTTTTTTCGCATTAACACTTCTTTGGGGATCACCAACTCTTCTGCAAGATTACCAATCATGTTATCAACATCATGGGTAATATCTTTAGATGAATGTTTAATTGGTCGAGCAATTCGTAATGGCCATTCTTCCATTGGGGGCAGCAACGCAATAATATCCAAAATCGTTTTACCGTGCTCACGAACCACATTCGGACGAATATTTTTAACTTGGGATAATTGAAATGTATTTTTTGGATTTTTTTCCACCAAATCAATCATAGTGGCATTTTTCAGAATAAAACTTCGAGGCTGATTTAAAGCCTTCACCATTTCTTCACGCCAAACACTGAGCAATTGTAGCTGCATTAACTGCTTTCGAGAGTGTCTATAATTTCCGACATCTTCGTATAGTTTCTCTTTCGGCGTTTCTGTCGCAATCTCAAGCGTAAGGCTCTTACAATCCTCTAGTACATACTGATAATGCCCTTTTTTCTCTAATTCATTTTTTAGCGCATCGGCTAAATTCATAATATATAAGACATCATTCGCTGCGTATGCTTTTTGCTCTTCAGTTAAAGGACGTGCAAGCCAATCTGAACGTGTTTGATCTTTATCAATTTCTATATTTAAAATTTCTTTGAGAGCATTTTGATAACTGACCTGTAATCCGTGTCCGAGAAAAGACAAAGCCACCTGAGTATCAAATACATTATTAAGATGATTGCCTTTTGAATAATGGTAAATCAGATCAATATCTTCACCACAAGCATGGAAAATATTTTGCTTTGCAGCAAAAACTTTAGGCCAGAAACTCGAAAAATCTAGACGTGTACCGTCTAATAAAAACACCTGATCTGCGACATTGATTTGCAAGACACCCAATTTTGGCCATAGTGTATCAACTTTGATAAATTCAGTATCTAAACCATAAACATCTTGTTGACTCATTAGTGTCAAAACATGCTCGAGTTCTTTTTGCTCTTGGATAAATTGAAACATCATAAAAAACAATGTGCTAGATTGGTATCGAGATGTATTTTAGCTTAAATTATCAATTTTAAATATAAATTTTCAATTAAAGCGTCAAGCAAATCTATGTATACACTGTAAATAGTTATAAAACATGAAAAATTTAATATTTTTTTTGACTAAAAAACTATTCCGAAAAGTGATATTTCTCTAATCAAAAAAATAAGCACAATTTGTGCTTATTTCATTTGCATACGATTATGAACTGCTTGGCTTAAGGTGTGACTATCGACATACTCAAGCTCACCCCCTTGTGGTACACCTTGAGCAATACGTGTCATTTTGATATTCAAATGACGTGTAGCTTCTACCAAATAATGTGCCGTAGCCTGTCCTTCAACCGTTGCATTGGTAGCGAGAATAACCTCTGCTACCTGACCTTCAGCTAAGCGTTGAACTAATGCAGGTATGCCAACCTCTTCAGGCCCTATACCATCTAAAGGAGATAAATGCCCCCCCAATACATGATATTTGCCTCTGAAACTTCCACTTTGCTCAATTGCCATCACGTCTGCAGGAGATTCAACCACACAGAGCAAGGTATCATCTCGGTCTTGCGACAGACAAATGTCACACACCTCATTCTCAGTCAATGAGTGGCAAATTGAACATTCATGGATATGATCAGCGGCATCGCTAAGTGCTTCAGATAATTCCAAAGCACCTTGCTTATTCTTCATGATCAAATGCAACGCCATGCGCTGAGCCGACTTAGGCCCAACGCTTGGTAAAATTCGCAGTGCTTGGACGAGTTGGTCAAACCGTTCGCTGAACACTCGGCAATATCCTTAAAATAAACCTGACAAGCCAGGAGGTAATCCCATACCACTATTTGCAGACTTCATTGTTTCTTCTGAAATCGCTTCGGCTTGGCGTGCAGCATCATTCATAGCAGCTGCAATCAAATCCTCAATCATATCTGGATCGTCTTGAAGTAATTCTGGATTGATTTCAATGCGTTTTACCACATTACGGCAAGTCATTGTCACTTTTACCAAACCACCACCAGCTTCAGCATGCACTTCTTTCTGTGCAAGCTCTTCTTTCGCTTTCTTGATATTGGACTCTACTTCCTTTTGCATGCGCTGTGCTTGTTGCATAAGCATGTTAATGTTCATTTGTATACTCCGAACAAATTTAAATTAGACTAAATCAAGACCACGTTGAATGTCTGCAATAATATCATCAACGTCTTCCAAACCTACTGAAAGACGAATTAAACCTTCTGCAATGCCAGCTGCAGCCTTCGCTTCATCAGACAATTTACCATGAGTAGTCGTTGCAGGATGAGTAATCGTTGATTTTGCATCCCCAAGATTCCCAGTAATAGAAATAAATTGAGTGTGATCAATCACTTTCCAAGCAGCTTCTCGCCCACCTTTTACCACGAATGAAACGATACCACCAAAACCTTTTTGTTGCTGTTTAGCCAAATCATGACCTACATGATCCGTTAAGCCAGCAAAGAATACTTTCTCGATTTTATCGTGCTGATGAAGCCACTCAGCAATCTTTTGTGCACTTTCAGAATGAGCCTTCATACGTAGACGAAGCGTTTCCAAACCTTTTAGGAAAACCCAAGCATTGAACGGACTCATAGAAGGCCCAGTTGTACGAACGTAGCCAAAAACTTCTTCAAGTAATTGATGATTACCTACGACAGCACCACCCAACGCACGACCTTGACCATCTAGATATTTTGTCGCTGAATAGACAACTAGATCCGCGCCCAATTTTAATGGTTGTTGTAGCACTGGCGTACAGAAACTATTATCAATTGCGAGTAAAGCATCATTTTCATGCGCGATATCTGCTAATGCGCGAATATCAGCAATTTCCGATAATGGATTTGACGGAGATTCTACAAATAGTAGTTTAGTTTCTGGTTTGATCGCAGCTTTCCAAGCATCTAAATCTGTTAAATCAACAAAATTGACAGTCACACCAAACTTAGAAATGTATTTTTCAAATAAGGCCACGGTTGAACCAAATACTGCTCGAGAACATACAACATGATCACCAGCCTTTAAGAATGACATCGCCACCGCCATGATCGCAGCCATACCCGTACTTGTTGCCACTGCACGTTCAGCACCTTCCATTGCAGCCAATCTTTTTTCAAACATTGCAACTGTTGGGTTTGTAAAGCGAGAATAAATATTACCGGGCTCTTTCCCAGAGAATTTAGCTGCTGCTTCTGCTGCATTTGCATATACAAATGAAGAAGTTAGAAACATCGGCTCAGCATGCTCACCTTCAAAACTGCGCGTATGACCTGTACGAAGTGCTAATGTATCAAGTTGGTATTCAATGTCGTCTTGCTGGCTCATTGCTCTAAATCAGTCCTAAAAACTGCCTTTGTGAATAATTGCCAACATTTTGAGCGCCCAAAGCATTTAAGGTCAAGGTAAAATATATAAATATCGCTTAGACTTCGTTCAAATCACATGCTTATGAGATCTTCAACCTTCATGGAACATTTAAAAACTAACTGGCGTTCTAAACAAAGCAAGTTAAAAAATTTAGGGACACGCATTTTTTACGGTAAATCTTTGGTTTTATCTCAAGCAACGCCGTATGAAGTGATAGGTACTCATAAATCGAGTAAAATTCGATATTACGCATCTGAAAATAAAAAATATGTTGAGCCATTGGTCTTTGTCGCGCCTTTAGCGATCAAGATGGATATTTATGATCTTTATCCATACCGTTCTCTTATCAAATATTATACAGAGCAAGGTTTTGATGTGTATTTATTGGATTGGGGACACTTTAGCTATAAAGATCGCGATCTCAACTTTTTAGGTTTTATTGATGATGCAATCCCGAATTGTATCGATCAAATTCGTACACACGCTAAATGTGATCAAATTTCTTTACATGGCTGGAGTATGGCGGGAATATTTGTTCTGTTGTACACAGCGCTCAGACAGCCGAACCATGTAAAAAATCTAATCGTTTTAGGTAGTCCAATTGATAGCTTTGCTTCAGGTAGTATCGGAAAGCTATATGCTAAGATGAATCGCTATCTTGAAAGAACTCGTCTACTCAAACATAAAGTTTATAACGGTCGTATTCCTAAGCGCCTCATTCACTCCCCAGGTATTTTAAATGCAATTGGATTTAAAATTTTAGATCCAAAAGGTTGGTATGAAGGCCATAAACAATTATTACTGAATCTTGATGATAAAAAACTTTTGCATGAACATGCCACTTTAGGTTATTTCCTCAATCATATGATTGATTATCCTGCTGGGGTAAACCAAGATATGTTATTCAATGTCTGGTTAAGAAATCCGCTAAAAAATGGTTATATCGAACTTCAAGATAAGAAAATCGAATTAAAAAATATAGACTGCTCTCTTATGATTGGCGCGGGTTCAAGCGATCAAATGGTCACAGCTGATGCTGTTAGACCATTGACTGAATTGACAAATAGTCGTGATGTCACGTTTACTCTTATTCCTGGTGGGCATTTAGGTTTAATGTCGAGTCAAAAAAGTGCCGATCAATTTTGGCCTGAACTTGCTCACTGGTTAGCAGAGCGTTCAACACAAATAGAGTAAAGAAAATGACGACAGTTGCATTTGTTGGATTAGGCGCAATGGGTTACCGTATGGCAGCTCATTTACCCAAACACTATGAATCAGTTTTGGTATGGAATCGAAATTTCGAGAAAGCCAAACAACATGCAACTGAATATCAAACACAAGCTGTATCACTTCAAGAAGCTGCCCAAGCTGATATCATTTTTAGTTGCTTACCAACGAGTCAGCAAGTCAATGAGATCATTCATCAAGTCGACATAAAATCTGGATCAATTTGGGTAGACTGTACCAGTGGCGTGCCTGATGCAGCTAAAGCACAACAAGCTTTTTTAAAATCAAAAGGTGTATATTTTCTAGATGCGCCGGTTAGCGGACAAACTATTGGTGCTGAAAATGCGACTTTAACCTTCATGGTTGGTGGTGAAAAAGCGGCTTTTGAAGCTGCATTACCAGCAATGCAAGCCATGGGTAAACTGATTAAGCATGTAGGAGACTCAGGATCTGGTTTTGCTGTGAAAGCAGTGAACAACATGCTCTTGGCTGTTCACTTATGTGCCGCTGCTGAAGGTTTTACTGCACTTAAAGCACATGGTGTGGATTTAAATGAAGCTTTAGAGTGCATCAATGCTTCAAGTGGTAAAAGTGGTGTGACTGAAAATGTATTGCCTCAACGGGTATTAAATCGAAGTTTTCCAAATACTTTTGCCTTACCGTTACTGAGCAAAGACACTGGTATCGCAGTAGACCTCATTCATCAAGCAAAATTATCCGCACCTGTCATTACGCTTACTCAAAGTCTAATTGGTGCTGCTAATGCAATAGCTGAACCTAATAGTGATTTTTCGACAGCAGTTAAAATGTACGAATCATGGAGCAAAATTACCTTAGAATAAATTTTCGCCATTGAATTCACATATAAAGCCCATATAATTGAAATGTGACAATATCAAATGTCCATTTCTAAATGAGGATACTCATGAATAAGTTTTTATTAGGTTTAATTACTGCTGTATCTGTTTCAGCTGGGGTTAATGCTTTTGCCGACACTACAAAAGAGTGTGAAAAACTTAAAGATGATTACAACATCATCTATGCATCAAAAGGCTTCTGTTTTAAAGATCCAGATACTAAGGCAAAGTTCGGCAATGAAAATTGCAATACAACTAAACCTAAGTTCTCAGAAAAAGAGCAACAAAAGCTTGACTCCATTAAGCAACGTCAGAAAGAATTGAACTGTAAATAATTCAATCTAATTACATTCTGGGAATAGTTATGGCTTACGATGATCAAAATATTTTTGCAAGAATTTTACGTGGTGAACTTCCTGCAATTAAAGTGTATGAGGATGAGCAAGTTCTTGCATTTATGGACATTATGCCTCAAGCAGATGGTCATACTTTAGTCATCCCTAAATCCCCTGCCGTAACTTTACTCGACTTGGACCCAAACACTGCAGCGTACACGATTCAAATCGTTCAAAAAATTGCAAAAGCGATTGAAACAGCATTAGATGCAAAAGGTATAGTTTTGATGCAGTTATCTGGTGCTGCAGCTGGGCAAACCGTGCCTCATGTTCACTTCCATCTTATTCCAAGTTCAATTCATGAACTGGGTAAACACGCAGCACAAATGGGTGATCAAGAACGTATCAAGGCTTTGGCTGAGAAGATTAAAGCTGCTTTATAACACATGCTTATAAAATTAAGGAGCTTTGGCTCCTTTTTTTGTTTTTATTGTTTTTAATTACTACAACTTGTTTCAATCCATTTTAATGATAATGAAATAAATTCTTAATATTACTGACTTATTTGTAATGAATACTTAGCACCAATAGAGAACAGTAGTTACAAAAAAACTACTGATCATGATTATTAGGACAAAAAATCAGTCTTTACTGGAGCTAGAAATGAAAAAAACACTTTGCGCATTAGCAGTTGGGGCAACACTTATTACACCAGCAATCGCAATGGCAGCTGACGTTAAAATTTATGGTCGCGCACATGTTTCATTAGATTACCTTGATGATGGTAAAGATTATAATGAAGTAGGTCTATCATCTAACTCATCTCGTCTAGGCTTTAAAGCTGAACAAAAATTAGAAAATGGCATGACTGTTTTTGGCCAAATCGAACAACAAATTAACTTTACAAGTGGTAACACTGATGGTGGTACTGAATTTTCAACTCGTGATACTTTCGTTGGTTTGAAAGGTAACTTTGGTCAAGTAAAAGTTGGTCGTTTCGACACACCCTTTAAAGCAGCTCGTTCTCCAGTAAATTATTTCGGTGATCAAGTTGGTGATTTACGTAACGTGACTCGTGTAAGTGATCAACGTTTCGATGAACGTAATGAAAATACCATTGAATATAAATCTCCTAAATTCGGAAATGGTTTTAATGTTGCTGCTGCATTATCACTACACTCTGGAACTACCATCGATAAACAAGAGAATGGTCAAGCTGAAAAAGACAACAAAGCGTACGATCTTGCTTTGACCTACAAAGAAGGCCCTATCGATTTTGCTATTGCATATGCGATGTATGAAGAGAATGCAACGAATGCTCGTGCTAGTTCTGATCGTGATGCATTACGTATCGCTGGCGCCTACAAACTTACTGACAGCTTAAATCTTGGCGCATTCTATCAAATGGCTAAAGTTGATGGTCAGGACAATCGTGATTCAGATGTGTATGGTGTAGCTGCAGACTATAAATTAACACCAAAAACTACAGTTCGTGGTCAAGTTTTTCAACGTAGTGTAGATGCTGATGAAAGAGACTCAACTCTATTAGCATTAGGTGTTGAGCATCGTTTAGACAAAGCTGTGCGTGTCTATGCCAATTTAGCAACTGTACTTAATGATGAAAATGTTAATTTAAATCCATGGTCTCAAGCAAGAACGAATAATGTTGCAGGCGCCAACGGTGAAAATTCTACAGGTCTCTCACTTGGCTTCCGCTACGACTTCTAAATTAGAAAGGACAAAAAAAGCACACTTCAAAAGTGTGCTTTTTTATTGAAATAAAATAAATCCAATAACTTATATATATCGTATATATAGCAACCAATGTAATATTACTGTCACACATCAAACGTACCATCGCTGCAAGGTCTTTCCTGACGGCTCAAAAAGCAATAATTGGTACTATGCACTCTTTTGAAAACTTTCAACACAATTCAGACACTTACATTAATCGCGAACTTTCATTATTAGAATTCCATAAACGAGTTTTAGCTCAAGCTAAAGACCCTCACCACCCCTTATTAGAGCGACTAAATTTTTTAATCATCTTTTCTCGGAATTTAGATGAGTTTTTTGAAATACGCGTTGCTGGACTTTTAAAACAGATCGAATTAAATCAAATAACTACTGCGCCTGATGCTATTCCCAATGAAATTATTTTAGAACAAATATCTAAAACAACGCATCATGCGGTTCAAGAACAATATCAGATACTTAATAACGAGCTCATTCCTCAACTTAAATCTTATGGTATCGAATTTATCCAATATCATGGAATTTTAGATAAATATACTGAATGGATTCAAAACTACTTCAGTAAATTTATTCAACCAGTAATCACGCCCATCAGTTTAGACCCTGCCCATCCTTTTCCCCGTTTAGTCAATAAGAGCCTTAATTTTATTGTCACGCTTGAAGGTAAAGATGCTTTTGGTCGTCAGATTGAGCTCGCGATCGTACCTGCACCGAGAACTTTGCCAAGGGCGGTCAAAATTCCTGATGACTTATGCGAAGGTAAGCAACATTACATCCTGTTGTCGGCTATTCTGCAACAACATATCAATGACTTATTTCCAGGAATGAAGGCGACAGGATGCTACCAATTCCGTGTTACACGCAATGCTGACTTAAATTTAGCTGACGATGTAGACGATCTGGCAGTTGCTCTTAAAGATGAACTTTCTTCGCGAAGATTTGGACGTGAAGTTCGACTTGAAATTGATCACAATTGCCCAGAAACGATTAACCAATATCTACTTGAACAATTTTCTTTAGAACCTTCACAACTCTATCGTGTTCAAGGTCCTGTAAATTTAGCTCGATTATCTTCAGATTTTGATTGTCCAGATTTGAAGTTTAAACCCTATCAACCCGTGATACCGAAGATATTGAGACAATCAAAAAGTATATTTGATGTATTAAAACAACGTGATGTCCTTTTACATCATCCTTTTGACTCATTTTCACCCGTCATCAACCTGTTAAAAGAGGCTGCAAAAGACCCTAATGTCTTGGCAATTAAGCAAACTCTTTATCGCAGCGGACCAGATTCAGAGATCGTTCAGGTCTTAGCAGAAGCAGCACGAAATGGTAAAGAAGTTACTGCGATTATTGAATTACGTGCTAGATTCGATGAAGAATCCAATATCATGGTCGCCAACCTCCTACAAGAAGCTGGAGCTGTTGTTGTGTATGGCATCGTGGGCTATAAAACTCACGCTAAAATGATTCTGGTTGTTCGTAGAGAAGCAGATCATCTGAAACGGTATGTTCATTTGGGAACTGGCAATTATCATGCTGGTAATGCAAAAATGTATACCGATTACGGTCTTCTGACCACTGATGATGACATTTGTGAAGATGTCCATAAAATCTTTCAAGAATTGACAGGTATGGGAAAAATGGCAAAGCCTAAAAAGCTGTTCCATGCACCTTTTACCTTGCATGAACAGCTTTTAAAACTCATTGCCAATGAAATCCACCATGCTAAGTCTGGTCATAAAGCGCATATTATTATCAAAGTTAACGCTTTAACTGAACCTAAATTAATCGCGGCACTTTATCAAGCGTCAAATGCAGGTGTTCAAATCGATCTGATCATTCGTTCCATCTGTTCATTAAGACCTCAAGTACGACAGTTATCAGAAAATATCCGCGTCAGATCCATTGTAGGACGTTTTTTAGAACACACACGGGTCTACTATTTTCTAGATCAAGGCAATGAGAAATTATATTGTTCAAGTGCAGACTGGATGGGACGTAATTTATTTTCAAGAGTAGAAACTTGTTTTCCGATTGAAGATAAAAAACTAAAGAAAACGATTATTAAAGATGGTCTACTGAATTATCTGAACGATAATCAACGTGCTTGGGAATTAGATCAAGAACATCAATGGAACAAGGTATGCCCAACTGATGATCAAGAAATTTTTATCGCTCAAGAATATCTAACCAATCTACGTCAAATGTAGTGATCAAACATTAAGTGTGATCCACAATGTCCTTAAATTGAGCATCTAATACTTGGGCCAATGATTGAGGATCTAATCCGATATCTAGCCCTCGTTTTCCACCACTCACGTACACCTTTTTAAGAGAACTTGCCGATTGGTGAATGACTGTATTAAGTCGCTTTTTTTGAGCAATTGGACTAATCCCACCCACTAAGTAACCGGTCAGACGCTCAGCCACTTTCGGATCAGCCATTTTAAGTTTTTTACAACTGAAAGCATTCGCCGCCTTTTTTAAATTAAGTTGATGGTCCACTGGTAAAATTGTCACAAAATAATTGACATCATCTGTCACTAGAAGTGTCTTAAAAACTTCATGTACAGATAAACCCAATTTTTGAGCTGCTTCTAAACCAAAACTTTCAGCATTAGGATCATGCTCATATTCATGAACAGAATAATCTATCTTTTTGTTTTTTAGAAATTTACAAGCTGGCGTCATGATGATTTCAGGCATTTAATAATGGCATTATTATAAGAAAATATTGAATCAATTTTAAAGTTTTTCTGATCTATTTATCTTACTCATCAATATATTGCAAAACTACAACACTCCAATTTATCTAGGGCTTGACCCCAATCACCAGCTTACTTATGATTTTTGCAAATTGAATTTGTACGGTTACTATTTTGCTTTTTTTACAACGTTTACAATCAAATCCCCCATCCTTTACTTTCCTTAAATATAGTTTAGTTCTATCATCGTGTATCGTGTTTGTCGGTTGCTCATCTTTAGGTGGTGGTTCAGTACAAAAACGCGCCGCAAAACTTTCAACAGGTATTCAAAAGGCATACTCTGTACACCCAGACACCGCAAATAGGGTTTCACCACTAATTGTGCAAAGTGCGCAACAATTTGATGTCGACCCCCTGTTAATGGCCGCTCTTATTCGACAAGAATCGAGTTATCGAAATTATGCAGTATCACCAGCAGGTGCTGTAGGTCTTACCCAAATTATCCCTAGATATTGGCAACAATCTTGTCCAGGTGACCTTTTTCAAGAAAATATTAATATACATTGTGGGACTTTTATCCTATCAAAATATAATCAATCTGCTGGTAGCTGGAAAAAAGCACTGGCCTATTACAACGTTGGACCTACTGGATACAACACAAATCGAAAAATGAAAAAACAAGGTAAACGTTATGCCAAACAGGTTAAAGAGCATCAAAAAATTTTAAAATCACATTTATAAAAAAAGCCTCTTATGAGGCTTTTATTCTACTGTGTAATTGAAGATGCGATTTTTATTTTTTCAGGAACTGTTTCAATCACTTTTGTCCTTTTAATACAGAACACGGCTATTGCACCAATTACTGCTGGTATAGCAACGGCAATGAAATTCCATTTGTGCGGCAATTCCATTCCTAAAAGAATACCAATGACAATGGGGCCGACAATTGCACCTATACGCCCTACTGCTGAAGCCCAACCAATCCCAGTTGAACGTACAGCAATTGGATAAGATTGCGCTACATAGCTATATATTAAAATACTTGTACCAATTGATGCTGCACCAGCCAATGCCACAAGTAGATAAATAACCATTGGCGGCGAATTGAAACTTAATCCAAATAAAGCAAAAGCTCCAATTACAAACATCGTAATCACTACAGGTTTGAGATGAAATTTGTCTGCTAGAATTCCACCACCAATAGTACCGATGACAGCGCCAATATTTAATGAAAGTAAAAACGTTAAACTACTTCCTAAAGAATAACCTGCAGCCATCATTAACTTTGGTAACCAACTTCCTAATGCGTATGTCATTAAAAGACACATAAAAAAGCAGCACCAAAATAACAACGTCGTTGTCGCTCTATTATCAGTAAAAAGAGATTTAACCGATGCATCAGGTAGTTTAATCTCGTTTAGAACCAAATGAGTTGTAGAATTAACATTTAAATCTGCGTTGATCTTATTAATAATTCCTGAGGCAGGTTCATAATTTTTTTGTTTCACTAAAAATGTTAGTGATTCAGGCATATACTTCCATATAAACGGTAATACTAATAATGGAATTCCTGCAATAAAGAACATAATCTGCCAACCAAATTCAGGTGTAAATCTTACACCCAATAAAGCCGCCATAATTCCGCCAACTGCATAGCCACTAAACATAATCGTAACTAAGGTACTTCTCAATTTTTGTGGTGCATATTCAGAAGTTAAAGTTACTAAATTTGGCAAAACACCGCCTATACCAAGTCCAGCAATAAATCTTAAAATTCCAAATTCTGTTGGATTACTTGCGAATCCTCCTAAAAAAGTAAAACCACTGAACAAGGTTACACAAATTAAAATAACTTTTTTTCGACCAATTTTATCTGCCAACATACCAAAAAGCATCGCACCAAACATCATTCCCGCTAGCGCTGTGCTCGCTAATAACCCAGCTTGGACAGAAGTCATACCCCACTCTTGCATAAGAAGTGGCAACGTTACGCCATTAATTGCTAAATCATAACCGTCAAAAATTACGATAAATAAACACCATAATACGATTGATAAATGAAAGGGTTTAAATTTTGCATTATCAATTACAGCATTCACATTCATTGTCTGCGCTGTCATTTTTATCTCACCTCCAATTGTGAGTATTTTTAAAATAATGAACCTAGATTCATATTTTATATAAATGCAATAAATTAGGATTTTTGTCTATACAACTTTCTAGTGGACTATTCATTTAATAGATTGATTAATAATTCAATTGGCATAAAAAATCATGAAAATTCAAGTTTTAAGAGTTTTATATTTATTCTTAGTTACTAAGAATGAATTCTTATATAACCTTTCGACTGAAATCTTGATTTTTAATACTCAATCTGCAAATTAGGATTGGCATTTTATTTAATAGTCAACTTTGATGCTCTTTGTAAATAAAAATTTCATTGTAAATCATTCATTTTTTGAACCATTCATTATTGTTTATTATTTAGCTTTTCAACTAATTAGTTGGGTTGTTTTTATGATATTAGCCTTATCACTAAGGCATTTATTCTTTAGCATAAATTAACTGATTGGAGCTTCTTATTTAAGTTAAAAGGATTTAATTATTTTCAAATTCAATTTTTATATATAAAAAAACACCCCCTTCTATTGAAGGGGGTGTTTAGAATAATGAGCTGGCGATGACTTACTCTCACATGGGTAACCCCACACTACCA
>NZ_JBWYIR010000013.1:0-108264 GCF_056779855.1 Acinetobacter sp. ANC_7654 | reverse complement strand
TGTTAATTTATTTTCTAACTCATTCTCAAAACTTAGATCCAACCTATTCAGCTAAATCCTTGTTTTTCAACAAGTTTTAATCAACATCACCGCCGATGGATGTGCATTCTACAGTATTCCTCCCCCAATGCAACCATGTTTTTTAAATATTTAAAAAAAATATGATTAACTGGATATTTATTGTTCAATTTACGTGATTTTTATGCTTTTGGAGCTATTTTTTAAGCGTGCATGGCACAATACTTGCAAAATTATCCATTAATTTTTCATCTTTATTAATTTCTTGCCACTTTAAACTACGGCAATCTATATATTCACAATACCCAGATTGTCCCACTTCTTTAATTCCATCAATCTGCACCTGATAACTAAAACTACCGACATAACCTGCGGCAAGACCGAATTTAAAATCTCCACGACTTTCACCTTTCACGATTATTTTTCTTTTTTTATTTTCAAATGACCATTCAAATACGCGCGCTAAATACATCTCATGTCCATTAGGGGTCTTTATTTTTGGGTATACACGATGGACTTTGAAATAAACATCATCAAACATTTCAGATGTCTGAGCTTTTAAATCTCTTAGATACATCCTTGATTGCACAATTTGATTTAAACCATTGCGTATATGAGCAAGAAGTAACTGTCTTTGGTTGATTAAGTTAATTATCTGATAGGTAAAAAAATGAAGCGGTAGATAAGGAATATTGATCGCTCTGGCAAATTCAAATGATCCTAACTGGTCAATTTTATATGTTTGTTCTTTATAGGTTACTGTTCCTTTGCATTGACACACTAATGACCAGTGATCAAATAAACCTAATTTTAGTTTGGTAAAGTGCGAAATAATTGGCTGAGTTTGAATATTCAGATCAACGGAAAGTTCATTGTCCTTTCTTATTAATTTGAAGTTTGGGATTGAGCCTTCTAGTTGCTCTCTTTGTCCGAATACAAATCTATTCTCTTTAATCTCGCAATCATTGATGATTGAATAACCATGAAAATGTCCAACCATATGTGGACTAATGCTCGTAATGAGTGAAACAGTATCCAAGGCTCTTGTTTTAATTGCATAATCATTACGCAGCATTGGAACATTCGGCTGTCCGATAATGGTTAAAAAATTAAAATAATAAAGTGGAGATGGTAATCCTGGAATCATCAGTCCTTGATGAATAATTTTATAGATTCCTCGTGGACCGTGATAATCCAACCGAAGAGGAAAAGGAGCCTGATTCAGCTGTTTTGAATCGTCCGCTAAACTCATCAACAACTGCATACCAAACTCCTTTTTTATTTATATTGTCTTTTCTCGAGCCAAAAATGTAGTGACGAAACCTGAAAGTGCATAAATAATCGAAAGCACTAAAATACCGACAGGAATATTGTACGTAATCGCAGCAAAGATAAACACAACAATAGGCAAGACTGCAAACGGCACACGTTTACGATCTACGGTTTTAAACGAATAGTATTTAATATTCGAAATCATCAGCAAGCCAACTGCAATAATAATGACTGCATTTATGGTCTGAATCATTGGATCAGATAGGACAAAAATTTCAGGGAAATCACGCCCCACCCAAACCAAAGAAATGATCATTACTGCGGCTAGAGGGCTAGCTACACCAATAAAATAGCGTTTATCAACCACACCTATTTGCACATTGAAACGTGCCAATCGGAATGCAGCACAAGCAGTATAGACAAAACATGCAGCCAAACCGATTCGACCTAGATCATGGAGGCTCCAGCTATACATCAAAATTGCAGGCGCAACACCAAATGCCAACATATCTGATAATGAATCAAACTGCTCACCAAAAGGGCTTTGCGCTCCAATTGCTCGTGCGACCCGACCATCTAAACCATCAAATAAAGCAGCGATAAAAATGGCATAAATAGCTTGTGTGAATTCGCCATTCATACTTGCAATAATTGAGTAAAACCCTGACAACAATGCCGCAGTAGTAATCAGATTTGGCCACAGATAAATCCCACGACGCTTAACCTTTTGCCCTTCTTGCGTATGTTCCTCTTCTTCAACTTCGAAAGTAATACCATCAAAGCCCGGAACATTTCTTGGAGAAGATTCAGTTTCAGGTTTATTTATATTTGTCATTGTCATTCGTCCTAACTGTAGCCTTATCTCTCAATATTCTTATTCGCCGACCAACCAACGAACGGCAGCATGACCACCATTTTCACTCATTCTTAAGTGCGGGAAAAGCCATTGCAATGCTTCATCTGCATCTTCAGAAAACTTCCAAGGTGGATTAATCACCAATAAACCACAACCGTTTAATCCTACAGGTGTATCGTCTGGCCATACACATACTTCACAAACCAATTGACGGCGAATACCAGTCTTAATCATTTTTTTCTCAAAACGATCAATCATTGCGCGATCTTTAATTGGGTACCAAATTGCAAATACGCCTGTAGGCCATTTCTTATATGCCGTAGCGATGAGTTCAACCAACTGCGGAAAATCCTTTCGCTCCACCTCATATGGTGGATCAATCATGACCAATCCACGTTTTTCTTTTGGAGGAATCACACCGAGCAAACCTTCATAAGCATCACGCTCATGCAAACCTGCCCGACGATCACGCACATTCATGTAAAGTTGCTGAAATACATCTCGTTGCATCTCAAAAATTGTTGCTTTATCTGTTTCGCGCATTCCTTCCAAAGCGAACCATGGCGAACCCGGATAAGCGCCTTTTCCGGCACCTGCACGCATATCTTCTACAACTTTAAGATATTGCTTAACACCTTCAGGGGCATTACGCTTAATTGAGTCATCAAGTTTAACTAAACGGTGAATACCATTTAAAAACTCTCCCGACTTCTGTGCTGCAGACGTTGATAAATCGTATTTACCTGCACCACCATGTGTATCAATGTAACGATACGGCTTATCTTTTTGATTAAGACGTGACAAAATCTGAAGCAACAATACATGCTTCATGACATCGGCAAAGTTTCCAGCATGGAAATGGTGACGGTAATTCATGTTTCAATTATTCCTAAGATCAACAATCATTTTAACATGAAAAAGTGTTTCATTCAGAATCGATTATTACTCTAAAATAGCTGACCTTTTTTTTATACAGTAAATAGCGAGATAAATATGGAAGCAGTTGTCATCCCAGGGGATTGGAATGTTGATCAAATCCTTGATGATTTAGATCAACATGGCTTCAGTATCATCGATCATGCATACCCACCAAGCTATTTAAAAAACGTTGTAAATGAATGCCAAATCCATCTTGATGATTTTCGAAATGCAGCAATTCAAAATGGCATTGTCAGCACAATCCGCAGCGATCACATTTTGTGGTTAGATCCAAAACTATCAATTTCCCATCAACACATAAAAACCTTAGATTTACTCTCTCAGGAATTAAATCGTGCATTTTATCTAGGCATTCAAGAAGTCGAAGCCCACTTCGCTTGTTATAATCCTGGTGATTTCTATGCTTTACATCGAGACAACCCTCAAGGCAAAAATGGTCGTGTGATGTCGACAGTTTTTTATCTGCATGAGGAATGGCATCAGCATTGGGGTGGTCAACTAAAGCTCCAAGATAAGAATAATCAGTGGCATATTATTGAACCTAAACCTAATCGCATCGCTCTATTTCAAAGCGATTTATTACATGAAGTTCTTGTTGCACACCACCAACGTCTTTCGATTACAGCTTGGTTAAGGACCGCACGAACTTTAATTTAGCGCTTTATTTTTTCGAAGTTGCCTCCATATAGGTTTTAAACCTGATGAGGACTCATCCATGCAATCAAATACCAAGCTAATTATTCAACGCATTGGTGAAACAGACCAACTTTACTTACAAAAAAATACGCCTGAGCTTGCCTTTGAACGTGCCGAATTGCGTTTAGAGCTGGTCAGTATGAGTAAGCTTCGTCAGGAACAAATTCATTTTCTTCAAGAAGCGATTGTTCTTCTTGAACAAGGTCGAGTAGATTTCGAAGAAATGCCAATGCGTTTGTATATTAATCTTACCCTGATGTTAGCCAGAGCCTACATGATGTATTTTGAGATTACTCAAGATGAAAAATTTGCGATCATCACTCAGCAAATTTTAAAATCATTAACATCGACCAATCATAGTGATGTTTATTTTAATCTCGCGTATGCTTGCGCTTCTCGTAAAGAATCAGCACTTACACGCCATTGGCTAAATAAATATTTTAAAACTATTGATCATGATTTAGAGGTGATAAGAACTCACCCTGCTTTCAAACAATTTCATGACCAAGAGTGGTTTATCCAGTTAACCAAACCTAAGATGCATTAAAAAAAGCCCCATGAAAGGGGCTTTTTTTTAGGCCATTCTTAATTTATATGCATCCATATGTAATTGTTGATTAAGTTCATCTATCCATATTGCCCAATCATCATCTTGTACTAAATGACTAATTAAGAAGTCACGCTGACCTTTATTCCAAAATGGTGCATCATGTAAATTTTGTTGCGCGGAAAGCTGATGTGTACGGATATAGAGTTCAATTGCCGCTGGACTATTTGCCAACCCCAATTGAGAAAATAATAACGCTAAGGAAGGTTTATGTTCCATCAAGAGACTCCCCTTATCAGATTTTAATAAAATTATTATTTAAATAACTTATAAAAAATCCATGAAAAAACCCAGCTTTTAGTCTGGGTTTATTGTTTCAATTTGTGATTATATTTTCATCACTTTGTATCGTTTGTGAGCTGCTCACTCAATTGGTCAATGACAATGGCCCATTCATTATCTTTTTTCCAATGACTAATAATAAAATCGCGTTGCGATGGATTCCAAAAATCAGCTTCATGCATCGGCGTATTGGGATCAAGCCGATGTGTTTGTATAAATTGATCAATCCCTTCAGGTGAGCTATCTAAGCCCAATTGCTCAAAAAGTAATTCTTGATTTACTTCCATATCCAACATGGATTGCTCCTTGAATTTTCATGATTTTGTTCAAGATAACATGTCAGTACAAAGTTCTATGTAGAAGGATTTCTTAAGCATTGTTAAGTTTTGTGCATTAAAAAAGCACTCCATTCGGAGTGCTTTTTTAATTTAGTTGAAAACTAAATTATTTAACCATGTCAGCAATCGCTGCACGTTCTTCTTCTAACTCATTAAGCGTGAAGTTGATACGCTCACGGCTGAATTCGTCAATTTCAAGACCTTGAACGATTTTGTACTCGCCATTTTCACAAGTTACAGGGAAACCGAACATTACGCCTTCAGGGATACCGTAAGAACCATCAGAAGGAATACCCATAGTTACCCATTCGCCGTTTGTGCCAAGAGCCCAATCGCGCATATGGTCGATTGCAGCGTTTGCAGCAGAAGCAGCAGAAGAAAGACCACGTGCTTCGATGATCGCAGCACCACGCTTACCAACAGTTGGAAGGAATACGTCTTTATTCCATGCAGCATCGTTGATTTTGTCTTTTAAGCTTTCGCCGTTTACGTTAGCAAAACGGTAGTCAGCATACATTGTTGGAGAGTGGTTACCCCAAACTGTCATGTTTTTGATGTCTGAAACTGCAACACCAGCTTTTTGAGCAAGTTGAGTTAACGCACGGTTGTGGTCAAGACGTAACATTGCTGTGAAGTTTTTCGCTGGAAGATCTGGAGCAGATTTCATTGCGATATAAGCATTCGTGTTAGCAGGGTTACCTACAACGAGAACTTTAACGTCACGGCTAGCAACTTCGTTAAGCGCTTGACCTTGACCGATGAAGATTTCACCGTTGACTTTAAGAAGGTCAGCACGTTCCATACCAGGACCACGTGGACGTGAACCAACAAGAAGCGCGTAGTCAGCATCTTTGAATGCAACTTTAGGATCATCAGTACCGATCATGCCAGCCAATAATGGGAAAGCACAGTCGTCAAGTTCCATCATCACGCCTTTAAGCGCTTGTTGAGCTTTCTCAACAGGAATTTCTAATAATTGAAGAATAACTGGTTGGTCTTTACCCAACATTTCACCGCTAGCGATACGGAATAAAAGGCTGTAACCAATTTGACCAGCAGCGCCAGTAACGGCAACGCGAACAGGTTGCTTCATGTAATTATCTCCAGTTGAGAGGATAGTCAATGCGATTAAATAGCTGTTCTATCTAATCTTAATAATCATAAACGGCGAAGATTGTACTCCAATACTTTGACAGATGCATTGAAAAGAGAATGAATTTCAACAAAAGTCTGATAGGAAATATAAATTAACTTCGCGGAAATAAATTAGTAGGCGCCCTCTATGTCAAATGTATTTGGGCATGTTGAGACAATATCAGATGCACATGACTTGAATTGACCATTCGTGCGATAACAGATTTCAACCCCCGTTAACACCGGGCGACCATTTAAGCTTTGGCATTGAAATTCAATACCTTGGCTGGGTAATTTTGGGTTGAGTTTGATGAATTGCGATCGTAATGTCGCGATAGAGACTGTTTTACGATCCACTCCTGTTAAGTAATCAGGAACTTTTAATTGGTCTGCATGATTAATAATGGTACGAAAATACTGACTGGCATTCATTGGAACGCAACCACCATAGTTGGCCCACAGCCTAATTCTAGCCTGCTCATCAGGCATCACCCTAGCAACAACCCTCTTCTGTAGCGGTGCCAAGGTGGCAGATGAACTCGTTTGGCAATCATGACGACTGGTTTCTGGGATAAGACCCTTTATCGTCAGTGAATATCCTTCTAGGCATTTACGGTGTTTCGCTTTTGTTCGATCTAATGCACAAATGGCAGGTGTCATCTGTACTTGAAGCACATATCCTTGTAAACCTTTCCCTGATGCCATCACATCTGCTGAACACAACAAAGCCCCTACGCTCAAACTACTGAGGAGGTAAGTGTGTTGACGACTAAACAGCAGTTTTGTGTGATTCATCAAAGCTCACAAAAATAGTTGAAATGCTATTGCGTATTTCTTACTGGAATAGGCGGCATACGACTTTCGATCGCTTGCGGCCCCTGTCCAAGCAAAACACCATAATGAGCAGCATTGGTCATAACTTTCTTCACATAGTCACGTGTTTCATGAAGTGGTATTGACTCTGTGTATTGATCCGCCGCAATACTTTTAAACTCTGGTTGCCAACGGCGTGCTCTAGTCAGCCCTGCATTATAGCCAGCCGTAGCTAGAACTGGACTGTTACTCAGCATACCTTGAATCATTGACAGGTAATATGTCCCATAACGAATATTGGTATTCGGATCTGATAATGCAGCAGGATTATACGTTTCACCCATTTTTCGTGCCACATCTTTTGCTGTTGCAGGCATAATTTGCATCAATCCACCAGCACCTACATGTGAACGGGCCGTGGTTACAAAGCGACTTTCTTGACGCATTAAACCATAAGCCCACGAAGGATCAATCCCTGCATTTTTACTATGCGTCACCACTAGATTTTGATGTGGTGTCGCATAACGATATGCATAGTTATGACGTTTAAGTGTTCTTTCCGCCGCATAAATAGCACGGTCATACCACCCCATTTCTGTGGCACGTTTTGCCGCAGCCAGTAATAGACCATCATCTTGCTTAAGATAAGCTTGGCGGACAGCCCAATTCCATTCACGGTTTGTGTAAGTTGCTGAAGCATTGATATTGCGTAATGCAAAAGCACGTCTAAAGTGAATATCTTGATCTAAACGTTGAATATCCTGTGCGCTTGGTTGTGCCCGATCATGTGCTTCATTATAACGAATACCTAAATGATCTTTTGCCAACAGATTGTGATAATCATCGCCAGCGGCAGCTAATCGTTGATAAATACTTTTTGCAGCTTGCTTGGAAGCTTGATCTTTGCGATTTTCATACGCTCTCGCCATCCAATATTGCCAGCGATCTTCTTGTTTTTGCGTAACGCTCATACTATCTATGGCGCGCAACACACTTTCCCACTCACCAAAACGAATCGCTTGACGCGCGTAAATTTCAGCCTCTTCTGGTGTAAAAGGCACGCCATAACTGTAATCAAAGTTCTTCAGCACTTCAGGATTAAAATTATTTTTCATCACTGTCGTGCCTCCAATATACGCCACCGTGCGGTACATATACTTTTGAACATCTGCAGGAACACCTTGCACGACACGAGGAAGATTTTGAAGCGCCGTGTTCAAGTCAGCATCTGCAGCACGACCTAAAGCAAACACCAAATAAGCATAATCTACTGTTGTTCCTTTGGTCGCAGACCATAAATAATTCAAAGGATCTGCCTGAATTTGATTTAATTGTGCTAATGACAAGTTTAAACCCAGAGTTTGTGCTGTTGCGATCGCTGGACCAGACTGGCCCGCTCTAAGTTGCGCAAACAAGCGCTGTTGACGATCAGTGGTGGTGAGTAAGGGACTACTTAGCATTAAGCGACCTAAACCATTACACGATTCTGGCTGCGACTCTGTTGTAAGCCAGACATCTTTGTATTCCGCGTACACCAATGTATCGCCATTTTTTGCTCGTACTTGCGCAACCGCACAGCTTTCAGCTTGGTCAGGATTGGTGACATAAGGTAAAACAGGTTGAGCTGTCTTGAAATCCGCTTGTTTTACCTTTTCTTCGACATAATCAGCAGCTAATTTTTCAGCCATTGCAGATTGAGGATAGCGCTGTGCAAAGCTGATAATATTCGTTGCGGGTTGGAAGCCTAAATTATTATTCAACATCCAATATTCTGGATAATATCCAAGCGCATCATTTTGCATTGCAGAACGATAATATTCGAGCTGAGCTGTATTACCCGAGTTCGCAAATTTAATCGCCTCATTAAATTGCTCTTCAGCCGCATGAGCAACGGGCAAACAACCTAGTGTTATCAGCCCCATTAAATATTGTTTTAACTGGTTTTGCTTCACTGCTTTTTTTAACACGCTTCTCTTCTCAACTTTAACTCGTCGCTACATTTGGACATGCTTTTTTGCATGATCAACTCTTTTGCAGCGCTTGGCAATTTTAAAATGTATTTTAAATACTCTAATGATCAAGTACTGTTCTGTTATGTAAAGCGCTGATTAACCACTATTATTTTAAAGTATTTTTACTGTAAATCCATAAACTTGATCTGATTTATATATTTGTTCAACCCGTAGTACAAATACTGTAAAATAGCTCGCTTTTATCGAGTGTGGGATTCCCCCATACTTCACCGGAACATATTTATCCCTTTTTATAGGATAGGAGCCTTCATGACGGTTCAAACCTTCATTCCGAATAGTGCCCCAGCTGCCTCAGAAAACACTGTTACCCAGCCACAGCACACCCCAGCCATCGATGGTGCAGTCAAAAAACTGTATATCGAAACGCAAGGGTGTCAGATGAATGAGTATGACAGTCATCGTATGGCCGACTTGCTAGGTGATTCACACGGTTATGTATTAACAACAGACCCTGCTGATGCAGATATTCTTTTAATGAATACCTGTTCAATTCGTGAAAAAGCGCAAGAAAAAGTATTTTCAGAATTAGGTCGCTGGCGCAAGCTGAAAGAAAAAAATCCTGATTTGGTGATTGGTGTAGGTGGATGTGTTGCATCTCAAGAAGGTGACAATATCCAAAAACGTGCACCTTATGTCGACATGGTATTTGGTCCACAAACACTTCACCGTTTGCCACAAATGCTTGATCAGCATACGGATCAAATTGAAAAGCCGAAAAAAGAGAAAATCAAACTGGTAGACATCTCATTTCCAGATATCGAAAAGTTCGACTTCTTACCTGAACCTCGCGTTGAAGGTTATAAAGCTTTCGTATCGATTATGGAAGGCTGTTCAAAATACTGTTCATTCTGCGTGGTGCCATACACTCGTGGTGAGGAAGTCTCTCGTCCCCTAGATGATGTACTTGCTGAAATTGCTGGTCTTGCGGAAAAGGGCGTACGTGAGGTTTCTTTACTCGGTCAAAACGTAAATGGTTACCGCGGAGAAACATTCGAAGGTGAAATCTGTACGTTTGCTGATCTTCTTCGTCTAGTGGCGGAAATTCCAGGCATTGGTCGTATTCGCTATACGACATCTCATCCATTAGAATTCAATGATGACCTTATCCAATGCTATCGTGACCTACCACAGATGGTTTCTCACCTTCATTTACCAGTTCAAAGTGGTTCAAATGATGTATTGAAGGCGATGAAGCGTAACCACACGATTGACGTTTATATCGATAAGATTGCTAAATTACGCCAGGTACGCCCTGATATGCATTTGTCTTCAGACTTTATTATTGGCTTCCCTGGTGAAACTGATGCTAACTTTGAAGAGACATATCAATTTATTCAAGACTTAGATTTTGATCATTCTTATAGTTTCATCTACTCGAAACGTCCTGGTACACCAGCATCAGAGCTGGAAGATTTAACACCTGAAGATGTTAAAAAAGAGCGCTTGGCTAAAGTTCAACAATGGATTAAGCAGTCAAGTATCCAAAAAACTGATGCTATGCTTGGTACTGTCCAACGTGTGCTCATTGAGAGCGTTTCAAAACACGATCCAAACTTATTGGTAGGAACCGCAGACAATACACGTTTAGTAACATTTATTGGTGATGCCTCTTGGCTTGGACGCTTTGCAGAGATTGAGATTACAGAGATTAAAACCTTAAATTTAGTTTACGGTGAACTCTTGAATCTTGAACCTGACGTGGCGTAATGTAGAGGTATAGATTAATAGACTCTAAAGGAAATCTCTTGACTGCAGCGATTCGACGTACAGTGGCTTTTCCCGGTGTTTCAATGGACCGTTTACAAACCATGCTTGGCGCGTACAACGGTCATATGAAACAAATTGAACAACGTTTAGATGTAAAAATCAGTCAGCGTGGCGATAGTTTTTTTATTGACGGTGGAATTGATGAAGTCGAGAGAGTTGAAAGCTTACTTCAGCGCTTATACGCCGAAGCTGAAGTTTCTCAACAAATCAGCTCTGATTTGATTCATTTAATGATTCAAGGCAGCCAGACTGATCATGAATTACAATTGGATCCTAATCAAGAACACACAGGACTTGACGAAGTCTGGCTCCAAACCCGTAAGGGCCGCATTAATCCACGGGGGGCCAACCAAAAACGCTATGTACAACGTATTCTTCAAAGTGATATTTCTTTCGGGATTGGTCCAGCGGGTACAGGTAAGACCTATTTGGCTGTAGCTGCTGCCGTTGATATGCTTGAACGCAATGAAATTCAACGTATTCTTTTAGTTCGCCCTGCTGTGGAAGCTGGTGAAAAACTTGGCTTCTTGCCAGGTGACTTATCACAGAAAATTGATCCTTATTTACGCCCACTCTATGATGCCCTGTATGAAATGCTTGGCTTTGAAAAAGTGGCAAAATTAATTGAGCGTCAAATTATTGAAGTAGCCCCACTTGCATATATGCGTGGTCGTACACTCAATCACTCCTTTGTCATTTTAGATGAAGCTCAAAATACAACGCCAGAACAGATGAAAATGTTCTTAACTCGTCTTGGTTTTGGTTCGCGTGCAGTCATTACCGGTGACATTACTCAAGTGGATTTACCACGTGGACAACAGTCTGGTTTGGCACATTCATTACGTGTGCTTGAAAAGATTAAAGAAATCCATATCACACGTTTTCACTCACGTGATGTTGTAAGACACCAGCTTGTACAAAAAATTGTAGAAGCATACGAAGGTTGGGACAGTGAACAACATCGTTTAACTGCTGAAGCACGTGCGGAACGTAAAGCGCGTCAAGAAGTACTCATATCAGAAAATGATTCTGCTGCTGATGCTCAGCATCAAGATGCAGAGTAATTTAAATCTAATCACGCTCAAGGCAAGATTTTGAAACTCAGTCTCTCATTACAACAATCGTTTGAAGCATCAAGCTTGGTGCTCAAACGTGCGTATGTTAAAAAAATTATTGAAACCACCCTTCGTCATATTGATACACAAAGCGATTGTGAAATTGGTATAGCTTGCGTAGATGTCGAAGAAAGTCACAAACTTAACCTTGAATATCGTGGTAAAGATAAGCCAACCAATGTTTTATCTTTTCCAAGCGACTTACCAGATGAAATGGCTGAAATTCTAGACAGTTTCCCTATCGGAGATCTGGTGATTTGTATTCCCGTTGTGCTTCGTGAAGCAGAAGAACAATTTAAAGCACCATTAACACATTTCACTCATATGTTGGTTCACGGTACTTTACATCTGATGGGCTATGATCATGAAACTTCTGAACAAGATGCTGAGGAAATGGAAGCAATTGAGATTGAGATTTTACAAAAACTAGGTTTTGAAAATCCTTACCTGCTTTTGGATGACGAATAACACTCCTCAATGACTTCGGTCTATGCTTCCCGTTATTCGGGAAGCAAATTAAAATAATAAATGAGTATTCAAAAATGAACTTCGTTGTCATCTTCAAAGCTAAAATAAAAAATATTGATGATGAATATGTAATATTGGCTAGCCAAATGCGGCATAAAGCGATGCATGATTACCATTGTACAAAGTTTGAAAGCTATCAAGAGAAGGATAATGAAGTCAGTCTTTCTTATTGGAGTCGGTTAGAAGATATTCAAGCTTGGCATCAAGACACCCAACATCTTTATGCCCAACAAAAAGGTCGCCTATCATGGTATGACACGTATTCGATTGAGGTCTGTCAGATTCAGCGCGCTTATCAATCTGAATAAATCGAGTTGATCTTTATATTGATGACATATTTTAGACAAATGAGTTAAATATTGAGCAAGTTCTTCAGATAAAATAAGATAAAGTCATGCGAAACCAATAGATTAAACTTAAATAACGCCTGACCATCAAAACCATAATAAACGTCTTTGTAAACATTACATCGCAATTGGATAAGCTGTTATCCTTCGGCAGTAATCACCTACAAGATATACACTAGCTGACATCTCACAAGATTTAGAGGTAATGGAACTTCACTTATGCCAACGATTATTTCAAATATCGCGAACAAATTTCGTAAAGTCTATCAAAAGGCTGAAGGGTTTATTGAAGAAGAACGTGAATTTCCTGTCTCTCAAGTTTTTTTAAATGCGACTTTCAAGCGCTTTGTGACCGACAATGTCAGCATCCTTGAAGACTTACATGCTGATTTACACGACGATTGGCTTCGACTCTATGCCACTTTGAATGTGAAAGGGCTTTATACCATTCTCTCTGTAGATTTAAAGCTGATTCAAATGGAATTGAATAAAGATGTACAACTGATTGTATTTGAACAAATTAGTGAAACCGAAGTCATTGAAGCAAAATTTCAAACCTTTTGGATGAAAATTGCATTCCGCTCTGCCCTATTTTTCTATCAAAAAATTCTTCGTAAAGATCCACTTGGCATGATTTTAGAGCGGTTTAATGTCATTAAAGTCAAGGACGATCTCTTACATCTCGATTTAAATCAGTGGCTCGGAAAAAATCGCTCGATCATTGAAACATTGGGCAAAGTACACGTCAACCATGCAGAACTTCGTGAAACAGAATTGGTGGTGATTGGTAATGTAAATTTGATGGCTTTATTCAGCAAAATGAATACTGATCGATTCAAATCTAAATCTGATGAAGTGGAAAGTGATCACATTACACCAATTAAACAAAAGGACGACTAGAGCGCAGCGTTTTGATGTCGTCATAAAGCTTAAGCTACAGAAAAATACATTTTCACTGTGATTATTGATTATTTCTCCTTATTTATCAGAGATAATAAAACTTCAAGTGATCCTTCGATACGAAGGTAAAGGAAAATATTTATGGCATTTAAATCGTTTAAAACTTTGAGTGTGATTGCAAGTGTAGGTACAGCCGTGCTTTTCACAGGCTATTCAAGTCAAGCGCTTGCCATGACGCCCTTCCAAGCCTCTTATCAGTTTGCATACAATGGTAAAAACTTGGGGTCAGCAACACGAACCTTGAAAAAATCAGGTAACACATGGAATTACGTTTTTGCAGCTAAAGCAGGTGGTATTGCTTCAGCGACTGAAACCAGTAACTTCACATTCAACAATAATCAGATTCAATCATCCAATTTCAGTCGCACCAGTAAAATTTTGGTTCATAACAATACAATGAGCATTAAATTTAATCCGAGTGCCAAAACCATTAACACCACCAAAGATAAAGAGCAACGCTCATTTGCATGGAAATCTGGTGTACTGGATGAGTTAAATGCAGAATTGCAAATTCGTGAAGACCTCAAAAATAACGGTTTAAAATCGCAATATTGGATTGCAGATGCTAAAGAAGTTGAATCACGTCGATTCGTCAAACAAGGCACTGAAAAAGTGGAAACCAAGTACGGCACGTTTGATACCATCAAAGTAGTGATGAAACATGATAAACCAGGTCGTGAAACGATTTTTTGGCTGTCTCCGAAATTGGACTATCTACCAGTGAAAGTCACACACCAAGATAAGAAATCTTCATACGGGCTCTTACTGACAGGGTATAACGGTCCACAAAATTAAGGCATTTTTTACTTGCTTTTTTGCAGATGCTTTTTAAAATACGTCTTTGCTTAAAAAGGCACCTGCCCTAGAGGATTCTCCCGTGTACGCACTAGAACAGAAAATCTTAAACGAAGGTATCGTTCTATCTGATCAGGTTTTAAAAGTTGATTCTTTTCTAAACCACCAAATCGACCCAGTGATGATGCAACAAATTGGTCAAGAATTTGCTCGTCTATTCAAAGATGCAGGCATCACCAAAATCATCACAATTGAAGCTTCAGGTATCGCACCTGCTGTGATGGCTGGCTTGGAACTTGGTGTACCGGTAATTTTTGCACGTAAGTATCAATCTTTAACTTTAAAAGATGATTTATATCGTTCAAAAGTATTCTCATTTACAAAGCAAGTAGAAAGCACAATTGCTATTTCTAAGAAGCACATTGCAGCAACAGATAAGGTTCTTGTGATCGATGACTTTCTTGCGAATGGACAAGCAGCTTTAGGTTTAGCTGATTTGATTCACCAAGCTGAAGCTGAGGTTGTCGGGATTGGTATCGTGATTGAAAAGTCGTTCCAACCTGGCCGTGATCTTTTACTTGAAAAAGGTTACCGAGTTGAATCACTTGCTCGTGTTGAATCACTTGCAAATGGGACAGTGACTTTTGTTCAAGAATAATTTTGAACATCAATTAAAAAAAGCGCCTAACGGCGCTTTTTTTATTTTAATGTGGCAGGATCAAGTTAAATACCCAATTTTGTACCACCAAAATGCTTTTGAATATAATCTTCAACGTAAGGCTGATGGTAAAGATTTGAAAGTTTTTGAAATTGTGGATCATTCAATCGATCTTTACGCACTGCAAGTATATTGACATTTTCTAAAGCTTTATCAGTAACCTCTTCTTTAAATATCGCATTTGTTATTACATTTAGTCCACTTTCTAGAGCAATAGTATTTCCAATTGCGGCTAAATCCACCTCAGACAATACACGTGGTAGTTGTGCACCTTTGACCAATTTAAATTGAAGTGATTTCGGATTTGACTGGATACTTTCAAGAGTTCCAGAAATCGTATTAAAATCAGGCTTAAGTGTAATTAGCTGAGCACTTTCTAATAACCTTAATGCACGTGCTGTATTCGCCACATCATTTGGAATTGCAATTAAGGCCCGATCAGGCAAAGCAGTTAGTGACTTGTAGTTTTGAGAATATAAACCCATAGGCTCTAAATAAGTGGTCGCCAAGACAGCAAGCTTATGATGATTCAAGTCATTAAATTCTTTGAAATACGCCCAAGACTGAAATGCATTTACATCAATTTCACCATCGAGCAAAGCTTGATTCAAAGCCACACCGTCATTAATTTCTTTCACCTCAATGCCAACATTTGCTGTTTTCGCCTGATCAGAATCCGCGATATATCTCCAAATATCAACATCCGATCCATGTGATCCAATCACGATTGTTGGTTGTGTTTGCTTTGTTTTTTGAGATTCAGGTTGAGCACTACATGCACTGATAATGAGAATTGCAAAAATAATAAATAAAAATTGGGCGTATTTTGACTTCATCATTTACTCGATATTGTTGTTGATTGTTTGAGTTGTTTAAATTGCGCTGGATAATATTTTTCAGTAACGTCTAAATGAGATCTAAGTCGACCTTTGATACAGTTTTCTCCTACATTTCTCAGTAAAGGATTCAGCGGATCTGTCTCTGGTCCTTGTGCAAGCGCTTTTAAATTATCTGCAAGATTTAAAAGCGGAATTTCACCAGCAAATAAATTGGGAGAAAGAAAATAAGCAACCGAATACCGATCTGCATTCGTTGGAGATATGACTCGATGTTGATTTGCAATCAAATAACCATTCGTAGCAAGCTCTAAAACCTCACCGATATTGACGACAAATGCGTGTTCAACAAATGGTACTTCAATCCATTTGCCTTGACTTAAGACCTGAAGTCCTCCGATCTGGTCTTGTAAAAGTAAAGTTAAAATATTGGAGTCTTTATGAGGCCCTACACCCTGATGATTCATTTGATCAATTGGGGGATAATGAATCAGCTTGAGTAGTTCATGTGGACTGCCTGTAATCAATTGATCAAGTGCTGTGTCCTGCTGCCCCAATGAAAGCAACAAAGCTTTTAATAATTTAATTGCAACTTGTCTGAGATCTCGTTGCCATGCGGTGACTACGCGTTGAAACTCAGGCCAATTCGAAGGCCACTGATTTGGTCCCTGCAAACGTCTCCATATCGGTCCAGTTTCAGGTTCTAATGCTGCTAGTTCAAAACCAATGTCTATTTGTTCTCTAAAATCAGGTTGCAGACGTGTAACTTCGGCATTTACTCGACTATACCCTCGAAAATGCGGGGAATGAATCATAGCGATTTCATCTTTTTGTTCTTGTGGCAGCGAAAAAAACTGCCGAGTAATACGCTGAATCTCTGAAATTTTTACAGCTGAAATGCCATGACCTGTCAAATAAAAAAAACCAATATCCTTGGCGATATGTGCAAGTCGTTGCAGAAAATCTGCTTGCGTTGATGATTGATCAAATTGACTTAAATTCAGAATAGGAAATGCGTTTAAGCTTTGTTTTAATGGTTGAGTCATGATGCACTCATCTTTCTAATACTTCATTGTATTAATGACTGAAAGATGAATGCTTTTGAAATCATTTAAATTGGATACTTATGCGTCTATAAAAATATGATTCACGTTCAATCACTTACTCTTGCCCAGTCCACACATGATCTTTTAAAGACACGGCATTCGGAATGAGTTTAAGTTGATAAAACAAATCTGCAATTTTTTGTTGCGCCGTGACTGTATCTGTATCGACCAGTTTGGCATAAGCAGGAATATTTCTTTTTTCTAAAACCAGTTTGGTAATATTTTCGTCCAAGCTTGTACTTTGCGCCAAAATTTTTGCGGCTTGATCTGGGTGTTGATTGATCCAATCATCTACTTGATTTAATGTTTGCACAATTTTTTGGGCTTCAACCGCATGTTGTTTTAAAAATTTTGGTGAAGACAAATAGAAGCTATATGCCAATGGCAAAGCTTTTGAATCAATAAGAACACGTGTATCACCTTTAAGCGAAGCAGCACTTGCATAAGGATCCCAAATCGCCCAAGCATCGAGTGATTTTTTATCAATAGCAGCTCGTGCATCTGCAGGCGTTAACCAGACGGGTTGAATATCAGACCAGCTCAATTGAGCTTGATCTAATATTTGTGAGAGAAAGTAATGCGCACTTGAACCTTGTGTAACACCAATGCGCTTACCTTTTAGATCCTTTAAGCTTTGAATCGTACTGTCTTTGGGTAAGAGCAAGCTATGTGAGTTTTTAGATCCATTTTCATAAGCTAAATATTGAATTGGTTTACCTGCAGAAAGTGCGAAAATTACAGGTGTATCCCCTGTATACCCCACATCTATAGCACCGACATTTAATGCTTCTAGTGTTTGAGGACCTGCCGGGAATTCTTTCCATTGAATTTTCACACCAGGGAATGCCTGCTCAAAAGTTTTATTTTGTTTTGCAACGATGAATTTAAGCGCCGCTTTTTGATAACCAATATTCAAGGTTGTTAACTTTTCTTTTGATTCATCTTGACCCTTAAGCTCAGTAGGCTTTTCCTTTGAGCATGCAATGAGGCTAAAACTCAATGTCACAATGGTGCTTAGTACAAATAATTTTTTCATTGTCTTGGTAATTTTTTTGATTGGAATAAAAAAATAAGCCAAACTTCGAAAAAAATTAAATCACTATTTGCGCTTAGTTATTCAGTTCAAGATCTAAGCCATCCTGCTCATAAAATATGGTTTTATCCTTAAAAATTAAATTAATCTATTTTCAAATCAATTTTTTATTTTGTCTGGCATTACAGTTTTTCTACATTCGGCCATGTTGCAACTTTAAGCGCAATGCTAGAATCTTTTAAATAAATGGATGTATAGATTAGAGCAATCCTAAATGACTGAAAACTTAGAAATACACTGTCCAAAATGCGGTTCAACTGATATTGAAAAACGCAACCATGAACAATTACTGCAAAAAACAGGTGGTGTTCTTCTTTCCGCAGCAGGTACAACTGCGGGTACTGTGGGTGGTGCTGCATCAGGGGCTTCTATTGGTGCTTCCATTGGTGCTGTTGCGGGCCCTTTAGGTGTAATCATGGGTGGCACAATTGGCACTTTTGTTGGTGCAATCAGTGTGGGTGTGACTGGTGGCTTTTTAGGTCATCGTTTTGGAAAAAAAGCGGGAGAAATCGTCGATAAAAATGTTTTCCTCGATTACCAATGCAAAAAGTGCAAACACCGGTTTGAACAAAAACATATTTCAAAATAAAAGTGAGCGAGAAGCTCACTTTTTTTATGCATGATAAAATAATCTTTAAAATTATTTCTTTAACATTTGCAACGCCACTTCACCTAATCGTTTCCCTTGCTCGATACACAGTGATTTTTCATCTTGGCTTAGAGATTGATCGTGTCTAGGACCACTGACATGTGTAGCACCGTAGGGTGTCCCACCTGATTTTGTATTCGATAAAGCTGGGTTGGCATTGGTTAAACCCAAAATCAACATTCCATGATGAAACAAAGGTGGCAACATAGTCAGTAATGTACTTTCCTGCCCGCCGTGCATAGAGCCCGATGAACCAAATACACAAGCAGGTTTATTATGCAATGCACCACTGAGCCATAAACTCGTTGTTTGATCCCAAAAATATTTCATTTCTGATGCCATATTGCCAAATCGAGTTGGTGATCCTAATGCAAGTCCCGAACAATGTTGAAGATCATCCAAAGTCGCATAAATATCGCCCTCCTCTGGAATACTTGGTGCTGCTTCGGTCACCACTGTTGCCAACTGTGGAACTGTTCTAATTTTCGCAAGCATTCCAGTAGATTCAATTCCTTGAGCAATTAAATGTGCCATTTCCTTGGTTGAACCATATTTGCTGTAATACAAAACTAGAACATATGCTTGCATAAAAAGATCATCCAATGAAAAAAGAAAACTATACGGTATTTTTTTTAAAATTTGGTTAAGCTGTGCAACGAACGTACAGAATTTTAACTAAAAAATACTCGAGACTCATTATTTATGGCGGAAATCTTAAAAAAGTTACCTTTCTACAATAAAATATGGTTTCAGTTTATTTTGTTTGTACTACGACGCTTTGAAGCTAACAATTGTCGTGAGCAAGCAGGCTCTTTAACTTACACCACACTTTTCGCTGTCGTGCCGATGTTGACCGTATTCTTGGTTATCATTTCATCGATTAAAGCATTAGAACCTGCTCGGCAACAATTACAACAATTGATCTACAGTAATTTTCTGCCTAAAACCAGTATCGCGTTTGACAAAGCATTGAATGCATTTACTGACAATTCGAGCAACTTAACCATTATTGGTGTGCTGTTTTTATTCTTTACCACAGTAATGATGCTCACTAGCATTGAGACAGCATTCAATCGTATTTGGCGTGTGACAGAAACGCGTAATGGCATTATTGGTTTTATGCGCTATTGGACCATCATTTCACTGGGACCAATCCTGCTGGGTTCGGCTTTTGTGATTTCATCGACTTTAGCGTCTATGAACATCCTAAGCAATAATTTTGCAGGTTATGAATTGAATGGCACTTTTATTTTATGGGTCATCTCATTTGCACTCACCGCATTTGGTTTTTTTGCCTTGTATTGGACGATTCCAAACCGCTCTGTTCCAATAAAAGCAGCCATGATTGCTGCGATTTTTAGTGCTGTTACCTTCGAGTTACTGAAAAATTTATTCGGCTTCGTGATGACTAACTTTACCAGTTATCAGTTGGTTTACGGTGCTTTTGCAGCAGTTCCAATTTTCCTGTTGTGGATTTATCTCTCTTGGAACATCGTACTGCTTGGTGTTGAGATAAGTTATGCCCTCACAGCATTTCATACAGGTAAGACCGAAACGCGCCATCCAATTCTCATGCTTCTAGATATGCTTGAGTTATTCTATAAAAAACAAAAACAAGGTAAAACCGTAACCGATCTGGAGGCACTTGATATTTTAGGACGCGGTGAAATTGGCCGCTGGCCTAAATATGTCAATCTATTGGAACAGCAGAATATTATTAAACGTACAGATAATAATGAATATGTTTTGGTTAGAAATTTAGATCATCTTGATTTTTGGTCATTTTATAAATCATTGCCTTATACGCTGCCTGATAAAAATGATATCGGAAAAATTCATGAAGATGATGTATGGATGAACCGTATTGGTCCTGCACTGATTGAAGCTGATGATTATCTGGCTGCAAAGCTCTCCGTACCGCTATCGACCATACTTGAAGAAAAATAAACTCTTGCAATAAGAAAAGACCTCTATAGGTCTTTTCTTATTTCGTAGACGGATTATATGGACGTGTAGATTGCCAACAAATAAGTGCGCCTAAGGTCACTAAGACACAACCGATCCAAAAGCTCATTAGAGGTTGCACATCTAGAATCAGCATCGACATCAGACTTGAAAAAATGGGCATAAAATACGTTGCCAAAATTAAAATTTTGAGATGTCCATATTGCATGCTTTGGTTCCAATTGCTGTAAGCCAAGCCAATTAAGCTGCCAATGACTACAACCATCAGCCATGTCATCAAATTCAGCTCAACAAACGGTTCTCGCATCACAAAATGTACAGCCCACAACCCAACTGCAGTCATTAGAAAAAGAAATGGAACAGCATTATGACCTTCTGCATATTTCTTGGTAAATATACTGTACAAAGGCCATAGTACGGCGCCGATGAAAGCAAATGAGTACGCCAATGGATTTTCAAGCACGGCCACCAATATGCTTTTCGGCTCGAGAATATCTGGATTAACAACCATCATTAACCCAAGAATGGCACATGCAAAGCCAGTAATCACCCAAATATTCGCGCTCAATTGCCGTGCAAGAATCGAAAATACAATCAGCAAAGGAGGCCAAAGATAATTAATCATTGCAATAATTAATACCTGTTCTCGATGTGTTGAAAGAGCAATCGAAATTAAAAATAGGATTTCATAGCCAACAAAAAGAGCACCACAGCCCAATAGGTATTTTTTAGGCATGAGTAAAAGCTTGGGAAAGCCATTTTTCCATAACATGAACAATGCACTAAAACTATAGATCAGTGCCACCGCCTGTACCGGGCTTAATGATTCAGTTACAAGTTTCACCACCGCAACCAACGAGGCCCAAATCAAAATCGAGCTTAATCCCAGCCATGTATACTGATTCAATGGAATGCTCCAATTCTTGCGCTGATTCGATCAAGATAAATTCTCAAATAACGGTGCAAAGATACAATCATAATCCCTGCAAGAACCATACAAGAACCGACCAAGAAACTCGTTTCGATCTCCTCATCTAATAGCCAGACACCAAACAACATGCCGAACATGGGGGTTAAAAACGAAAACACACCTAAGCCATTTGCTAAATAAGTTCGTAACAACCAAAACCATAACAGTAAACTTAAAAAAGACATGACAACCGCATGAAATGTTAAGCTCAGAAACGTCAGTTGTGACCAGCGCACATCTGCTTGTCCAGTCCAAAAAGCTAAGGGTAATAAAAAAATAAAGCCCCCAAGCAATTGATAAAATAATGTTTGAGTAGGCGGTGCCTCTGAAAGCGTTGAAAATTTTAAAGAAATCGTAGTCAATGCCCACATCATCCCCGCCATTAGAGCAAGAAAATCTCCCCATAAAATAAGGCTGAGTTGGCTCTGAGCTTGATCACGCACTAAAAAAGTATAAGCGATGCCAAGAAATGCGAAACAAATACCAAACCACTGCAGATTATTCAATTTTTCAGCTTTGACTTTCCAATGTAAGCCTAAAGCCACAAAAATAGGCGCGGTATAGAGCAGAACAACAGTGTGCGCAGCACTGGTGTACCTGAGTGCCTCAGCAACCAAATAAAATTCTGCAGAAAATAAAAAGGCTAACCAAATTCCAGGAACAACATAACGGTAATTGAACAGTTGTTGCACTCGTTGTCGATACAATAATGGAACGACAAGCAAGGTTGCCAAACCACAGCGCAATGCGATTTGCATCAGAGGACTAATATCAGTAGCTGCAAGTTTCAAGACAATTTGCTGTAAACCCCAGACTAAACACAATACGATCATTAAGCTTGACGCCTGAAGGTCAAGACCTCTTCGCTCACCCATGAGTGGCACTCTTCACACAAACAAGTCGTCACTATACTGCTGACTGAATTAGAATATATAATTCAAAATAGACAACAAATACATTTATTCAGGCAATTTAATATGCCAAAACGCCATCCACATGAATCATTCGTTCAGTTAGATAATTATGATCATATCCAAGAGAATCTTTGGCTAACATTCCGTAATGATCCAGCCCATTCGGAATATCCTAAACACGGTCATGCATGGGGCGAATTTATCTATGCATTTGATGGTGTAATGGAAGTTCATATTGATCAAAATCAATATTTAACACCTCCGCCCTACGGAATTTGGCTACCGCCGCATCTGCATCACAGCAGTATTAATCTCACAGCTGTTTCTCATGCCACCTTATACGTGCATGAAAGCCTGTGTGATGCACTGCCCAAACAATCAGGTATTTTACTAAGCTCCCCCTTAGTGACGGCGCTACTCAATGAACTCAGAAAAACTTATTTCAAATATGATCAACCCGAATATCAACGACTCTTAATGGTTTTGCTGGATCAATTAAAAAGTTCACCACTGCTCAAAAGCTACTTACCCCATTCTGATCATCCTGCATTACAAACGATATTTACCTACATGCATGAGCATCTCAGTGATCAGCGTCCACTGAGAGATTATGCTCAAATGGTGAATATGAGTGAGCGCACTTTATCTCGCCTATGTGAAGCTGAAATTTCGATGTCGCTCAATGAATGGCGTCAACGCTTTAAAATTACACGAGCATTAAGCTTATTGTCTGAAAATAAAACCGTTGAACATATTGCTCTAGATTTGGGCTATGCCAACGCCTCAGCCTTTATCAATATGTTTAAACGCTGGATGCACATCACGCCCCAACAGTTTCGTAAAAACATCAACTCAGACAATCTCTAGCCATAAAAAAAGGATGAACCATCATCCTTTTTAATTGAGCTTGATGCATCATTAATGCACTTGCGTAGTCCACACAAAATCTTGTTTTAAGCCAGTCAAAGTCATTTTGAGCTGATCACCCGATTCTAATGGTCCCACACCTGCAGGCGTACCCGTCATGACAACATCACCAGACATTAAGCTAAAGTTTTGACTGATTTCTGCCAAAAGCGCTCCTAATTTAAAAATCAGTAACCCCGTATCACCATGTTGCCTAAGTTGATCATTAATTTCGAGCTTAAACTGGACTTGATCTAATGCTGGGACCTGATCAAGCGAAATCCAATCTGCCAAAATACAAGATCCATCAAATGCTTTCGCACGTTCCCAAGGTTGTCCTTTCTTTTTAAGCTGATCTTGTTGATCTCTTAAAGTCAAATCCAAACCAAGGGTGACTGCACCTACTGCTGCTAATGCCTCTTGAGGATCCTTAACGTTTTTGAGCGGTCGATCTATTCGTAATGAAAGTTCACATTCATGATGACACTGTCCCAATGCACGATTCCAATCAATCCCTTCTGCTAAGGACACCAAGCTACTCGGCGGCTTGATAAATAAGACAGGTTGATCAGGAATCGCATTACCTAATTCTTGAGCATGCGCAGCATAACTGCGACCGACACATACAATTTTTGATGGAACTGCACTCATGAAAATCTCTCTTATTTATAGTTTGAATAATGAACTCATCTAAACTTAACGTTTTTGGAATGTATTTTCAAACAGTGTTCTATCTACATCAGACTCAAATGCACGTTTTGGAATAATGACCACTGTATGATTTTTGAGTTCAAGCATATAGGTCAATTTACCCACTACAAATTTTTGTACTTCACTGTAGGCAAATGCTTGTTTAGGACGACCACTTGAAAAAAGCTCGGCAGAGTTTTGAAACAAATCGATACCTTGTTCAGTCTTACCAAATTGATATTTTTCAAACTGACGCTTGAACATCATAGGTAAGAACCAGTAACGCATAACGATTTGTAAAAAGATAAAGAACGTGCCTAAAGCCACGTAATAGCGTCCTACACCCTCTAATCCAAGATAAAGCCCCCAAATCACGATCGCAATACTGACAAGTGGCGTTAAAAAACGCGTAAATTGTTTTTTGCCAAAAGTAGCTAATGCAAAACCATCCTGAGACTCTTGTAAATTTAAGAAGTAACGGACAGATAAAACTGGTTGAGTATCAGACATAGGGGATTCAACAATCGATTTTCTTAAGCAAAGATATTACACCACTTTACCTGAAATCGAATTGTCGTTTTAATGAATACTGTTGATTACATCATCGCACTATTGATGAAAGCATCACACGATTTAAAATGACACAAAATAAAAAGTCTAAATTCATAGTTCAGGATGAAAATGAAATACTTTAACTATCGAGCATTGTGCTTAAGCCTTATTTTTGTACCTAGCTTGTCGTACAGTGCGATTATTGAATGGAAAGAAAATATACCCAGTGCGTTAAAACCATTTCAAAATAATAGTACCGAACTCGCCAGCATCGCAAAAGATCAGATTCTCATCTATGCGCACACAAATACCCAAACATCTATTCCGACACGCAAAAAACAACCCAATCCAAATGTGAAGTTCACATCATCTGCCATCGTATTGCCTGTTAATGAAGAAAAGGTCGCCAAAACGCTTTCACAGTTTGAAAATTTTGTTGGATTATTCCCGACATTGAAATCAGCTAAAATATTAGATCAAGATAAAAATATCACTCAGGTTCAATATAAAATTTCCATTCCAACACCGATACCAGTGCTCAACTTTAATGAGACCATAGTGTTTCAGCATCATATTGAAGCCAACAGTATTTCGAGCTTGATTGTGGATGCACCTGTTCCTTATGGTCTAGGCAAATTTGAATGGTTCAAATTGGATCAGAATCATACCCTTCTAACCCTAACGCAATGGGGAGATTTAAACCAACCTAAAGGTTTTCTATTTAGCAAAGTTCTGAATGCAGTGCCTGAAGCAAAAATGGGAATTCCAAGTGGTACACATGCATTTTTACTTGAATCAATTCGAAAAAAATTAACAGCGCCTTCTTCGAGTGCGCTCAAACCAGGGCAATTTCCATCCGACCAATTAACGACAAATCAATTGGCCAAAATCGCACAAATCAGTCGTATCACCGGACACCCTGTAAGTTTTGTCCATACACCGACAACCGTGCCTTATCAACACAGTGCAGAATCAATGCGTTTTGTGACGACGTATCAGTATTATTCCCAACCAGTGCAACAATTACAAAAATGGACACAGCCTGTACATTATAAAAAGTTGTTTCCCCGCCAACTCAAATCTATTGATATCGAAACCCTAAAAGACCAAACACAATTGGCAGATTTTAAAGTTGAACTCGGGTTAGGAGTTATTCAAATTCCATTCCGATTTAAACTAAATTTTAGCTTTCCTCAGTCGAATCAGAATAGTTTTTATGCTCAAGGCGGTGATCTGAAATACATTAAAGGAAAAATGCAATTTGATAAGTTTCAACAAGGTACTTTATTGAAAATGACGAATGCTGGAAAAATAGATGAAAAAGCACCGTTCCTGATTCGTGCAGCACGGAGCTTGCCTTATCATGATGTGCTCCCTACAGTTGGGGCGAATGTCGTCTTTGCATTGAAAGTCAAAAACGAAGAGCAGAAGAAATAAGATAAAAAAATAGACACAAAAAAACCGCAATTAAGCGGTTTCTTCTCTTTTTTACATCTTAGAGATGATCAAGTTGGTGCGCTCAGAGAGATTCGAACTCCCGACCCCTTAGTTCGTAGCCAAGTGCTCTATCCAGCTGAGCTATGAGCGCGACGTCTTGATGGAGTGCATTATATATGAATATTATTATTTGTTAAGTACTTTTTAATAAAATTTAAATCAAGCGAACAGTATTTATACGTAAATGTAAATTATGGCTAGATAATCAACAATTTAAGAGATGGTCAACAAGATCAATCCAAATTCCAAACAATCCTGAGTTGGATTGATGATGTTTTTATAAGAGCTAATATCTATTAATTAAAAATAATATGTGTAGAAATTTTAAAATTTATTTCTTTCTTAAGTAGCTAATAAAATATGATGATTTATAGCATCACTTCATTCTAGAAACAAAAAAACCGCAATTAAGCGGTTTCTTCTCTTTTTTACATCTTAGAGATGATCAAGTTGGTGCGCTCAGAGAGATTCGAACTCCCGACCCCTTAGTTCGTAGCCAAGTGCTCTATCCAGCTGAGCTATGAGCGCGTACTTGAGTGTCTTACGACTTCGTTACATCGATTAACTTGATTGGTGCGCTCAGAGAGATTCGAACTCCCGACCCCTTAGTTCGTAGCCAAGTGCTCTATCCAGCTGAGCTATGAGCGCATTTCAAGTTTATCGTTGGCGGTGAGAGAGGGATTCGAACCCTCGATACCAGTAATAGGTATGCTTCCTTAGCAGGGAAGTGATTTCAGCCACTCATCCACCTCACCGTAACGAGACGCCATAATACAAACTTCGTCCCTACTCTTCAAGTGAGAATTTAAAAAATTCTATGTTTTTTGTTCAATCATATATTTTTTAAACAATTTTCAGGTTTTTTGCCTTTAATCTGCATTAATTTCACTTTAATACTGTCTATTCTGCATCTCTTTTATAATTTATGAACTAAAAACACTTTATTGCAATCATTTACGTGCAGTATTTCTCATCATGTCTTATGCTAAACTTATCTTCTGATATGAAGCCAAAGACATTATGAAAAATTGGGTCGACCCTGAAGCCAAAGCGGAAGCTGAACGTTACGATAATCCTATTCCAAGCCGTGTTCTGATTCTAGAAACGATTGAGAATAAGAAAAAAGCATTGTCTCATGCAGACCTTGTGGAACACTTCGAAATTGCGGATCAAAAAAGTATTGAAGCACTTAGTCACCGTTTAAGTGCGATGGTTCGTGATGGTCAATTGACGAAAGAAGGTTATAAGTTCCAGCTTATGGCAGATCAACCTGTTCATGATGCGACCATCTATATCAATAGCAAAGGTTTAGGGGTTGCGAGTATAGATGGTAAGAAAGAAGAATATTTGTTACCTGAGCGTGAATTACGTCAAGTCTTCCATGGTGACCGAGTTAAAGTTCAACAGACCTCTGTTGACCGTAAAGGTAAACCATGGGGTTTCATTACTGAAATTACCCAACGACGCGTCAAACAAATCATTGGAAAACTCGCAGAATATGAAGGTGAATACTTCATTCAACCAGCAAATCCAAATGCGCATCAACCGATTACCTTAGAAAAAGAACTCATTGCGCATGCGAAAGCTAAAGTTGGTGATTCTCTTCGAGTTGAAATTGATGATTTTCCAAATCGTGAAGAGTTTGCTACAGGTCATATTATTCAATCTATGGCCGACAAATCTGATACTGAAATTATTATTCCTCAAACCATTTTAGAATATGGTTTACCTTACGAATTTCCAGAAGAAGTAGTTCAAGAAGCTGAAAGTTTTAAAGAACCGACAGCACGAGATCGTCAAGGACGCATTGATTTAAGAGATTTACCCTTAGTCACAATTGACGGTGAAGATGCGCGTGACTTCGACGATGCTGTCTATGCAGAAAAACGTCCTGGTGGCGGCTATCGCGTCGTGGTTGCAATTGCAGATGTCAGTCATTATGTTCGTATTGGTAAACCTTTAGATGATGAAGCACAAGAACGCGGTACGTCTGTGTACTTCCCTCACTTTGTCTTACCGATGTTGCCTGAAGCACTTTCAAATGGCTTATGCTCACTCAACCCAAATGTCGATCGTCTATGTATGGTCTGTGATTTGAATTTAAGTCGCGCAGGTAAAGTCACAAAATTTGAATTCTATCCGTCGGTGATGCACTCTAAAGCACGACTCACCTATGACCAAGTTGCAAAATATTTTGAAGGTGATAGTCAAGCTGTACCTGAAGATCGTACAGTGCGTAAATCACTGAATACATTATTCCAACTTTACCAAGTATTAAAAGGTTTACGTGCAGAACGCCATGCAATGGAATTTGAAACCGTTGAAACGTACATGACCTTTGATGAACTTGGTGGAATTAAAGAAATTCTACCAAGATCACGTAACGATGCTCATAAACTCATTGAAGAATGTATGTTGTTAGCCAATGTCGCTGCTGCTGAATTTGCTTTAAAACACGAAATTCCAATGTTGTATCGTGTGCATGAGCCACCAGAATTCTCACGCATTCAAAAAGTTCGCGACTTTGTTAAGTTATTAGGTTTGAAATTCCCTGATCAACCTACGCAAGCGGACTACCAAGCGGTCATTGAAGCCACTAAAGACCGTATTGATGCGCCAAGTATTCATGCTGTGCTTCTTCGCTCCATGATGCAAGCTTATTATGGGCCAAATAACGCTGGTCACTATGGTTTGGCGTATGAGGCATACACTCATTTCACCTCTCCAATTCGTCGTTATCCAGATTTATTATTACATCGTGCTATCAAAGCACACCTGAAAAATAAACCTGCACCAGTCTCAGGTGGCGCACTAGAAGAAGCCGGTAATCATTTCTCGGCAACAGAACGTCGAGCTGATGAAGCTTCTCGCTCAGTAACCACTTGGTTAAAATGCCATTATATGCAACAGCATCTTGGTGAAGAGTTTGTTGGCGTCATTAGTGCTACGGCTGAGTTTGGTCTATTTGTCACTTTAAAAGATTTATATGTCGATGGTATGGTCCATGTAAGCCAGCTTGGCGATGACTTCTTTGTCTTCGATCAAGCGAGTCAAAGTTTAGTTGGGCAAAATCGTGGTCAGACCTTCGGTTTGGGTGATGAAGTACGCATCAAGGTTGCAGGTGTCAATTTAGAAGAACGTAAGATTGATTTTGAATTGATTCAACAACTCAGCCATGCAGGTCGCGCTATTCGTAGTCGAGCACCACGTGTCGTAAAGGAAAAACCGGTCACCAAGCAAGAAGCGTTAAATCGCATGTTGAATGAGCCTGTCGAACTCCTAAAAGATAAAGATGAAAACGGTGAACGCCCTGTTCGTAAGAAAAAGTCCAAGGCAAAACCAAGCTCTTATTCTAAAAAATCAGACAAAAAATCTGATGGAAAAGTAAAAGATAAAGCGAAAAAGAAAGCTAAAGTGAAAAAGAAAAAGTCGAATGCGAAAGCTAAATTAGACTAAATCTTTAAAGAGCGCTACGGCGCTCTTTTTTTTAAGCTTTATTTTTTTAATTTATAATCAAGTGCACCGATTCTTTATTTAGCACTTACGTAAATAATTGAATGTATCACTTGATTTAAAGTCCATAAACCCCTACATCTAAATGAAGTAAATGAATCAATTAGGTCCTTGAATGACTTTAGAAAAGGCAACTTTGCCTGTACCCGATTTTTCTCAAATTACACTTGATCAACTTAAAGCACAGATTGAACAAGCGATTCAAAATGGTCAACACTTTATAAACCAACTCGAGAAAGTCCCAGACACGGTACAATTACAACTAAATGTGCTCGATCAAATCGATGAATTAGAAAACCAAATGAGCGAATCTTGGGGAATTTTGTCTCACTTAAATGCTGTGATGAACAATCCTGAAACCCGCGAGATTTATCAGTCTCTTTTACCTAGCTTAAGTGAATACTACACACAATTAGGGCAACATACTGCGCTCTATCAAACCTACCAACATGTGCATGATGCACCTATTTTTTCGGATTTACCAGAAGCTCAACAGAGTGCGATTAAACTTGCACTTAGAGACTTTAAACTCTCAGGCGTGGCTCTAGAAGGCGATGCAAAAAAACGCTACGCAGAAATATCAGCTCGTTTATCGCAGCTTTCTTCAGATTTTTCTAACCACGTTCTTGATGCCACACAATCATATTTCAAACCATTAACTGAAGATGAACTTGCTGGTTTACCTGCGAGCAGTATCGAACTGCTAAAGCAATACGGTCAACAACGTGAACTCGATCAAGCCGTGGCGACATTGGATTTCCCTTCTTATCTTGCGATCATGACTTACGCAGATAATCGAGAGCTTCGCGAAGCCTTATATAAAGCATATACCACGCGAGCGTCGGATCAGTCAGATCACCCTGAATATGACAATACTGCGGTGATGGAAGAAATTCTCAAATTGCGCCAAGAAATGGCTCAACTTTTAGGTTTTGATCATTATGCAGCATATTCACTGGCAAGTAAGATGGCTCCAAGTGTTGAAGCTGTAGATCAATTCCTGATTGAGTTGGCAGAACATGCTCGTAAACCTGCCCTACAAGAAATTGAGGCATTAAAAGCAATTGCTCAATCTCATGGTGTAGATGAACTACAACCTTGGGACACGACGTATTTCTCGGAAAAACTCAAAGTTCAACAGTTTAATCTGTCTCAGGAAGCACTTAAGCCATACTTCCCTACCCCTGTCGTCATTCAAGGTTTATTTAAAATTGTGGAGCGTTTATATGGTATTCAAGTCATTGAACGTGAAGCACCAGTATGGCATCCAGATGCACGATATTATGAGCTTGAAGATCAAGGCAGTGTCATAGGTGGATTCTATTTTGACTTGTACGCTAGAAGTGGGAAACGTGGTGGAGCATGGATGAGCGGATTCCGCTCACGTATGCAAACCAACAATGGCATGCAGAAACCGATTTGTTACATGGTCGGTAATTTTACACCACCGATTGGTCAACAATCTGCGCTTTTGACACATGATGAAGTCGTTACTCTTTTCCATGAGTTTGGACATGGTCTGCATCATATGCTCACAGAAGTAGATCATATCTCTGTAGCAGGCACACATGGTGTCGCTTGGGATGCCGTCGAGCTGCCAAGTCAGTTTATGGAATTCTGGACTTGGGATAATGAAAGCTTGGCTTTAATCAGCCAACACATTGAAACCAAAACACCGTTACCTGAAGAACTCCTTAAGTCTCTTTTGGATGCGAGATTTTTCCAATCAGGCATGCAAACCCTTCGACAGCTTGAGTTTGCCATGTTTGATTTGAATATACATAAACAATCTCCTGCTTTAGATGCAACAGGTATTCAACAATCCTTAAACGAAATTCGTGAACAATATGCTGTTCTCCCTACAGCACCATACAACCGATTCCAAAATAGTTTTAGCCATATTTTCGCAGGGGGTTATGCCGCAGGCTACTACTCTTACAAATGGGCTGAAGTTTTAGCAAGTGATGCATTCGATCGCTTTGAACAAGAAGGGATCTTCAACCAAGAGACTGGACTTGCTTTCCGCAAGGCAGTGCTGGCTGTAGGCGGTAAAGATACAGCGCTTGATGCCTTTGTTAAATTTAGAGGTCGTGAGCCTAAAATTGATGCATTATTACGCCATCAAGGTTGGACGAATGACACTAAAACTGCTTAAACTACGCTACTAATTTTTGAAGGTGAGAGTCATTATGTCGATCAAACGTCGTTTCATTGCAGGTGCAAAATGTCCGAAATGTGAAGCTATGGATCGTATTGTCATGCTCACTTCAGGTGATTCAGAATGGATCGAATGTATTGAATGCAACTATTCTGAAAATCGTCCGACACACATTGACGAACCTCAAATGCCTGAGGTTGCAGACGAAATTGGTGTTATTCAATTTAAACCTAGTCCAAGAAATTAAGATGCTTAAAGTCAATAAAGCCAGCTCTATAGAGCTGGCTTTATTGTAAATTCATTAAAAAATAAGCACCCGAAGGTGCTTATTTTATTTAATTATTGATACCAACCAAATAACTTAAAGATATAAGGTACATAGGCGATAATTAACATAGCTGGAATCATCACAATCAGAGGAAGAATCCAACGTTCGTATTTGTAGTAGAACGTTTTATCTTTCACTTCTGCATCGGCAGCAGCCACCTCTTCATCACCAATCGACTGCCTTGCGAGCAAGTGATTGAGTGCAACTGGAGGTGATACATAACCCAATTCGAAACCAATTAAAGCAATCATCCAGAAGTGAACAGGATCTATACCATAAGCGTAGGCGACAGGAGCAACTGTTGCTGAAATTAAGATGACAGCACCAAACGGATCCATAATCATCCCGACGAATACCATGAGACATACGATCAAGGTAATCACGATATAGATATTTTCAATATCCGTTGGGAAGTGTTCCATCAACTCGATACGCTCTAAGTATCCACCAACGCTGACAGACAATGCCATTAAGATCACAAGCGCCCCGATATGTCCGACTGTTTCACTTGCAGATACATGAATTGACTTCCAGAAACTCACTTTACGTGCAGGATTGTCTGGACTATCCTGTGCTGCAATTTCAGATGCTGACACTCGCGCCTTAGCTGCTTCTTGTTCAACCGAAGTATGGCTTAATGTCGTATCCCAATGTCCTACTGGTGCGAGCGGTGCTGGTTCATGACGTAATTTTTCATAAAGCACCATGACAAGTAAGATGATTGGCATCATGACTGGTGCAGTAAACTCATTCAAGTTGGTATTTAACGCATACTTGTAGAATGCCCACACAATCAGGAATACGATCACATAAGGAACTACTGCCACTAATGCCTTAGCTGAATTCGGGAATGCAACTGATGGCGCTGCAATACGGAATTTTTGCTCAGCAAAGAACAGTGAAATCAATAAGAACAAAGTTGAAGTGATGAGGAAAACACCAATACCATATTGGTATAACAAGTCAGTCGTCACTTCTTTGTTCAGCGATGCAACAACAACAATCAATAGACATGGACGGAGTACCACACCAAGCGAACCTGACATTGCAGCCGTAGCCAAAGCGAATTGACGGCGTCCGCCCGCATTCCAAACTTCTTTATAAATGATCGCACCTGCAGCGATTACAAAAATACCTGATGCACCTGTATAAGCTGTAGGTAATGCAGCAGCAAGTAAGATTAACCAGGTAAGCGTTTCAGGCGCTAGATTCCATGGACGTAAAATGTTTAGGAATTTATCAACAATCAAGGTCTGCTTTAGCAGCATACCTGCCCAAATGAACAGTGATAAATTAAGGAAAATGGTAGAGAACTCAACCAGCTGCCCTAAATAAATCCCTTGACCCATTGGATAGTCCATCACAAAGGTAAAGTTAAATCCTGTTGTGATCGCCATATAGGCATAAAGTGGGACTGACAATAATGCCATGCCAATCGTACCACCTGGCTTCGCATTTTCTGGTACACGGAACAATTGGTACAAACTAATTAATGTCAGTGTACTGAACAAGATTATCCATAACCAATAGATGATTGTCATCTCACTGGTTGGCGGAACACCAGAGTTCAATACAGATCTATACTGACTGATCGCTGAACTGGTTAAGAAACTGTTCGCAAGTATCATTGCGACAGCGTAAACCCGATAATCTAAAACAGAACTTGGACCGCGTAGACCAATGTGGTGGATTTTAAGTGTTGCAGTTATCGCTGCAAGTACCACCATGATAATCAATAGAACTGCCTTATTTTCCGTACCAAATTGGAAAATACCAAAGAAAGTTGTTTCCATGGTTCGGTAAGTTCGTATTGAAGGATTATCTTCTAAATACTGAATTGATTTATCGTAGAAGGCATATTTTTCTTCACATAACTGTTGACCAGCCAATACAGAGGCACGAACATCTTCTTCAGACGTTGTACCAAAGATATCTGCAAATTCATCTTTTGCATTGGCTTGCATTTGGTTTTGAACCAAAAGGTCAATATTTGGATTTCGATCACAGACTGGCTTTTCAGGTTCGGCACGCAAGAATGAATACTGCATACCAATTTTTTCGTCACCGTATAGACTTTCACCTATACGTAACATCTGCCCGTGAATCATTTCTCCTGTCCCGATGATGAGCGTCAGTAACAGTAGAAGCAAAATCGTAAACGCAGATATCCACTCAGTCCATATATAACTAAGTAGACCTAACCCAGATCTCTTTTTAGAAGGCTCTTGCATTGTTATTCCATTATTTAATACTGCTATACATTGCCTGTACAGCTCATCTTTTCTAATTCGGGCTTAGGCAAAATCCTTTACCTAATTTCCTTACCACTTTTATCACATGAATCTGACTGATTTTTTTTTAAAAAAGAATGACTGACTTTTCCATTTTTTTTAAATTTATGCCAATTTTCATCAATTCACCTCTTAAGAGCGAGATAAAAACCAACTAAATCAGTAGGCTATACCATACTGTATTTCTTTTTTTAAACAAATATGACCTTAAAAAAATAAATGCAAAAGATTTGAATCTGATCACACATTAAAAAAGTGATAATTAAGCATCAGAGGAATTAAGAGATGTGTGTGTCCTTCACGGAGATATGCTGATAAATTAAAAAGAGCATGCTGAGTAATGCCCCCCATATTGCACCTGTTAAATGTGCTTCAACCAATACTGGGCTACCAATCATTTGCGCAGTATCGAGAGAACCAAAGATATTTTCCCACAAAATTTTGCCCGTGATTAAAGCTAATACAAGCAGCGAGAATTTACGTTCTTTTTCAAATTTTAAAAAATAAACTGCCAAAGCCGTATACATACCATGTAGTACCCCTGATAGACCTGCATAAGCTTCAACGTGAGGATAAACATAATAAAAACTTAAACTAACTAATGGCGGGAGTGCGATCAACAAGTACAACATGTACCTAATTTTGACATATGGGAAGATGAATGGCAGACAGGCTAAACCCACCATATTCAATGCATAGTGTATCCAGCCCACATGTACATAGTGGGCTGTCCATACTCGCCAAATTTCTTCATCCAATACAGGACGCCAATAGAAAAAATACTCCTGAAAAATCTGCAAACTAGCAGCAATACTGATACAGCATGCAATAAACAGTATTTTTCGAATCAGGATAGTATCTTTCATCTTTCGTATTCCTAAAAGAAAAAGAGCTTTAAGCTCTTTTTCTTGAATAACTCCATTTTTAATTTTGAACAAAATTAAAAAACCTTATTCGCCTAATGTGTTCTCGAAAAGATCATCGGCTTCATTGGTCGCTTGATCATCCCAGAAGCTCGACATTCCATCTGCTTCAGTTCGAACACCTGTATTCTCCGTCCAATAACGGTCTGAGATCGCTTGAATCATTTGTCCTGCCATATTATCCAATAACTTAAACTCTGGATTTACAGGAACTTCTTCTGCACGTGAAGCAGCATAAGAACGTAATGCATCACGTATTTTTGCATCGTCACCACTGGCTTGTGCTGCAACAGCATACAAGGCATGCGATAAGCGTACTCCTTTTTGCTCACCAATTTGCATAGATTGTTTAAGCGTTTGGTATGGATCTGGTTTGCCTGCATCAGCTCCAGGTAATAATGTCCAAATCACTGCTCGAGTAGCATTCGGTACGCCCCAGAACTTGTTGTTATCGAGGCAGACCATGCCACGTTCAACAATTGCTGCGATATCTTTAGGAACATGCACTTGACCACCAGAAGCAATATCATTGGTCATCGCTTGTAAGCCACTTAACATACCTAACAGATATACTGTTTGGTCAAGATTACGACGCATAGTTGGACATGAGTCACCTAAATTATATTTATATTTAGACTGCCAACGCTCCGCAAACAATTGATAACCCGTATATTGACGTTCGGCAGCAACAGCAGCCCAACGCTTTTGTTCAATACGCGCATCTTGTGCTTCTGTCACTTGACCTGCTTTTGATGCTCTTAGGTATCTTAATTCTGCATCTAAGGCACGATTTTCTGCGCACATCCCTGAAGCTGAATATAAAAGAACTGCCATACGGGTCGGATCAGCACCCATATCTTTAGTCGCCATAATCACAGGAGTCAAAGCTGTGCCCTGATTACACACCATATCCACATCACCCATTGAGAGTACTGGCGGTAAGATGTGTTTTTCACTAAACGCAAGTGATGCATTCGCACCAGTTTTGATTACGTATGAACATCCAGATAAAGTTGTAGCTGCTACAACCGCAATTGCCGTGAAAAGACCTTGAGTCTTTAATTTAGACATACTTCCTGTCCTCAATTTTATAATTTTGTCATCCTTGCGATTTAAAATATCAGATGCAATCGCTGAATAAAAGTGCAGCAATGCACTTCATTAACAATTAGTCTGTCATTGATCTGAATTGAAATAATTGACTTATTTTTTGAATTGTTAAAATTTTGGGCAAAAAAAAGTAGCATTGCGACGGTTCGGCACATGCTACTTATTAAATGGTAAACTCAAGAGAGTTTATTTTGTTCGTTGTTGTGGTGTTCAATTCGTTCCTTCAGCACAGTTCCTAGTCTTCCAATTATAATTGCCATAACAGCAGCAACCACTAGAAACAACCACATATGAATTTCGCTCATTTTGAAATTCCTCATTAGCTGTTGGTATATTTAATGTACTTTAGAAATTAAGATTTCACCGTATTTTTGTCTAACAATTAGATTTTCTTTCACTTTCGTCAAACAATTTATTTTTTATACATATTATATATTTTTAAATAATTGTTTTTTATCATGTTTTAAATTTAAAAATAAAAGACTTATTGTCTAACAATTAGCCAAAATTTGCATGAGTAATCAAGCTTTTCCATTGTTTTTCATCTATTTGATCTCTCCAAATCACCAAAGAGTCGAATTTATTTTCGTTAAAACTGAGTACTACGAAGTAATGAAAATGAAAAACTCGATTCAGTTTTGCTTGGTATATTATTGGATTTGAAGTCATTTGAATCGACCATAAATCTTTGTCTATTTTTTGTAATTCTTTTAATTGTGGTTTTTTTCTAAAATTCCACCAGATAATCAGTATAAATATAATACTGCCCAAAGCATAAATGAGCTCAATACAGATTAATAAAGTAATACTCGTGATGAGCATAAAGAAAACATGAAACACAGCCGAATAAAAGCTGTGTTTCAGTGAATAGCGCTCATGGATTATGGACATAATCTTTTAATTTTTGAATAAAATGGCGCAATTCAGGTCGAGGTGGTTCAGAAACCTCCATAAACCAATCCAATAAATCAGGATCTTCTTGCTCAACCAATTCAGCAAACATTGCTTTCTCTTCAGGTTCAGCTTGCAAATAGTATTGCTTTACATAAGGATCAAAATACACGTCAATTTCTTTTAAACCACGACGTGCGCGATAGATAACTTTACGCTCTTCAAGCGTTAATTCATCGTACATTTTTATCCCCTAATCTGTGTTCATTCCATTTTAACTGAAGCCATGAGCTTTGTGTTTTAAAAATATCAATTGACCAAATTCATCAGCAATTCTTGTGTTTTGAGCATTCAACACATTGCACCAATGTTCAGGCTCTCTTATGTTGTGGCTATTCTAATAACACTTATGGAAATATAAATATGCAATCAGGCGCAATTCGACCAATTCCTAATATGTTGCCTCGAAAATTATTCAATGCAGAACATGAAGCCTTTCGTGATACTGTCCGAAAATTCTATGAAAAAGAAGTCGTTCCAAATATTGCAAAATATGAAGAACAACAACATGTAGATCGTGACTTATGGAATAAAGCGGGTGAAATGGGTCTATTGTGCACCACAATGCCTGAAGAATATGGTGGATATGGTGTAGATCGACTCTACAGTATGATCCTCATTGAAGAACAAGCTTATGCAATGGATTCATCAACTGGTTTTTCATTGCATTCGGATATTGTTGCGAATTACCTGAATAATTTTGCCAACGAAGAGCAAAAGAAAAAATGGCTCCCTAAAATGGCTTCTGGCGAAGTTGTCACTGCCATTGCGATGACTGAGCCTGGTACAGGTTCAGACTTACAAGCTGTACGAACTTCTGCAGTTTTAGATGGCGATGAATATGTCATCAATGGTTCTAAAATTTTTATTACCAACGGTTATCTATGTGATATGGCAATTGTTGTGTGCAAAACAGGTAATAGTGATAAAGGTTCAGCCAACTTATCTCTCATTATTGTCGAAGCTGATCGAGCTGGATTCACTAAAGGTAAACCACTCAATAAAATTGGTATGAAAGGACAAGATACTTGTGAATTGTTCTTTGATAATGTTCGTGTACCAAAGGAAAATTTGATTGGTATGGAAGGCATGGGCTTCATCATGCTTATGAAAGAACTCGCTTGGGAACGTATGCTTGTTGCAATTATCTGCCAAGCAGGTGCAGAAGCTGCCTTTGCGCACACAGTACAATATACAAAAGATCGTAAAGCATTTGGTAAGCCAATTGGTGCATTTCAAAATACACGTTTTAAGCTAGCAGAACTTCGAACTGAAATAGACTTCTGTCGTTCTTATTTAGATCGTTGTATGGAATTACAACTTGAGGGTACGTTAGGTGTAGATGCGGCCGCAGCTGCAAAATATAAAATTTCTGATATGTTCTCTAAAGTCGTCGATGAATGCTTGCAGTTACATGGTGGCTATGGCTTCATGCTTGAATACCCTATTGCACGCGCATATATTGATAACCGTGCAAATCGTATATATGCAGGCACCAATGAAATCATGAAAGAACTCATATCACGTTCTTTATAAATAGAAAAAGGAAGCTTTCGCTTCCTTTTTTATTTTAATAGCTATTCATTAAGATACTAATTTAGGCTTTTTTACAGACTGTGCGGGAGCCTTCGAAAATTTTAAAATACCATCGTTAAAAGTCGCATTTTTGAGATCTTTACGATCAGCTAAATAGTTATGCGTTGCCATCCAAGGTGCCTTAGTACCTTGTTTTGGAAGTTGATCAGCCGCTCGCGCGATATAACCTGATGACATTTCACCCATAACTGTTTCATCGAGCATTGCAGAATGGTCAGTTGGTGCGACAACTTCATCATAACCGTTCTGATCCATATATTTGAATAAACGGCAAATATAATCAGCAACGACATCTACTTTTAAGGTCCATGACGCGTTCACATAACCAATAACCATCGCCATATTTGGTACATCACTTACCATCACACCATTATAAAGCATATGTTCGCTAGTCTTGATCGGCTGACCATCAACAGTCGCTTTGATACCGCCCATAATTTGAATTTCTAGACCAGTTGCAGAAACAATGATATCTGCATCTAAGTGTTTACCAGATTTTAATTGAATACCATTTTCAGTGAAGGATTCAATATGATCTGTTTCAACACTTGCTTTACCACTACGTAAAATTTTGAATAAATCACCGTCTGGCACTACACATAAACGTTGATCCCAAGGATTGTAACTTGGGGTAAAGTGCTTCATATCCACTTTACCTTTCAACTGCATTTCAATAGATTTAAGAAGTAACTTGCGAACCAATTGAGGTTGTTTTTTTGACAAAGCAAAAATCGCACGTTGCATTCCGATATTACGAGCACGCGTGAACTTATATGCCATGTCCTCTGTCATAAATTTACGTGTTTTGTCATAAACAAAATCAATCGAAGGAATTGAAGCAATATACGTTGGTGAACGTTGTAACATTGTTACATGCCCAGCCCCACGTTTTGCCATTGCTGGTACTAAAGTGATTGCAGTTGCTCCACTACCAATGATAACTACTTTCTTACCGGTATAATCTAAATTTTCAGGCCAAAATTGTGGATGAATCAATTGACCTTTAAATTTATCTTGATTTGGAAAATCAGGTTGGAAACCTTGATCGTAGTTATAATAGCCTGTACATCCTAAGACGAAATTAGCTTGCCAAGTTTGTTTCTTTTCATTTTGATCTTGGATTTCTACAATCCATTTTTTAATTGAAGTATCGTAATTCGCTGAAAGTACACGATGTTCAAAATGAATTTTTTCTTTAATATTGTACTCACTAACAACTTCGCCCAAGTAACCTTTAATCGAAGCGCCATCTGCAAGCACATTCGCTTTACGCCACGGCTTAAAATTGTAGCCAAAAGTAGACATATCTGAGTCGGAGCGAATACCTGGGTATTTAAACAAATCCCACGTTCCACCGAAACTTTTACGACGTTCGAGTATTTCAAATTTACGGTTCGGATTATTTTTAATTAAATGTGCTGCAATTCCAATTCCAGAGATACCAGCACCAACAATAAGAATATCGACTTGCTTATCCATTTCTTTTATTAACCTTTTTATAAGAACATTTTTATTAAAACATATTTTTGACAATACACAATGTCAAGTTTGACTAAAAGTTGCAAAAAACATATCAATTGAGGTCAAGTAATGCCAATTGTTAGACAAAAAAAGGCCGGTTTATTCAACCGACCTTTTTTGAACAACTTGCGATGTTCTACACGAAATTATTTAACTTCGCGATCTACTAGCTCAACGTAAGCCATCGGTGCAGCATCACCTGCACGGAAGCCCGCTTTAAGAACACGTAGATAACCGCCGTTACGTTCTTTGTAACGAGGGCCAAGAACGGTAAATAATTTACCAACAGTTGCTGCTGAACGAGTACGAGCAAACGCTAAACGACGGTTTGCTACTGTATCGACTTTAGCTAAAGTGATTAAAGGCTCAGCTACACGACGTAACTCTTTTGCTTTAGGCACAGTTGTTTTGATCAACTCGTGTTCAAACAAAGAATTAGCCATGTTTTGGAACATCGCTTTACGATGACTGCTTGTACGGCCTAATTTCACACCACTATTACGATGACGCATGGTGATAGTCCTACTTAATTAACGACTACGATAGGCAAAACGATCGTCCATACGTAAACTAGCTGGTGGCCAGTTTTCTAAACGCATGCCGAGTTGTAAGCCTTTTGAAGCCAGAACATCTTTGATCTCAGTCAACGATTTTTTACCTAAGTTAGGAGTTTTTAACAACTCAACCTCAGTACGTTGAACAAGATCACCAATGTAGTAAATATTTTCTGCTTTCAAACAGTTAGCAGAACGAACAGTAAGCTCTAGATCATCTACTGGACGAAGCAAGATTGGGTCAACTTCTTCACGAGGTTCTTGAGCAACTGGAGCTTGATCTTTCTGAAGATCAACAAAGATTGCAATTTGTTGTTGCAAGATTGTTGCCGCTTTACGGATCGCTTCTTCAGGATCAACAGTCCCGTTTGTTTCAAGATCAATGACCAACTTGTCAAGGTCTGTACGTTGTTCTACACGAGCATTTTCAACTGTGTAAGAAACACGTTTAATCGGGCTATAAGACGCATCTAATTGTAAACGTCCCACTGGGCGAGTTTCACCTTCTGGGAAGCGAGAATCAGAAGTCTCATAACCACGACCTTGAACAACTTTCAAGCGCATTTTCAATGAGCCTGAAGCACTTAACGTGCCGATCAAATGTTCAGGGTTAACCACTTCAACATTGTGAGGTAAACGAAGATCAGCGGCAGTTACATCGCCAGGACCTTGTTTCTCTAATGTCAAATATGCTTCATTTTGATCGAACAGCTTAATAGACAATCCTTTAAGGTTCAGCAAGAGCTCGACGATGTCCTGCTGCAAGCCTTCTAAAGTACTGTACTCGTGCTCGACGCCTTCAATCTCAACTTCAACCACAGCAGCGCCAGGTAAAGATGATAAAAGAATGCGACGTAAAGCATTACCTAGAGTATGACCAAAGCCACGCTCTAAAGGTTCTAGAATCACTTTTGCCGAGGTCCCGCTTGCCGCTTCGACCTTGATCGCTTGCGGAGTTAGAAACTCGTTTGCAGTACGCGTCATTATTGCTACCTCAAGGATTATTTAGAATACAATTCAACAATCAAGCTTTCGTTGATTTCAGCAGGTAAATCAGAACGATCAGGTGCAGATTTGAATGTACCTTCTAATTTAGAATGGTCAACTTCCATCCAAGAAGGAGTTCCACGTTGAGCAGCCAATTCAATTGCGTTTTTAATACGTAATTGTTGTTTAGCGCCTTCGTGTACTGCAATCACGTCACCAGCTTTAACTTGGATTGACGCGATGTTAACACGACGACCATTTAAAGTGATTGAACGGTGAGATACAAGCTGACGAGCTTCTGCACGTGTAGAACCAAAGCCCATACGATAAACAACGTTATCTAAACGGCTTTCAAGCAATTTCAACAAGTTTTCACCTGTTGCGCCTTTAACACGAGCAGCTTCTTTATAGTAGTTACTAAATTGACGTTCTAAAACACCGTACATACGACGTACTTTTTGTTTTTCACGTAATTGTAGTGAGTACTCTGATTGTTTACCACCACGAGCTCCACCATGTTGGCCAGGAGCTTTAGCATGTTTTTTTGTCTTAACATCAAACGGTTTAACGCCTGATTTAAGTTGCAGGTCTGTCCCTTCGCGGCGAGAGAGTTTGCATTTTGGACCAATATAACGAGCCATGAATGTTTCTCCTTACACGCGACGTTTTTTAGGTGGACGGCAACCGTTGTGAGGAATTGGAGTCACATCGGTAATGCTATTAATTTTATAACCCACTGCACCTAAAGCACGAACCGCAGATTCACGACCTGGACCAGGACCTTTAACAAGGACGTCCAAGTTTTTCAAACCGTAATCTAAAGCAGCTTTACCAGCAACTTCAGCAGCTACCTGAGCAGCAAACGGAGTTGATTTACGTGATCCACGGAAGCCTTGTCCACCTGAAGTGGCCCAAGCCAGTGCATTACCTTGACGATCGGTAATAGTCACAATGGTGTTATTAAAAGAAGCGTGAATGTGTGCAACACCTTCAGAGACGGTACGAGTGACCTTCTTGCGTGTGCGAGTATCTTTAGCCATCTTTTAGCTTCCAGAAATCTTATTTCTTAATAGGTTTGCGCGGACCTTTACGGGTACGTGCGTTAGTTTTGGTGCGTTGTCCGCGGACAGGCAAGCTGCGACGATGACGAAGACCGCGGTAGCAGCCTAAATCCATTAAACGTTTAATGTTCATGGAAATTTCGCGACGTAAGTCACCTTCGGTCGGAACCTTAGCAACTTCTGCACGAATCGCATCAAGCTGAGCGTCATCTAATTCACGGATCTTAGTAGTTGGTGCAATACCAGTTGCAGCTAAGATTTGCTTAGCAGTATGGCGACCAATACCAAAGATATACGTAAGAGAGATAACAGCATGCTTGTTATCCGGAATGTTTACACCGGCAATACGAGCCATTCACTTTCTCCAAAAAGGCAGTAGAGATAATCAACCGCCCCACAAAATCTTTGAGGGGCGGATAATAACCTAATTAGCCTACTGAAATCAACAGGTCTTGATCAGATTAACCTTGACGCTGCTTATGACGAGGTTCAGCGCTACAAATCACGCGGATTACCCCATTACGACGGATAACTTTACAGCTACCACAAATTTTCTTTACAGAAGCTTGAACTTTCATGATGAAACCTCTAAGTGCGCTTATCCCTTAGGATGAGCAGTCGTTTTACTCATTAGTGTTTGATTATCATATTGGCGCGATGTGAGGTGTGCCTGTAGCTGAGCCATAAAGTCCATAACTACAACAACCACGATCAACAGCGATGTACCACCCAAATGGAATGGAATACCGAAAGAACTTTGAAGCACCATCGGCATTAAACATACAACAGTGATATAAATCGAACCGATAAATGTTAAACGACTAAGAATATGATCTAAATAACGAGCAGTTTGCTCACCTGGGCGGATACCAGGTACATAAGCTCCACTACGCTTTAAGTTTTCTGATACTTCTTTAGGACTGAAAACTAGTGCCGTATAAAAATAACAGAAGAAAATAATAAGCGCACCGAATAGCACCAAATATAATGGTTGTCCAGGCGATAAAACTAATGCCAAATCTTGTAGTGTACGCTTAACGATCCCTGCATTAGGATCAGAACTACCTAACCATTGACCTAAACTTGCAGGAAACAGCAATAACGAACTTGCGAAAATTGCTGGAATTACACCCGCCATATTTATTTTTAATGGTAAGTGAGTCTGCTGTGCAGTAAATACTCGGCGACCTTGCTGCTTTTGAGCATAGTTAACAGGTATACGACGTTGTGCTTTTTCAATAAACACAATCGCAGCTAAAACAGCTAAAGACAATAAGCCAAATATAGCAATACCAATTAAACTTGATTGACCATTTTCCACAAGGGTAAATGATTGCACAACCATACTTGGTAAACCAGCAACAATACCTGCAAAGATGATCATAGAGATCCCATTACCAACACCACGTTCGGTAATTTGCTCTCCCAACCACATTAAGAACATGGTACCTGCAACTAAAGACGTTAATGCAGGAATATAGAATGCTAAACCTGAAGTAAAGGTAATCCCTTGACTGATCAGACCCGCACACATACCAATACCTTGTACAATTGCAAGGAATAATGTGCCGTAACGCGTATATTGGTTAATCTTACGCTTGCCCTGCTCGCCTTCTTTTTTCAATGCTTCCAGCGAAGGAACAACCGTTGACATTAACTGCACGATAATCGATGCAGAAATATACGGCATGATCCCCAACGCAAGAATGGACATTCGTTCCAATGCCCCGCCTGAGAACATATTAAACAAACCAAGGAAAGTACCCTGGTTTGCATTAAAGAAACGTTCTAAAGCGACATTATCAATACCTGGCAGCGGAATATGCGCTCCTAGTCGAAAGACCACCAAAGCACCAATTAAAAACATTAATCGGCGTATAATTTCACGATATTTAACGTGAAATGGTTGACCTTTCATCATGTGAACATGACCTGTAGAACTAGGAGACATAGACACTCGCGATTACTCCTCGACTTTACCGCCAGCAGCTTCAACAGCAGCTTTAGCGCCTTTAGTCAATGCAACACCTTGAACAGTGAATGCACGAGTGATTTCACCAGAAAGAACGATACGAGCACGAATCATATCTTTACGTACAACGTTCGCTGCTTTTAAAGTTTCAAGAGACACGATATCGCCTTCAACTTTGTTAAGTTCAGACAAACGTACTTCAGCAGTTTTCAAAGCCAATTGACTAGTGAAACCGAACTTAGGTAGACGACGATATAATGCAGTTTGACCACCCTCAAAACCTGGACGAGTACCACCGCTCTTACGTGAGTTTTGACCTTTGACACCACGGCCACCAGTCTTACCAACGCCAGAACCAATACCACGGCCTAAACGAAGGTTATCACGTTTAGCACCTTCTGCAGGTGCAATTGTATTTAAACGCAGAGTCATGGCTTATTCCTCTACACTAACCATATAGTAAACTTGATTGATCATACCACGGTTAGAAGGAGTATCTTGAACTTCTACAGTGTGACCAATACGACGCAGACCTAAACCTTTAAGGCTAAGCTTGTGATTTTTCAAGCGATGCGATGCAGATTTAGTCTGGGTAACTTTAATCGTTTTCATGATTGATTACCCTTGAATTTGTGCTACTGAAAGACCACGTTTCGCAGCAACTTTCTCAGGAGAAGTCATATCACGCAGACCATTAAAAGTCGCGTTTACTACGTTCGCAGCGTTAGTAGAACCATAACATTTAGTTAATACGTTACGCACACCAACAGCTTCTAAAACAGCACGCATAGCGCCACCAGCAATTACACCAGTACCTTCAGAAGCAGGTTGCATGTAAACACGGCTAGCACCGTGACGAGCGTTGATAGGGTGCTGAACAGTACCATCAACAAGTTCAACAGTAATCATGTTGCGACGAGCAGCTTCAAGTGCTTTAGAAATAGCAGCTGGAACTTCACGAGCTTTACCACGACCAAAACCTACGCGACCATTACCATCACCCACAACAGTTAATGCTGTGAAAGAGAAGATACGACCACCCTTAACAACTTTGGCTACACGATCAACGGCAACCAGCTTTTCAACAAGACCTTCGTTTTGTTCAACTTTAGCCATGATTAGAACTCCAAGCCGTTTTCACGAGCAGCATCAGCCAAGGCTTTGATACGACCATGATATTTGAAACCAGAACGGTCAAATGCAACTTTAGTTACGCCAGCTGCTTTAGCACGTTCAGCGATTAAAGCACCAACTTTAGTAGCTGCTTCAACGTTACCTGTAGTACCACTACGTAACGTAGCATCTAAAGTAGAAGCTTGCGCTAATACTTTGCCACCATCTGCTGAGATTACTTGAGCATAGATGTGACGCGGAGTGCGGTTTACACACAAACGAGTCGCACCCAATGCACGGATGTGCAAGCGTGTGCTTTTCGCACGACGCAAACGGGTTTGTTTCTTTTCGTTCATAAGAACCTCGCGCCTTATTTCTTCTTAGCTTCTTTACGAAGTACAACTTCATCAGAATAACGAACACCTTTACCTTTATATGGCTCTGGTGGACGGTAACCACGGATATCTGCAGCAACTTGACCTAAAGCTGCTTTATCAGCAGATTTAAGCACGATTTCAGTAGCTGTAGGAGTTTCAGCAGTTACACCTTCAGGAAGGTTGTAATCGATCGGGTGAGAGAAACCTAGGTTAAGGTGAACTGTGTTCCCTTTAACCGCAGCTTTATAACCAACACCGATAAGTTGTAACTTACGTTCGAAACCTTCGCTAACACCTTTAACAAGGTTGTTAAGCACAGCGCGAGCAGTACCAGCTTGCATCCAAGCATCTTTAGATTCAGCTTTAGGAGCAACAGCTAGAATACCGTCTTCCTGTTTTAGCTCGACCAGCGCATGCAGGTTGAAAGACAAAGTACCTTTGCTGCCTTTCACTTCGACCTGCCGGCCGTTCTGAGTAACTGTTACACCGTTAGGTACAGTTACTGGGGCTTTAGCCACACGAGACATGAGGAATCACCTATTAAGAAACAAAAGCAATAACTTCACCACCGATACCTGCAGCACGTGCAGCGCGATCAGTCATGATGCCTTTGCTTGTAGAAACAATTGCAATACCTAAACCCTGCTTAACGCTTGGAAGGTTATCTTTACCGCGATATTGACGTAAACCTGGACGGCTAACGCGCTTCACAGTTTCAATAACTGGTTTGCCTTCGAAATATTTTAAAGTCAAAGTAAGTGTTGGTTTGCCTTCAGCATCTGCAACAGCTACATCAGCGATATAACCTTCTTGTTGAAGAACGTTAGCAATCGCAACTTTTAACTTTGAGTTTGGCATAGAAACAGTTTGTTTCTTCGCCATTTGTGCGTTACGAACACGTGTTAACATGTCGGCAACGGTATCTTGCATACTCATTTATAGTGCTCCTTACCAGCTTGCCTTAACAACGCCCGGTACATCACCTTGCATTACTGTGTCACGTAATTTGTTACGGCTTAAACCGAACTTACGGAAGTAACCATGAGGACGACCAGTTAAACCACAACGGTTACGAAGACGTACTGGAGATGCATTACGTGGTAATGCTTGTAACTTCATCATCGCTTCGAAACGCTCTTCGTCGCTTGCATTTACGTTTGCAATAACAGCTTTTAATTCAGCACGTTTTGCAGCGTATTTAGCAACAGTAGCTTCGCGTTTCAATTCGCGATTAATCATACCTTTCTTAGCCATATCGACCTCTTATTTGAACGGGAAGCCGAATGCACGCATAAGCGCACGGCCTTCGTCATCGGTGCGAGCAGTCGTAGTGATGGTAATATCCATACCACGAATACGGTCAATCTTATCAAAATCGATCTCAGGGAACATGATCTGTTCTTTAAGACCCATAGAGTAGTTACCACGACCGTCAAATGATTTCGCAGAGAAACCACGGAAGTCACGGATACGAGGGATCGCGATAGAGATCAAACGGTCTAAGAATTCGTACATGCGTTCGCCGCGTAAAGTAACTTTACAACCAATCGGCCAACCATCACGGATTTTGAAACCAGCGATAGATTTACGAGCTAACGTAAGAACTGGTTTTTGACCAGCGATAGCTTGCATATCAGAAAGAGCACCATCAAGGAGTTTTTTGTCAGCAGCTGCTGCACCAACACCCATATTGATCGTGATTTTAGTGATGCGAGGGATCTCCATCACATTCTTAACGCCCAATTGTTCTTGTAATTGAGCTTTAAGTTCGTCGTTGTAACGCGCTTTAAGTCTGGCCATTGCCTATTTCAACCTATTACTTCGCTACCGCCACTGATTCACCATTTGATTTGTAAACGCGAGTTTTCACGCCATCAATCACTTGGTAACCAACACGGTCAGCCTTTTGGGTTGTAGCATTAAAAATTGCCACGTTAGAGATATGAAGCAAAGCTTCTTGTGTAACGATAGCGCCTTCAGCACCTGTTGCACGGTTAGGCTTTTGATGCTTCTTAACTAAGTTAAGACCTTCAACCTTAACTCGGTCATTAGAAACAGACAAAACAGTACCTTGTTTGCCTTTTTCTTTACCTGCGATCACGATTACTTGATCGCCTTTTTTAATCTTAGCCATGATTGCCTCTATTATAGAACTTCAGGAGCCAATGAAATGATTTTCATGAACTGTTCAGTACGAAGTTCACGAGTCACTGGTCCGAAAATACGAGTAGCAATCGGAGCTTTGTTGTTGTTCAAAATAACAGCAGCGTTATCATCGAAACGAATAACAGAACCATCTGGACGACGGATACCGAATTTTGTACGTACAACTACTGCATTCATTACGTCGCCTTTTTTAACACGGCCACGTGGAATTGCTTCTTTTACAGTAACTTTAATAATGTCGCCAACTGAAGCATAACGACGATGTGAACCACCAAGTACTTTAATACATTGTACGCGGCGAGCACCACTGTTGTCTGCTACGTCGAGCATAGTTTCGGTCTGAATCATTGCCCTACTCCAAAACCGAGCATCACCGGTCACAATTTCGAAAGGCTCAAAGAGTACTCGAAATTGACCGATGATGCAACAAGAACGTTATTTACTCAGCAGCTGCTTCAACAACTTCAACTAAAGTCCAAGACTTAGTTTTAGAAATTGGGCGGCTTTCTTTGATAGTTACAACATCGCCAGTTTTAGCAGTGTTGTTCTCATCATGAGCGTGTAATTTTGTTGAACGGCGGATTGATTTGCCATACAACGGGTGTTGAACGCGGCGTTCGATAAGAACAACGATAGACTTGTCCATCTTGTCGCTTACTACTTTGCCTGTTAACGTGCGAACTGTTTGCTCACTCATTGTGCGTTCCCCTGTTTTTCGGTAAGGAGGGTCTTGATGCGAGCAATAGTTTTACGAGTTAATTGCACTTCGTGCGATTTACCCAATTGACCAGTTGCTTTAGCCATGCGAAGACGGAATTGGTTCAACTGTTGCTCATCAAGCAAAGCTGTCAATTCTTCTACCGACTTTTCACGTAGATCTTTAGTTTTCATTACATTACCGTCCGAGTCACGATAGTGGTTTTAAACGGAAGTTTAGCAGCAGCAAGCGTAAATGCTTCACGCGCTAATTCTTCGTTCACACCTTCCATTTCGTACAGGATCTTACCTGGTTTGATTTCACAAACCCAATATTCCACAGAACCTTTACCTTTACCCATACGAACTTCTAATGGTTTTTCAGTAATTGGTTTGTCCGGGAATACACGGATAAAGATCTTACCACCACGTTTTACACGACGGCTGATTGTACGACGCGCTGCTTCAATTTGACGCGCAGTCATGCGACCACGTTCAACTGATTTAAGTGCGATAGTACCAAAAGATACTGTGCTACCGCGATGTGCTAGACCAGTGTTACGGCCTTTTTGCACTTTACGGAATTTAGTACGTTTAGGTTGCAACATGGATTATTCTCCTTTTTCAGCAGAACGATCATTGCGACGACCACGACGCTCTTGACCTTCACCACGACCGCGACCACGTTTAGCTGGACGTTCTTCAGCTGGAGCTGGGTTCATGACTTGTTTCATGCCGCCCAAGATCTCACCACGGAAGATCCAAACTTTAACGCCGATCGTACCGTAAGTAGTTTCTGCGCGAACCGCTGAATAGTCGATGTCAGCACGAAGAGTATGTAGAGGTACACGACCCTCACGATACCATTCAGTACGTGCAATCTCTGCACCGCCTAAACGACCAGAAACCTCAACTTTGATACCTTTCGCACCAGCACGCATAGTGTTTTGAACCGCACGCTTCATAGCACGACGGAACATTACACGTTTTTCTAATTGAGAAGCAATTGCTTCACCAACTAGACGAGCGTCTAAATCTGGACGATCAATTTCGTTGATACTTACTTGCGCTGGAACACCCATAATATTGGTAAGTTCGCGCTGTAATTTTTCAATGTCTTCGCCTTTTTTACCGATCACGATACCAGGACGAGCAGTGCTAATTGTTACTTTAGCAGCGCCTGTTGGACGTTCGATAAGAATATTGCTCACCATCGCATTCTTAAGTTTTTTGTTTAAAAACTCACGAACTTGAAGATCTTTAAGCAAGTATTCAGCGTATTGTTTCGGATTCGCATACCAGTTAGCGTTATGACGTTTCACAACACCTAGGCGGATACCGATTGGATGAACCTTCTGACCCATATCAAACCCCTACCTTAACGGTGATGTGACAAGTACGCTTAGTAATACGATCTGCACGGCCTTTAGCACGTGGCAAAATACGTTTAAGGCTCATGCCTTCATCAACGTAGATCGTAGAAACTTTAAGATCGTCTACATCTAAACTGTTATTATGTTCAGCATTTGCAATCGCAGATTCCAACGCTTTCTTAACTAAAACTGCAGCTTTTTTGTTGCTGAAGTTTAGGATGTTAAGAGCGTGCGCAACAGATTTGCCGCGAATCAAGTCTGCAACCAAACGAGCTTTTTGTGCCGAGATAGCGGCACCGCGTAATTTAGCAGTTACTTCCATCATAGCACCTATTAACGTTTAGATTTCTTGTCAACACCGTGACCACGGTAAGTACGAGTCGGTGCAAATTCACCAAGCTTGTGACCAACCATATGCTCAGATACGATTACCGGAACATGGTTACGACCATTGTGTACAGAAATTGTTAAACCAACAAAATCCGGGAGGATCATCGAACGACGCGACCAAGTTTTGATCGGCTTACGGTTATTAGCCGCGATAGCCGCTTCAACCTTAGCGAACAAGTGCGCATCGACGAATGGGCCTTTTTTCAGAGAACGAGGCATTGTCAGATTCCTTTACTTGTTACTTAACGCGACGGTCGCGAATGATCATCTTAGTCGTACGCTTATTGGTACGTGTCTTGTACCCTTTAGCTTTTTGACCCCATGGGCTTACAGGTTGAATACCTTTGTTACGCCCTTCACCACCACCATGCGGGTGATCTACCGGGTTCATCGCCATACCACGAACGGTAGGACGAACACCACGCCAGCGTGAAGCACCAGCTTTACCTAGTGAACGTAAGTTGCTTTCTTGGTTAGAAACTTCACCAAGAACTGCGCGACATTCAACGTGTACTTTACGCATTTCGCCAGAACGTAGACGAATAATTGCGTAAGAACCGTCACGACCCAATAACTGAGCAGAAGCACCAGCAGAACGCACTAATTGAGCGCCTTTACCGATTTTAAGCTCGATATTGTGAAGAGTAGAACCGATAGGCATGTTACGAAGTGGTAAGCAGTTACCTGGACGAATTGGAGCATCGTTACCAGATTGAACTTTATCACCAGCACGTAGACCTTTAGGCGCAATGATATAACGACGCTCACCGTCAGCATACAAAACTAATGCAATGTGTGCAGTACGGTTAGGATCGTATTCGATACGCTCTACAGTCGCAGGAATGCCATCTTTGTTACGTTTAAAGTCAACAATACGGTAATGTTGCTTGTGACCACCACCAACGTGACGTGTAGTAATGTGACCGTTGTTATTACGACCACCAGTACGTTTTTTAGCTTCTACCAACGGAGCATAAGGCGCACCTTTGTGAAGATGGTCGTGAACGACTTTCTCTACAAAGCGACGTCCTGGAGACGTTGGCTTACATTTTTGAATAGGCATAATTCTCGTCCTTATTCCGCTGTGCTTTCAGCGGTATCGCCCAAGTCAGCCATTTCTACATCTTGGCCAGCTTTCAGGGTGACGTATGCTTTTTTAACATCAGAACGACGTCCGATAGTTTTACCAAAGCGTTTAGTCTTACCTTTAGTGATAGTCGTGTTAACTTTAACAACTTCTACACCAAATAATTGTTCAACTGCTTTTTTGATTTCAAGTTTGTTTGCATCGATAGCAACTTTAAACACTTGAACACCAGCAGTTTCACCTAAAACTTGTGCTTTTTCTGAGAATACAGGTCCTTTTAGGACTTGATAGATACGTTCGTTGTTCATCCGAGTTCTACCTCAATTTTCTTAGCAGCAGCTACAGACATAACAACTTTATCGAACGCGATCAAGCTAACAGGATCGATAGCAGCAGCATCAACCACATCAACGTGTGGAAGGTTACGAGCAGCTAGATACAAGTTCTCATCAACAGCATCAGTAACGATTAATGCACGAGTAGCATTCAAGTCGTTAAGTTTTGCAAGCAATTCTTTAGTTTTTGGAGCAGCTACAGCAAACTCTTCAACTAAAACTAAGCGATCTTGACGAACAAGTTCAGCTAGGATGCATTGCATAGCACCGCGATACATTTTACGGTTTACTTTTTGAGACCAGTCTTGTGGACGAGCAGCAAAAGTTTTACCACCGCCAACCCAGATTGGGCTACGAATAGAACCAGCACGAGCGCGACCAGTACCTTTTTGACGGAATGGTTTTTTACCACCGCCAGAAACGTCTGCACGTGATTTCTGAGCTTTTGAACCTTGACGACCACCAGCTAAATAAGCTGTAACAACTTGGTGTACAAGAGCTTCATTGAATTCACGACCGAACGCAACTTCTGATAATTCAACAGCAGAGCCGGAAACAGTATTTAAATTCACGTTATTTCCCCTCAAGCCTTGATAGTAGGACGAACAGTTACGTCACCACCGGTAGCACCAGGAACCGCGCCTTTAACTACAAGAACTGAACGCTCTGTATCGATAGCAACGATTTCAAGACCCTGTGTAGTTACGCGTTCAGCACCTAAATGGCCAGCCATTTTTTTGCCTTTGAATACGCGACCAGGAGTCTGGTTTTGACCTGTAGAACCTAAAACACGGTGAGAAACAGAGTTACCGTGAGTAGCGTCTTGAGTACGGAAGTTCCAACGCTTAACACCACCTTGGAAACCTTTACCTTTAGACTGACCAGTTACGTCAACGATTTGACCCACTGTGAACAAATCTACACCGATAGTTCCGCCAACTTCACGACCTTCAAGATCAGCTTCTGTAACACGGAACTCTTGAACTAAACGACCAGCAGCAACACCCGCTTTAGCGAAGTGACCTTTCTGAGCATTAGTAACGCGAGATTCGCGACGTTCACCAGTAGTGATTTGAATCGCTTGATAACCATCAGTTTCAAGCGTTTTGATTTGAGTGATGCGGTTAGGATCAACCTCAATCACTGTAACAGGTACAGAAACACCAGCATCTGTAAAGATACGTGTCATACCGCACTTGCGACCGACTAAACCAATAGCCATGTGCATAAACCTCTAAAAAAGCGGCTTAATTAACTTAGAGTGTTAATTAACCGAAAGCCTTAACCCAATGCGATCTGAACGTCTACACCAGCTGCAAGATCTAATTTCATCAATGCATCTACAGTTTTGTCTGTAGGTTGAACGATGTCGATCAAACGCTTGTAAGTGCGGATTTCATACTGATCACGCGCGTCTTTGTTAACGTGCGGTGAAGTTAGAACGTTAAAACGCTCGATGCGAGTTGGCATCGGGATTGGACCACAAACTTGTGCGCCAGTACGTTTTGCTGTTTCTACGATCTCTTGAGAAGATTGATCAATTAAACGGTGATCAAAAGACTTCAAACGGATACGGATTCTCTGGTTAGACATACCAGTAAACTCCAAGCCAAATATATAAAGAATCACCCATGACGCATCTCCCCCTGTCCGAAAACAAGGCAAGTGTCAGAGGCAGTGAAAATCACTAAGGTCGTGATCGATGCCACGACTGTAACGATCTAAACAACAATCAACGTTGTTTAGCCCTTAATATCAAAGGGTCGCCCATTATAACGATTGTTTAACTGTTAAGCAAACCTATTTATCATTTTTTCTCAATTTACGGTTAAGCGTTGGCGGCTTTCTTTTGTACACCCTGCCCGAACCCCAATACATAATTAATTGCATCGATCAGCAATTCATTCCCTTTTTGAAACCTCGTTTTTTTTGTTTGTTTTAAGGTATCTAATGATTGTACATAAGTGCCAGAAAATACCTTCTCATGCTCTTCATTCTCAATATACATTTGTAAAACTTTCGGCGTTATTTCTGGATGAAACTGAAAACCCAGCACATTCTTTCCAATTTGGTACATTTGGTTTGCACACACATTATTTTCAGCCAGTCTGACGCCTCCTTTAGGAATCTCAAAAGTTTCACTGTGCCATTGCATTATTTCCAATTCTTTAGGTATTTCAAAGTAATCTGATAAACCATGTTGAGTTCTGAAGACTTTAGTCCAACCTAACTCTTGTTGTTCATTTAAACGTACACTTGCTCCCAAAGCATTGGCTATAAGCTGACCTCCGAGACACAAACCAATTGCTGGCTTGCCTAGTGATAAATATCGACGGATCCATCTTTTTTCTATTTTTAGCCATGGATAATTTGCCTCATCATTTACACTCATTGCTCCACCCATGATGATTAGTAAATCAATATCTTCAATTGCTGGTAACGCCTCGATTTCTAATGCCATCTCAACAGGTAATGCAAAAAACTCGGTAGCACTAATTTGTGCTCCAATTGATTTTAAATACTCATAACAACTTCCGAACCCTTCACCAGCAATATGCTGAAAGTAATGCACTTTTAATGGCTTCATTTTCCAACCCGAACTTTTCTTATATTGCACTAGCAGTTGCAAAAATGAAGCCAACCTATAGGCTGTTAAATAATTTTAAACAAAGCACAGCTATGCAGTTTTTTAGTAGTATGTTTTGTTAGTTATAAAATGACGGTTTATACAGGTAAATTGTGAAAATAAATACGCAAACTCAACTCATACATAGCCCTAGAAAAGCACCTCAACTTTTAAATAGTATTCAACCTCCTATTTATCGTGCATCAACGATCATTTTTGAAAATACCGATGCTCTTTTCAATCGCCATTGGACCAATGCTTATGACTATAGTTACGGAACGCATGGCACCCCCACTACGTTTACGCTAGGCGACAATATTGCACAATTAGAAGGCGGAGAATACTGCCTCCTTGCACCAAGCGGACTCTCTGCAATCAACTTGGTGAATTCTTGTTTTTTAGCACATGGTGATGAAGTTTGGGTCGCTGACAATATTTACGGTCCAAATATGGAGCATTTGCGAAACCTAGAATCACGTTATGGTATTGCCGTTAAGGTCTATAACCCAATTGATGTTGAGAGCTTTAAACCCAGTGATAAAGCTAAGTTAATTTGGTTAGAAGCTGCAGGATCTGTAACACTCGAATTTCCAGATTTAAAGAATCTGGTCAAAAAAGCTCAAACGCATAAGATCCTTACCGCACTTGATAATACTTGGGGAGCAGGTCTGGCTTTTAATGCTTTTGATTTTGGTACAGAACATTTAGCAGTCGATATCACCGTCCATGCACTCACCAAATATCCAAGCGGTGGTGGTGACATTCTCATGGGGAGTGTCGTTACAAAAACCAAGGATTTATACCACAAGCTATTTCGTATGCATGCAATTCAAGGGATTTCAATATCAGGCGATGATACTGCACAGATTCAGCGCAGCCTATCTTCAATGGAACTCCGTTATACGCACCAATCTAAATCAGCGCTAACTTTATTGAGCTGGCTTCAACAGCAAAATGAGTTTGCACAAGTGTTACACCCTGCCAATCCAAAATCTGCAGGTCATACTTTTTGGAAGGAAGTTTGCATATCAGAATTAAGTGCAGGTTTAATCAGTGTAATTTTTGATAAAAAATATAATCTTCAAGATATACGCCATTTTTGTGATGCTCTCCACCTGTTTAAATTAGGTTTTAGCTGGGGTGGCCCAGTGAGTTTAGTAATGCTCTATCAAATTGATCAAATGCGTGAGCTTGCACATCCACATTTACAAGAAGGAATATTGGTTCGTTTTTGTATAGGACTGGAACATCCTCACGATTTGATAGAAGATATTCAACAAGCACTCAAAATAATGCAACAACAAAAGATCGAATAAAAAGGAATAATTATGGGCACACCAATTGTCATCGCAAAAAAAACCTCAGATACATCCCAAGAGATTGTTTTACATTCGCAACTGGCAAACCGACATGGCTTGATTGCCGGCGCAACAGGAACAGGCAAAACAGTCACTTTAAAGGTCTTGGCAGAAAACTTTTCTCGTATTGGTGTGCCGGTATTTTTAGCCGATGCAAAAGGTGATGTCTCTAGCCTTGCCAAAGCAGGTGAAAATAATTCAAAATTTGATGAACGCATCAAGAGCCTCAATATTGAATCAATCCCATTTCGCGCATCACCTGTGGTTTTTTGGGATTTATTTGGCGAACAAGGTCACCCGATTCGGACTACAGTATCAGAAATTGGTCCATTGCTTTTAGCCCGAATGCTGAATTTGAATGACACCCAAGAAGGTGTGCTTTCTGCGATTTTCCGCATCGCGGATGATCAAGGTTTATTACTGATCGACTTTAAAGACCTCAAAGCGATGATCACTTATGTGACTGAGCATGCAGCTGACTTTAAAGCAGAATACGGCAATCTTTCCCCTGCCAGCCTGGGTGCAATCCAACGTAATTTGCTAGCACTGTCCGATCAAGGCGGTGATCAATTTTTTGGTGAGCCTGCATTAGACCTCATGGATTTTATCCAAACCGATGCACAAGGTCACGGCAATATTAATTTGCTCGCTGCCGATAAATTAATGAATACCCCAAAGCTTTATGCGACTTTCTTACTGTGGATGCTTTCCGAACTCTTTGAACAATTACCTGAAGTCGGTGATATGGATAAACCGAAATTGGTATTTTTCTTCGATGAAGCTCATTTACTGTTTGACAATGCCAGCCCTGCTTTGCAAGAAAAGATCGAACAAGTGGTACGCTTAATCCGCTCTAAGGGAGTAGGTATTTATTTTGTCACCCAAAATCCTCTGGATTTACCTGAAAGTGTTTTAGGACAACTGGGCAACCGTGTTCAGCATGCACTTCGTGCCTTCACACCAAAAGATCAAAAAGCAGTAAAAACTGCAGCTGATACTTTTAGAGCAAATCCTGCATTCAATGTACAAGATGCTATTACGGAGCTGGCAGTTGGTGAAGCGCTGATTAGCTGTCTAGATGAGCAAGGTACGCCACAAATGGTTGAACGCGGTTGGGTTATGCCCCCATATTCATCTTTTACACCTATCACGCTTGAAGAGCGTAAGACGCTCATGACAAACAGTGTGATTGCAGGTGTTTATGAGCAAGTACTTGATCGAGAAAGTGCTTTTGAAATGCTGCAAAACAAAGTAGTTCAGCGTCAACAACAATCCGAACAAGAAGCGTTAGCAAAACAACAAGCTAAGGAACAAGAGGCCTACGCGAAGCAAATTGCTAAAGAGCAAGAAGCTTTCGCAAAACAGCAAGCCAAAGAACAAGAACGCCTTGCCCGTGAACAACAAAAAGAAGCAGAACGTGCAGCCAAACAACGCGAAAAACTCACCCAAGATATTGTCGGTACGTTTGCTAAAAGTGCTGCACGAAGCCTCGGCGGAAGCACTGGGCAAAAAATCGTACGCGGTCTACTGGGCTCATTATTTGGAAAAAAATAGCCCTCCCTTTACCCATCATTTCTAACTTCATTATGGGATATTTTAATATCCCATAATTATTTTAAGGTTTTCTATGCAAGTCATATTGCAGCTCGACCCTAAAAGATGTATTTTAAATATATCTTTTAATAAAACTAAAGTTGAAGCTCATGACGCCACAACATATTGAACTTGTAAAAGCGACTGTTCCCGTCCTGCGTGAGAATGGTGTAGCCCTTACAACCTATTTCTATAATCGCATGCTGAACAACAACCCCGAGTTAAAAAATACATTTAACATGGATCACCAAAGTACTGGTCGTCAGCCACGTGCTTTAGCTGCTGCTGTTTTGGCATATGCTGAAAATATTGAAAATCCTACAGTTTTGGCAAAAGCGATTGAGCGAATTACCACTAAACACGTAAGTTTAGACATTCAAGCGGATCAATACTCGATTGTGGGTGAAAACCTTCTGCATTCAATCAGCGAAGTATTAGATGTGCCAATGGACTCTGATCTGATTGCTGCTTGGAAAGCCGCGTATATGCAATTGGCAGACATTTTAATCGGTGTCGAAAAATCAAAATATGAAGCTTTGACTGCACAAGATGGCGGTTGGGCTGGCTGGCGTGAATTTAAAATTACAGCGATTGAAGCTGAAGCTAACACCAAAACCTTAACTTTAGCTGCCAAAGACGGTCACACCATTGCGACGGCTGAAGCAGGTGAATATATTTCGGTGCGAGTCCAAGTACCGGGGCAAGAGATTCGCCAACCACAACAATTTAGCTTTGATGCTGCACAAGCTGACCAGTATCAAATCACAGTAAAAGCGGTAGATGAAGCAACTGAATATTCTGTGGCAAATATCTTATTAAACCACTATCAAGTAGGTGATGTGGTTGAGGTATCTGCACCACTAAAAAATTAATTCATCTAAATCTTTAACCGAAATAAGATTTTAAGAGATCATTGAAAGCTCCGTTCGCGGGGCTTTCAATGTTAAGATAGAAATAAGCTATCTTTGATGATGATCTATGCAACTGAATAAATTTACCGACTATGCGCTGCGTATATTGATGTATGTCGCACACCCTCGCGACTTGCCTTATACCATTGCAGAACTGGCAAACCAATTGCAGGTCTCAGAAAACCACGCCATGAAAATCGTTCACTATATGGCAAAACAAAGTTGGCTAATAACCACTCGAGGCAAAGGTGGCGGTATACGTCTAGCCCCTCAAACTCTGAATATCTCATTAGGGACTTTAGTGAGAACACTTCAAGGCGATCAGCAAATTGTTGAGTGTCATAATCCACCATGCATATTAAGAAGTGACTGTGGATTAAAAGGCATTTTAGATCATGCAGTCCAACAGTTTTATCAGCATTTAGATCAATTTAAACTGAAGGATGTTATAACCACCTCAGGTATAAAATTCAATTCAGATTCACCCATTCCTTTCATTCAAGTTACACCATAGATTGACTCAATTCGATTGAGTATTCGCTTGCATGCGCGACTTCCTTTATAATAGCTGATTGTAAATTGAGTTATTGAAGTTGAGCTATGCATCACAGCAGAGGAAAGTCGAAAAACAGTAAGGCGTCAAATGCCCCAAAGCAAAAGATCAGCTATGAGAAAAAAGCCGATCCAGCGATTACTGAATATTCGGTTCAAGCGCTCAACTGGTTGCGCAAAGCCGAATTCTTAATGAGTGCACCAAAACTGAATTTATGTGTAGAAGACACAGGTTATGAGATTGCTTTTGCAGGTCGCTCGAATGCTGGTAAATCGAGTGCGATTAATGCATTAACCAATCAAAAACAACTTGCACGTGCGTCTAAAAAACCTGGTCGCACACAAATGATTAACTTTTTTAGCATGGGCAATGCCGAACAAAGATTAGTTGACCTTCCTGGATATGGCTATGCTGCTGTACCTGAAAGCATGAAAATCGTTTGGCAAAAAGAGCTTGAAAACTACCTCATTCATCGTGAAAGTTTACAAGGGCTTGTACTGTTAATGGACATACGACACCCTTTACAACATTTCGATGTTATGATGTTAGAATGGGCTTATTCACGTAAATTATTTGTCCATGTTTTATTAACAAAATCAGATAAGTTAAATCGTGGTCCAGCTTCCAAAGCATTGCAAGAAGTCAAAGCTCAATTAAAGAAAATGAAGCTTAACTTCTCTATCCAATTGTTCTCATCCCTCAATAAGCATGGTCTTGAAGAACTCGCAAGCGTTATTGCTGGTCGTTTAAATTTTACGCTTGAGCAGCCTAACGGATTTGATCTAAGTGCAATTCCTGAAGTAAGTGAATCAGACATCGATGAAGATTTTGATCATGTTATTCAAGAAGATGATGAATCACCAAGCGAAACAACCGAACTAAAATCCAACAAAGCCGAATAGTATCTACCCTACCGAATGGTTAAATCATTACATTCACTAATTGATACATCAATGTCCCCAAATGCTAAGGTTATTTGAGGGCATTTTTTTATACTGAAAAATGATAATCACAACAAAAATTCAGGAAAGTGTGATGAAATTATTGTCTCGATTAAGAAATAGTAAGATTGGATCTTCTATTGAGTATCACATCAAACCTCGTAAAGTTAAATTTGAGTGGGCGGATACACCAGTAGATTGGGTTCCAAATCAGCCTTTCGTTAGTTATTTTATCAATGAAATCAATAACATCTTACCAGCAGGCGAATTCTGGTTTTGTCGTCTGTACAACAAAGTTTTGCCCAAAATTACTGATGAAAAACTTGCAGAAGATGTGAAAGCTTTTATTCGCCAAGAAGCGATGCACGCTCAAGCACATAATTCAGCAAATAAAGAATATCTCAGCGCACGTCATATCGATATTCAACGTAACCTCGATATCATGGACTTTCTTTTTGGAAAACTTTTAGCGGATAAACCTTTAGGTCTAAACATCCCAAAAGCCTTAGATCATCAGTGGGATTTATTCAGATTAGGTATTATTGCTACTGTTGAACATATGACTTGTGTCCTCGGCAAATATGCCTTGTACAACAAAAAATGGGGTGAATTGGGCGCTGATGCCAATATGCTCGATCTCGTAAAATGGCATGGTGCTGAGGAAATTGAACACCGTACCGTTGCATTTGACTTATATCGTCATCTCGGCGGTGGTTATATTTCTCGTTATTATCAAAGTGTAGTTGTGATTGCTGCTGTATTAGGTTTATGGGTTGATGGTGCTGCTCATATTATGGGTCAAGACCCTCGCTTTAAATCAATTAAACCAGCTGTTTACAAACCTTGGATTTGGCGTGAATGGGCACGAATTGCCCAAAAAGACAATGGTTTACTCCCACACCCATTCTGGCTTGTTTCTCAACAACTCGGCTATTTAATGCCTTGGTACGACCCTGTTCATGAAGCAAAAACTGAAGATGCGATCAACTATCTAAATCAATCACCAGCAGCGGAACGCGCAGCACTGAAAGTTGCATAATGTATTCAATAAAAATGCAGGGTGATCCCTGCTTTTTTTATATCTGATCTAATCTTTTAAGCTGTATTTTTTGCAATGGGTTCATGATCAGGATTCGTGTAACGATCTACAACAACACTAATCATCATATCCCCTTGCACATTCACCACTGTTCTGACAGTATCTAATAAACGGTCAATCGGCAATAATATCGCGATTGCTTCTGCTGGGAGTCCAACTGATTGTAAAACCATAATCATGGTAACCATACCTGCGCTAGGTATACCTGGTGCCCCTAAAGATGCAATCATTGCTGTCGCACACACAATCAATTGTTGTCCTAACGTTAAGTCAAGCCCCATTAAATTCGCAATAAACAGCGCCGCCGCAGCCTCATACAATGCCGTCCCATCCATATTCAACTGTGTCCCGAGAGGGATCACAAATCCTGCAGTCTGGGGTCTTACTCCTAAATTTTCCTGAGCACACTTCATTGATAGCGGCATGGTTGCGGAACTTGAGCTGGTAGCAAACGCCGTAATCAAGGCTGCTCGTGTTCCCTTAAAAAATGTAATTGGATTCATTCTCCCGAAAATCCAGAGCAACAAAGGCAAAACAACAAGACCATGAAAGATGGTCGTTCCCGTGACTACTGCTGCAAATTCTGCTAATCGACTCAGAACAGATAGGTCCTCCGTCGCGATTAACTTTGCCAGTAACGCAAAAATCCCTATTGGTGCGAGCTTCATCACCCAACCAATCATCAACATCATGATTTCAAAAAATTGCTGACTCAACGCTTTCACTGTTTCAAATTTTTCACCACCTTTAACAAGAGCCACCCCAATTAAAAGTGCAAAAACGACAACGGCTAACACATTACCTTCAGCAAATGCTTTAAACGGGTTTATTAGTGTATTTTGGATAAAGTTGGTAAAAAAACTCGAGGGCGTCAAAGTATCAGGCGTCTGATGCTGATTCATGGTCTCTTGAAAAATAGTGATGTCTACACCCTTCCCGACCTCAAAAAGATGCGCACACGCAAGCCCCAAAATCAGCGCCAACGTTGTGGTTGTGACACAACAAGCGAGGGTAATTTTCCAAGTTCTACCAAGTTGGCCACCAGTCTGTAGATTGGAAACTCCGACAACAATAGAACTAAAAATGAGAGGAATCAGTAATAGTTTCAGTAGGCCGATAAAGATACTACTGGCAATCCCTAAGCCATATAAACTTCCGTTAAAAAATGCTGTATGAGGGAATACATTTAACAAGAAGCCAAAAGCCACACCTAAAATTGCAGCAATTAAAATTTGCGTATTTAGACTCATGTCATGTGCTTTTCATTTTGATTTATTAGTCGCACTATGCCATGAGCGCCCTCAAGAATCGATCATTTTTTCTTGTTAGCTTTGCAACCGAAACGAATAATTTATAAATACAAATATGAAGTAAAAAGCCAAATCTGAAGATTTGGCTTGAAGCATGGATCAATTATCTTATTGCGTTTCGATTTCACGAATTCGAATTAGACCTTCTTGCACTGTACTACAGACCAATTGTCCATTTTGCCACATTCTTCCAAAGTTCAATCCTCTAGAACTTGCACTAATCGTTGCTTCCATGTCATAGAGCATCCAATCATCTACACGAAATGGTTTATGAAAGTACATGGTATGGTCAATGCTGGCACATTGTAAACTCGGTGAAATATAACTGAGTCCGTGTGGTCGTAGTGCAGTTGTCATCAAAGTAAAGTCTGAATAAAAAGCAGCGATCGCCTGATGTAATGCATTTTCATCTACATCATCAGCCAAACGATCGTGTGTACGAATATAGTGCGCGTAAGACGGCGCTTCAGGTTGTGGTTGGAATGGATTGACTGGCATTACAGGCTTAATTTCAACATGACGATCACGCATAAAGCTGGCACGCACATTCTCTGGTACGAAATCGACAATCATTTTCTTGAGTTCAGCTTCAGATTTTAGCCCATCTACTGGCGGGTATTCTGGTTCAGCAACTTGATAATTGAGACCCTCTTCTTGGTCTGCAAAAGATACCATACACATGAATATCGTCTTGCCATGTTGAATCGCACGAACTTGGCGACTCACGAAACTACGCCCATCTCGGATTCGATCTACTTCATAAATAATGGGTGCATTAACATCTCCACCAAATAAGAAATATGCATGCAATGAATGTGCAGGGCGATCAGTTGTATATGAAGCAGCACGTAAAGCTTGACCTAGAACTTGTCCACCAAAGACGCGTTTGCCAACCAAATTTTGGCTTTTGCCTCTAAAAATGTTTTCTTCAAGTCGTTCTAGCGTGAGTAAATCTACGAGTTCTTGCGTGAGCTGATTCATATCGGACCTATATATTTCATTGCTACGACATTAAATTGGTCCTGTTGAATTTAAACAGATTTTCCAATTTAATGACTCAATCTCTATCTTGCCATAATTTCCGAGTAAACAACTAAACTTTGCTTGACTATATTGTCATAAAACAAATTTGATATTTTGGCTAAAAATACGATTATTAACGAAAATTCATCCAAATTCTGTGCATTTTGTTAGAAAATGACATATTGTTTTGATCACAGATTTAAGAAAATAATTGCCTTCATTCGCGTCATGCGAAATTCGTCTTTGGCTAGGAGTATGTATGTCCAAGAATGGCTTTGGTCAAATGTATCGTCGACTTTCCAGTAAGTTGCTTGACCTCGTAGTAACACCGCATGTTCTTGGAGAGGTTCCTACTGAAACCCAACCTTCAACACCACCCACTGAAAATAACACGACTCACAAAAAAGTGGTGTGCTATGTATTACAAAATTACTCGCGTAGTAATGCGTTAGTGGTTGACGGCGAAACTCGTCGATTAAATCTCGCGCCAGCACTTGACCCACTCATGATCGGGGACCATAAAGAGAAAGCTGCTGTATTATTTTTACAACATCAAGATGAAACAAACTTACTTAATCCGCCACCCCATGCATTTCCACCTCGTCTCCTCAGATTGATCGAGATATTGGATAAGCACCCAGATACTGACATTGAACTTGTACCAGTGACTGTATTGTGGGGCCGCTCACCGGACAAAGAAGATTCATTATTTAAATTGCTATTTACGGACACTTGGGCAACACCAAGTACTGTTAAACAACTGATGAATATTGGTTTACATGGTCGCCAATCTTTTCTTGAATTCCATGAACCAAAATCACTGCGCGAATTGGTAGATTACGCACGTGTAACACATCCAAACTTGTCTCCTGCAACATATATCGTCAATCAACTCAATGATTATCTAGATCGTCAGCGTGAAGTTGTATTAGGTCCAGATTTGTCAGATCGTCGAAACGTGATGCAATCATTGATTAAATCTCAAGATGTTCAGGACGGAATTCGCAAAGAAAGTATTCGCTCTAAAATCAGTTTGATTGAAGCTGAGCGCCGTGCGATCGGCTACGTGAATGAAATTGCATCAGACTATTCTCATGCAACCGTACGTTTTGCAGAACAAGCCCTGACGCGTCTTTGGACTCAACTCTATGACGGCGTAGAAGTACATAATTTCAATACAGTTCGTGAATTAGCGAAAGACTACGAAATTATTTATACACCTTGTCATCGTAGCCATATTGACTACCTATTACTCTCTTATGTGATTTATAAGCGTGGGATGATGGTACCGTACATTGCTGCAGGTGATAACCTGAATATGCCATTCGTTGGTCAGCTTTTACGTGGTGGCGGTGCATTTTTTATACGTCGAACCTTCCGTGGAAATGCGTTATACACCACTGTATTCAAAGAATATCTATACAGTATCCTATCGCGCAACACGCCATTAGAATACTTTATTGAAGGTGGACGTTCACGTACTGGACGTTTATTACCGCCGAAAACAGGTATGTTGGCAATGACTGTGCATAGTCATTTGCGTGGTCGTGCTAAACCTATTGTATTTGTCCCGACCTATTTTGGTTATGAACGCCTGATGGAAGGTGCAACTTACGTCGGTGAAATGAATGGTAAGCCTAAAGAGGCCGAATCTATCTTTGGTATTTTACAAACCTTAAGAAAGATTGAACGCATCTTCGGTAAAGTACACGTAAACTTTGGTGAACCCGTCTTCCTTGATGAGATTTTGAAACAGCATGGTGCTGAAAATATCAAAATTGAGAAGAATGATGACCCGATTCCTCAAGAAGTTTCTGATGCAGTCAACACCTCAGCAAATGCAATTCTTGAAAATATTAACCGTGCTGCTGTTATCAACCCAGTTTCGTTATTGTCACTTATTCTTTTATCGACTTCCAAGCACACGCTTGATGAAGAGATTTGCATTAAACAGTTAGATACCTATCGCAATCTTCTAACAGCTTTACCTTATGATTATCGAGTTCAAATCACACCACTGTCTGGTAAAGAAATCATTGCTTATGGTTTAAAACTCAAGTTGATTAAGCGTGTAAAACATGTCCTTGGCGACATCATTGCGATTGAAGATGGTCAAGCAGTATTACTGACATATTTCCGCAATAATATTTTGCATGCTTATGTCTTGCCATCACTGATTGCTGCGATGGTCGAGCACAATGGTAAAATTTCACAGGGCGATTTGATTAATGTCATTCGTACACTTTATCCATTCTTGAAAGCTGAACTTTTCCTTAAGTGGAATACGGATGAACTTAAAGAACAGATCTGTAACTATGTTCAAGGTCTGGTAGAAGCACAGTTGATTACGATTGATGAACATGGAAATTTATGTAGCCCTGCACCTAACTCTGAACAACACAATCAGTTAGTCGTGCTTGCTGCTCCAGTGAAGCAAAGTATTGAACGCTACTACATGACACTTGCCCTAATTACTCAACGTGGCTCTGGAAATATTACGACCAAGCAGGTCGAAGATTTAAGCCATCTATTAGGTCAGCGTTTATCTGTACTTTATGAGTTCAACTCACCTGAATTCTTTGATAAAGCGCTCTTCCAAAGTTTTATCAAAGTTCTGACTCAACAAGGCTATATCAGTAATAACGAAGAAGGCGCAATAGTCTTTGATGCACAATTCAAAGAGGTTGCTCAATATGCCAACTTGGTACTAGATGATGTAACCTTACAAATGTTGCAACATATCACTTCATTTAACGATGAAGAGCTCAAAGAAGCTTTGGATGCAGTTGCTGATCAACAAGCCAAAAAACGCTTAAAACGCAAGAAAAAATAGTATCTAAAACCCTCCCCAGCGAGGGTTTTTTTATGCCTAAATGAGTTCTCGATAATCCTTAAAAAATTGATTATGTTTCAATTTAAAACCAGTGCTTAACATTCGAGAGGCATAAATTTTCTTTCCATGCTGTGCCTCACTCAATAATTTTAATGGAAGGATGTTTAACTGCTTTTGGAACCACAGAATAATTTCATGTAATGGAATGGGTTGATTATTACTACAAATATAAGTTTTTTCTGGATGTTCCACGTGAAGTAAATGGACAAGAAAACCCGCTAAATCTTCGATATGAATTCGATTCGACCAATGCACATTGGGATAGGTCATTGTATTTTGAGCAAGCTGCATCATTCTCTTCACGGATACGCCATAAATACCAGTGGGTCTCACAATGATACATTGCTGTGGGAAGGCGTCTTGCCAAAGTTTCTCCATTGTGGCTAACACTAATGCTTTCTCATCTTTCGGATTGATCTCTGTTTGGTCATCAATCTCCTCCCCTTGATCTTGTCCGTAAACGCGTGTTGATGAGACAACAATAATCTTTTGGATGGGATGCAATGCCAGCTGATTTCTCATATGTGGAATCGCATCTATGAAAGCAGCTTTATACCCGTCTAGTGATGGGTCTTTGGGTGCAATCAACACGTATACTGCATCAATAGGCGACAATGTCGATAAATCAAGTTGGTGTATATCTTGTTGAAGATGCATAGCACCTGCTTGATCTTTCCTGCTTAAACTGACTGTGGTAATTTGATGTCTTTGTTGAAATAATTGTTTAGCAACATGTTGGGATGTTTTACCATAACCGATAAATAGAATATGCATGTAAGACCTATTCTCTAGTGTTATAAAGTCAATTTAAGCAAAGTTGAGGGGACATGACTGCAGTCCATCAGTTGCAAGGTGTAGGAAACGCCGCTGCCGCTTTACTCGAAAAATTAAATATCTGGAATACGGATGATCTTTTGTTTCATCTGCCTCGAGATTATGAAGATCGCAGTACTATTGTGCCCATGAATCAACTTCAAGTAGGTCGAAGCTATTTACTTGAAGGCACTGTCGCATCAATGGATATGCCGCCCGGTAAACGCAAATCCATGGCAATATTATTACAAGATGATTTTGGAAAAGTCACCTTACGTTTTTATCATATTTATAAAGCATTGATGGATCGCGCAAAGCCTGGAAATCGTTTAAGAGTGTTTGGTGAAGTCCGAGTAGGCGCTCGTGGCCTAGAAATGTATCACCCAGAAATTCAATTGATTACGGAGCATACCCCACTTCCAAAAACGCAGCTAACCGCAATTTACCCATCAACGGAAGGACTCACTCAACCTAAACTGCGCGAATATATTAAACAAGCTTTAGCACAACATGCCCATGATTTACCAGAACTGATTCCTGCAAAATTTACCAATGGGTATGCTTTAAAAGAAGCACTAGAATATATTCATCACCCTCCCACCGATGCCAATATGTTGCAACTGGCTGAAGGGCAGCATCCTGCGCAGCAACGTCTCATCTTTGAAGAATTAGTCAGTCATCAAATTAGTTTGTTGACTCGTCGTGCATACATTCAACAGATCTCCGCACCTGCATTTTCAGCCAGTCGAACATTTGCCAAACAACTTCTCTCCACACTTCCCTTTGAAATGACGAATGCTCAAAAACGTGTTTCAAATGAAATTGTGAAAGATCTTAAACAAAACAAACCGATGCTCAGACTGGTGCAAGGTGATGTAGGCGCAGGCAAAACCCTAGTAGCAGGCATTGCGGCATGTCATCCACTCGAAGAGGGATGGCAAGTTGCTCTTATGGCACCGACTGAAATCCTCGCAGAACAACATTATTTAAATTTTAAAAAATGGTTCGAACCACTCAGCATCCAAGTTTCTTGGTTATCAGGCAAACAAAAAGGGAAAGCACGCGCTGCTGCAGAACAGCAGATTAGAGAAGGCTCTGCCCAATTGGTCGTCGGCACTCATGCACTATTTCAGGATAACGTCCAGTTTCATAAATTGGGTCTTGTCATCATTGATGAACAGCATCGGTTTGGAGTTGACCAGCGTCTAGCATTACGAAATAAAGGGGCACAGGATACGACACCACATCAGTTAGTAATGACCGCCACCCCTATCCCACGTACGTTAGCAATGTCAGCGTACGGAGATTTAGATACTTCTGTGATTGATGAGTTACCCCCAGGGCGTACCCCAATCCAAACAGTCACTATTCCACTCGATCGTCGTGAAGAGGTCCTGCAGCGTATTGCGACAAACTGCGCTGAAGGTAAGCAGGCTTATTGGGTCTGTACATTAGTGGAACAATCAGAGACGTTAGATGCCCAAGCTGCTGAAGCGACTTATCAGGAGATTAAAGAACGCTTTCCGCACCTCAATATTGGTTTGGTTCATGGCAAAATGAAAGCTGATGAAAAACAAGCTGTCATGCAACAGTTCAAAGACAATCAATTACAACTGCTGATCGCAACAACTGTGATCGAAGTTGGAGTGGATGTACCAAATGCATCCATCATGGTCATTGAAAATGCGGAGCGACTGGGTCTATCTCAACTACATCAATTAAGGGGCCGTGTGGGTCGAGGTGCTAAAGCAAGTTTTTGCGCATTATTATATAAAAGTCCTTTATCGCAGAATGGACAAGAGCGTTTACGCATTATGCGTGAAACCAATGATGGCTTTTTAATAGCAGAAAAAGATTTGGAAATCCGCGGCCCAGGCGAACTGTTAGGAACGAAACAGACTGGAGACATGGGCTTTCGCGTGGCTAAATTGGAACGGGATGACCATCTGTTAACTCAAGCGCACTATGTCGCGACTCAAATTTTAAAAGATTACCCACATCAAGCGGATGCTCTTCTTAAACGATGGTTACCAGAAGCGCCTAGATATGCGTATGTTTAATATGTTCCTTAATCAACGAGCTCAGTTATAATCATAGGTACTCACAATAAAAATAACTTGAGCCATGATGCTGAGCCCTATTCATAACCTCTATCACACATTATTATCACGACGCGCTTGCCAATTATGCGGATTCTCTCCAACTCAAACCCACAGACTATGTGATGACTGTTGGACAATGCTTCCATGGAAAAGCCCTTCACTCATTCATCGACATGAAAGAAATATTTATGCTTGTTTCGACTATAGCTTTCCTATAGATCGCATTATTCACTTATTCAAATATGAACAACAACTTCATTATCAAACTTTTCTAGCACACACATTGCTAGAACTTAAACTGAAACGTTTTCAAGCGATTGTACCTATGCCTATTTCAAACGAGCGCTTGAAAGAGCGTGGTTATAATCAAATGATGGTCATCGGAAAAATTCTTTCCAAAAAACTGCAAATACCCATTTGGCAGCCAATTGAACGTTCAGCACAACACTCACAGAAAGGCTTAACACGTGTAGAAAGAATCGAGGATATTCAATCTCAATTCAAACCTATACGTTCAGAAAAAGGAAAGTTTAGAAATATCCTGATTATTGACGATGTCGTGACCACAGGGAGTTCAGTCAATGCGTTGACCAATGCACTAGAAAAGCTCGGCTGTCAGAACATTCAGATCGCATGCATTGCAGCCGCAGAATATTGACACAGTCACTTTAAGTTTTAATCGGCATTAAAATGCTGCCTACACCAAGGAATCACGATTTCTCGAGTTAACGGTGCTAAAGGCGTAGCATCATCATCTAAATCGATCCATTTCATTTCAGCAATTTCTGCATGAATATGAGGCTCTTGTTTAAGCTGAACTCGATAGAGATAACTAATCAACTGATGATCCGCTTCATTTGCAGCTTTGGTTTCAAAACGACCTATATATTGATCTATTACTGCCTCAGCGCCAATTTCTTCTTTAATTTCTCGCAGAATCGTGTCCTCAGAAGGCTCATTCTCCTCTAACTTCCCACCAACTTGCATGAAAAACTGGGTATTCTTTTTTCGAACCAACAACAACTGCTGATCCTCATTGGAAATAATCGCTGCTGCGACAGTAATGACTTTGCTCATGTATCTAGTTTCACCAAATCTTCTCGATCTTGGACACCCCATTTCGGTTGTGGTGCCTGATAAGACTCGAATTTTGACACAATATCCTCGATTGAAGTTGAATTGATTAATGCATTGGTAAAGCGAGCTCGAGTAAACTCTTGATCTGTCGTATGTTGAATGAATTGTAATAGATCATCATAAAACCCGTTAATGTTTAAAAATGCGCAGGGTTTAAGATGAATACCGAGTTGCGCCCATGTCCATTGTTCAAAAATTTCTTCAATTGTTCCTGCACCACCCGGTAAGGCAATAAAACCATCCGACAAATCTGCCATCAGCGTTTTACGCTCATGCATACTGGTAACAACGTGAAGTTCAGTCAAATTTGGATGTGCTAATTCACGATCCACCAATCCTTGTGGAATCACGCCAATGACCTTTCCACCAGCCTCTAATGCACTATCCGCAACAATCCCCATTAATCCTGAACGACCGCCACCATACACCAAGGTCTTGCCTTGTTGCGCTAAATATTTCCCTGTTTTCTTTGCTGCATCAGCATAAACAGGATCGGAACCTAATGTTGAACCACAAAATATTGCAATAGAATTCATTTAAAATTAGCCTTAAGTTTTTATAACAACAATTAAAATGATATGTTCTGTGTTTTTTAACCTAATTAATGATGGAATCAGTTTTTTTTCATGGCATCCTTGTCTAAAATACACCCATCGTTCACACACAAACTGCGCAAGGGAGAAAAGATAAAATGCTTGAAGCCTTTTATGCCACAGAGCGCGGTAGTCTAGAAGATGCAACGATCAATGGTGGGTTTGATTTACACCCTGAATTGGTTTGGATCGATTTAATTGCACCCTCTCAAGATGAGCAAGAATGGGTTTTAGATGCCTATAAACAAAATCTTCCAACACTAAAATCATTAGAAGATATTTCATCATCTGCACGATTCTACCGTGATGATGATGGCATTTTACATATCAGTACGTATTTTTTAACGAAAAATAAAAACTACCAAGTCGATGGTGACCCTGAAGAGTCATCCAATATGCTAGGAACGGTTCAAACCGTTGCATTTATTCTACATAAAGATCGACTATTTACTTTACGTGGTGAAAAGCTCGTTGCTTTCCGTGCCTTTCGAGCACGTGCTCGCCGTAATGATTACGACATTGACTATAAAGATCCGACTTGGATACTTTTGGGTTTACTCGAAGCTAAACTCGATGAGCTTGCGGATATCTTAGAAGATATCCACAAGGATTTAGAACTCTACTCTACAGAAGTATTGAATGTTCGCCACCGTGAACAAATTCTTGATCTCGATGATATGATTACCCGTCTTGCTCAAAAAGAAGATATGTTGGGTAAAGCGCAACTCTGTTTAATAGACTTACGCCGCGTTCTGACCTTCTTAGCAAGACCCCGTGCCTTAGGCAGTCATATTTATGATGCTGATATTCGAGAACTCAGTGAGGATGTTCGCTCATTAGTAGAACATGATGCATTCTTGTTCCAGAAGGTTCGATTCCTATTGGATACCACTTCGGGTTTCATTAATACTGAACAGAATGATACGATTCGTCGATTCTCGATTTTACCTAGCATGCTTGCTCCCCCGATGTTGGTGGCCAGTATTTATGGTATGAACACTGATGTACTGCCCTTTGCTCAAGGAACGACGAGCTTTGTTGTTGTCAGTCTGATTATCCTAGTATTCTTATTTGGACCACTGATTTATTTTAGATGGAAAAAATGGATTTGAGTACGCTTTGATGTCGCGTTTTTTAAACAACGTATGAAGTACCTTCTGTTGAGTAAATTACTATTTTAAAGCGATAAAAAAGCACCCTAAGGTGCTTTTTTATTTTTCAATCAAATCAATTTTAAATCATTTTCTAAATGGCAAGATTGAATGATTTTCATCATTTTTTCTGGCACAGATTTAAACTGTAAACTCGATGTTCCAGGTGCTTGACGCAATAAACGCACTAAAACAGCTAGCGCCAGAGTACTACCATGTTCAAGACCTGATAAATTTACAGTAAGTGGAAACTGCTTTGCCTGTTGAATCAACATTAAACCTTGTTGATAATACTGTTCAGCATTGTCGAAGCTAATTTTTCCAGAAACCATAATTTCTTGATCTTTGAGTGAAATCACAATTGTTCTCTGTTATTTTTTCTCAACTGCAGCTTCAGCATCAGGCTTGAAGTTTGCAATTGCTTTATTGATATCGCCACCATTACGCTTCACAGTAGCAGCAAACTGATTACGGAATTGCAAACCTAAGTCAATTCCAGAAACGTTGATATTGCGAATCTTCCACTGATCACCTTTATCAGCCAATTGGAACGATACAGGGATCTTCTCACCCTTGTTAATAAAATCAATCGTTACAACAGGGTTTTTAGTGTTAGATGCTTTATACGGACGAATTGTATATGTCTGATTAGAAAACTTAGAGAAAGCACTACCATAGTTTTCAATCAATGTTTCACGGAAGTTCTTCTCAAACTGTGCGCGTTGAGCAGCATTACTATATTGATTCGTTGCATAAGTTCCCATCACGATACGAGTAAATGATTGTGAATCAATATATGGATCTAAATTTTGACGAACAATTGCGCGTACCGCAGCAGGGTTATTTTGTAACTTAGCTTGGTCTGCTTTTAAACGTGAAATTAAGCCATCAGCTACTTTTTTGATAAATGCAGGAGGAGTCTCCGTAGGTGCAGCAAATGCTGTACTCGCAATCATCGTCGATAAAACGCTAACAGTCAGTGTTTGCTTTACGAACGTATTCATTTATTTTTCCTCTATTTAATCATTTAACAAAAGAAGCAGTTTCATCTGTGAATTCCACAGTCTCTGCATCTGATGAACCATTTGAATCTTTTTTCGCAGCTGAGTCACCAGCACCACCTGTCACAAATTTAGACACTAAGTCTTCAATTTCCATTGTGCTTTGTGTGTTGCCAATTTGATCACCACGTTTTAAATAATTTAGACCACCACCTGGAACAATTTTGAGATACTTCTCGCCCAGTAAGCCATTTGTCGCTACCATAATGTAAGCATCTTCATCAATATTGGTGATGGAGTTCATGTTAGCGATCAGTTGCTTTTCCATTTCTTTTTGTTGCGATGGCGTAGCAGCTTCATAGTCACTGCTATAGCGCAACTCTTCTAAAGCACCTTCTTGCACAGTTTTAAGTTGTTCATCATTGAAAGATGTCAGCTCACCATCTAAATTAATTTTCACTGTAGCAAGACGTGTTAACGGATCTAATGTGATTGACTCAACTTCACCTACTTTTACGCCGCTTAGTGCAACTTTAGCACGTGGTTTAATACCATTAACATTATCAAAAGTTGCCGTCATGCTATAACTATCTTTTAAATTTGTCCCAGCTAAGCCACTTACTTTCATTGCCAAGAAAAATAATGCACAACCAAATAGAATCACGAATATTCCAACTGCGAGCTCACTCGTACGTGATTTCATTACACACCTCCAAACATGACCGCAGTCAAAACAAAATCAAATCCTAAAACACATAGTGATGAATACACTACCGTTCTTGTTGTTGCTGTCGCAATGCCTTCTGATGTAGGCTCGCATGAATATCCCTGATATACGGCAATCCACGTACAGATTAAAGCAAATACAAAGCTTTTGATGATCGTGCCATTAAATACATCTTTATAAAATTGAACGGCACTTTCCATACCACTCCAATACGAACCTTCATCAGCACCTAAAAAATCCACACCGACCATTTTTCCGCCCATGATCCCCACAGCAGCAAAAATTACGGCAAGCATAGGCAAACTAAATATACCCGCCCATAAACGTGGTGAAATAATGCGTTTAAGTGGATCAACACCGATCATTTCCATACTAGACAATTGCTCAGTCGCTTTCATCAAACCAATTTCGGCGGTTAAAGCAGATCCTGCACGCCCCGCAAAAAGAAGTGCAGCAACCACTGGCGCAAGTTCACGCAACAAGGTCAACGAAACTGCTGCACCAAGCATCGCTTCACTGCCGAAAGTGACCAAAATGCTATACATCTGCAAACCCAAGACTGCACCTATAAACAGTCCTGAAACCACAATGATAAGCAATGATAATACGCCAACACGGTACATTTGATAGATAAAGAGTTTGACTCCAATCCAAGTCGGCATCGAAAATAAAATTTGAACTAGCATAATGGCTGCAACGCCAATACCTTGAACACGTTCTATAACGCGTCTACCTAGTGAGGCTATCGCATTCATGTACGCACCTCATCACTTAAATATGCTTGATGACTAAATTGATAATCCACAGGACCTTCGACCGAACCTGTTAAGAATTGACGAACGAAAGGCGAACTATGACTCTTTAACTGATCAGGTGTACCCTCGCCTTGTACTTTACCTTCCGCAACCACATAAATGTAATCTGCAATAGATAATGTTTCAGCAACATCGTGAGACACAATAATGGTCGTTAGGTCTAACGCTTCTCGTAAAGAACGAATCAATCGGGTTAAAACCCCCATTACGATGGGATCCTGACCAGCAAATGGTTCATCGTACATAATCAAATCTGGATCTAGTGCAATTGCACGAGCTAACGCCACACGGCGATTCATCCCCCCTGAAAGCTCAGAAGGCATCATTTGCTCAGCGCCACGTAATCCCACAGATTCGAGTTTTAAAGCGACCAGTTCTGCAATCAGATGTTCAGGCAATTGAGTATGGGCGCGGATAGGGAAAGCTACATTTTCATAGACAGTCATATCAGTGAAAAGCGCACCACTCTGAAAGAGCATCCCCATACGAGCACGTGCTTTAAACAATTCCTGACGACTCATTTGGCTAATATTTTTGCCATCCAACAAGACCTCGCCTGCATCAGGTACAAGTTGCCCCCCAATGAGTCTAAGAAGCGTGGTTTTCCCCGTCCCTGAAGGACCCATAATGGCAGTAATTTGCCCCTTACGAATCTTTAAATTGACTTGGTCGTAAATAACACGATCACCACGATTAAAGCTTAAATTTTTTACTTCGATCAATGCTTGCTCATCGATTTGTATTTGATTATTCATAGCTGAGCGTGTTCCTACAATTTTTCAGCTTGCATACTATACTCTGAAATAACTGAATTTAAATGTTATTTATAAAATACAAGGTTAAGCGGACATTGTAGCATTATTGATCATTTTTATTAATTTTGCTTATAGAAAGATGTGTTTTATTTATGAAACAATGATTTGAAATTATTCTTTTTTAAAAATTTATAATGTGATACTAAAAAAATAATAGGCAAGATTAAGTAATACCAATAAAAAGAACACGTACATCATGATTGCACCCACATTCATTTGCTTCGTCTCAAGCATTACAATCTTATTATTCATATTTTACATTTACCATAAATAATGTGAACTTATTCACTTTTATTCTAACAGATTTTTTTATATGAGCAATAAAAAACCAGCCCGAAGGCTGGTTTATTTAGCTATACCGATTAGTCGTTAAATTTACGACGTGGGCGATCGCTATTGAATTCACGCTTTGGACGGTCATCACCAAATGTACGTTTTGGACGATCAAAACCACCTTCACGACGTGCTGGACGGTCACCGAAATCACGTTTTGGACGGTCACCAAAACTGTTTTCACGAGGTTTATAATCTACACGGTTACCACGATTGTCATCGTTAGAACGAGGGCGATCACCGAAATCACGCTTTGGACGATCATCAAATGAACGTTGCGGACGGTCACCGAAATCGCGACGTGGACGATCTTCGCCATTAAACTCACGACGTGGACGGTCATTGTTAAACTCGCGACGTGGACGATCTTCACCATTGAATTCACGACGTGGACGATCATTGTTGAACTCGCGACGCGGACGATCTTCGCCATTAAACTCACGACGTGGACGGTCGTTGTTGAACTCGCGACGTGGACGATCCTCACCATTGAATTCACGACGTGGACGATCTTCACCAAACGAACGGCGTTCACCATCACGATTACCTTCGCGACGTTTGAAGTTTGATTCACCTTCAAAACGACGACCACCGCCGAAACCACCACGGCCACGGCCTTCACCACCACGGCCACGACCGCGACCAGCGCCATCACGACTACCGCGTGCTGGAGGTGGAGATGGCTCAAGACCTTCAATTTCAGAAACTTCTAGACGTGCATCTAAGTAGTCTTCTAAAGCACGAATTTTGCCACGTTCACGGTAAGTCGCTAATGTGATTGCTTTACCAGTACGACCTGCACGACCTGTACGACCAATACGGTGTACATAATCTTCGTTCTTCATTGGAAGACCAAAGTTAATCACGTGTGAAATTGTTGGTACATCTAGACCACGTGCTGCAACATCAGTTGCAACTAAAATTTTTGCGCGACCTTCACGGATGCTGCGCAAACGACGGTTACGTACAGTCTGTGGCATTGCACCATGAAGTGCTACAACTGAAAGACCAGCTTCAGACAGTTCTTCTGCAAGCATATCTGTATCTTCTTGCGTAGAAGCAAATACAACGGCTTGATCAAGATCTTCTTCATTTAACCAATGTGTTAAAAGCTTTTTCTTGTGCTCAAAACCATCAGTCCAATGTAAAGTCTGAGTGATGTCAGTATTCGTCGTGTGACCAGTTTCAATCGCAATACGTTCAGGCTCATTCATCATACGTTCTGCCAACGTAATAATACGTGGTGCGAAAGTCGCAGAGAACATTAATGTTTGATCACGGTTACCCGCTAAATCACTGATCGCCTCTAAATCTTCAGAGAAACCAAGATCAAGCATACGGTCTGCTTCATCTACGATTAATGATTTAACTTTGTCCAATTTGATTTGACGACGGTTTACAAGATCAAGTAAACGACCTGGAGTCGCTACAACAACTTGTGCACCTTTTAATTGTTGGATTTGTTTACCAAAAGGCATACCACCCATAATCGCAGCAATACGAACACCTTTCATGTGACGTACAAATGCAATCGCATCTTGGCTCACCTGTTGAGCCAATTCACGTGTTGGGCAAAGTACTAAAATTGTAGGTGCAGTTACAGCACGCATACGCTCTTTGAAAGAAAGCAACGTATCTTCACTACCCGCTAAAGCGTGAAGTGTAGGTAATAAGAATGCAGCAGTTTTACCAGAACCTGTTTGGCTTGATACTAAAAGATCTTTACCATCTAAAGCAGCAGGAATTGATTGTTCCTGAACAGGAGTAGGCGATGTAAAGCCTAATGCTTGTAATGCTTGTTGAAGTGATTCGTGTAGTGGAAAATCAGCAAAAGTTTTGCTCATAGAGTTTTTCACCCGAAAATTGGGTGCTCCATTAAATAAAGTCTGATGGACATCGGCAAAAAGCGGTACAGCAATAATCGCTGAAAATATAGAATCAGCGGCGATCCGAGAACGACGATGCGTATAACGCACACATGATTACAGCCTGAACCTGAAGGAATCGCTTTTAGCGATTGGGTGGGGCGCGAAATAATGTCCTCTCTTTGGACCGGACGCGCATACACAATATAGAAGAGAAATGTTCAGGTAATGAACGAAATTTAGTGCGTGCGCGGAGTATAACAGATTTTTTTATAATGTCATTAAGTTTAATTGCTTTTTGGTGCATTCAAGTACAAATATTCAAATTTATCATGTTTTGGAGATAAAAAAGCTCCCTATTAGGGAGCTTTCATAAATTTGATCTGCTTATTTAGCAGCAGCACCCCAAGCTGGGACAACTGCTTGCATCAATGGTTTCAATAATTTCATAGAACAAGCCAAGACTTGACCATTTTCCATTGAGTTTGAACCACCGCGCGCATCAACTACTGTACCACCAGCTTCTTTAACAATTAGCTCACCCGCTGCGATATCCCATGGTTTCAAACCAAGTTCGAAATAACCATCGTAACGACCAGCAGCAACATAAGCTAAGTCGAGTGCTGCTGAACCTAAACGGCGGAATTGAGCGCCTTGTTCAGATACTGCCAACAAAGAATCGAAGTGATTTTTTGCATAAGAAACTACTTCGCCATCACGTTTAGCACGATATGCATGACCAACAGCCAAGAATGTACGATCTAAACTATCTTTTACATTCACACGAATACGACGTTGGTTCATCATTGCACCGCGACCGCGACTCGCAGAGAACAATTCATCTTTGATTGGGTCATACACAACACCGTGTTGAGTCACGCCTTTGTGTTGAACTGCAATAGAAATACAGAAGTGTGGGACACCATTAATGAAGTTTAAAGTACCATCTAAAGGATCGATCACCCAACACCAATCAGCATCGTGACCTTTACCTTCTTGCATACCAAACTCTTCACCAAGGAAGCTGTGATTTTTATAGCTTTTGCGCAAGATATCGATCGTCAACTCTTCAACATAGCGATCAACGCGAGTCACAGGACCTTCGATACCTTTTTCTTCAACTTGCAGATCAAGTTTATGACGATTCTGATGCGCTTTTAAAAGCTCTTGACCAACTGTTTGAGCCGCACGCGCAGCCATCACCACCATAGGTTCCATTGAACACCCACTACAAATTTGAAGATACTGATAAAGAATAATGCATAAAAGCGCCGACATTTTATCAAATATCGGCGCTTTTAGGTAAAAAATGTTTCTAAAATTTTATGACTTGTATTTAAACCACCTGTACAAGCTTTAACCAAGCTTGTTGAATTGAAGATTGGATACCTTCTGCATCCAATCCACAATCTTTAAGCATCTCACCATGACTGGCTTGTGCCAAGAATTGATCAGGTAAGCCTATGTTCAAAACTGGCTTGAGAATGTGTTCGGCCATTATAAATTCATTCACAGCACTTCCAGCACCACCCATGACTGCATGCTCTTCAACCGTTACAAAAAGTTGGGTTTGATCTGCATATTGTCGAATGATTTGACCATCTAGGGGTTTAACAAAACGCATATTCACAACGCGTACTGCAACATCCAATTGATCAACTAAAAGCTGAGCAGCATGTTCTGCAACACTCACGCGGCTACCGAAAGCTAAAATAGTAATCACTTCTTCGGCTTTTACATTCAGCTCCAAAGTTAACTCAGCTTTACCAATTTCAAGCGCTGTCAGTTCTTTTTGAATTTCAACACCTAAACCATTTCCGCGTGGATAACGTACTGCAGCAGGACCCGGGTGCAAATAAGCGGTATGTAGCATTTGACGGCATTCATTTTCATCTTTTGGTGCCATAATCACGATATTCGGAACTGTACGCATAAATGCGTAATCGTATGCACCAGCATGGGTTGGTCCATCTTCACCCACTAAACCTGCACGATCGATACCAAATGTGACATCAAGGTTTTGTAATGCCACATCATGAATAAGCTGATCATAACCACGCTGTAAGAAGGTTGAATAAATTGCCACTACTGGTTTTAAACCTTCACATGCCATACCTGCAGCTAAAGTCACTGCATGTTGTTCTGCAATTGCCACATCAAAATAACGATCAGGATATTGTTTGGCGAATTGCACCATACCTGAACCTTCACACATGGCAGGTGTAATGGCTAACAACTTATCATCTAACTGGGCTTCCTCACACAACCACTGCCCAAAAACATCAGAATATTTGGGTGCTTTTGTTGAAACTGCTGCAGCATTTAATTTAGCAATTGCGTGATATTTTATTTGATCTGCTTCAGCAGGTGCGAAGCCCTTACCCTTCTTGGTATAGATATGAATTAAGCGCGGCCCCTTACGTTTTTTTAAGGCACTAAATACATTAACAAGTTCATCGACGTTATGACCATCGAATGGACCAAAATAGTCAAATCCAATCGCTTTAAATAAGTTATCCGCAGCCTCGGTAGCAGCACAATGTAAACGTGAAGTGTAGTCCCACTCAGGATAGTCCTGAATAAATGGATTACCCTGCTCATCAATGTGTACAGATTGCCCTTTTTCCCAAATAGCAGCCAAATGTTTTGCAAAACCACCCGTGCTACATGAAATCGACATATCATTGTCATTCAGCACCACCATGAGATCAGCATTATGTGCAACAGCATCATTCATGGCTTCGAATGCCATCCCTGCTGTCATTGCACCATCACCGATAATTGCAACCACTTCACAAGGATCTTTTTGATAACGACGAGCTAAAGCCATTCCCAAACCCGCTGAAATAGCAGTCGATGAGTGGCCCACACCAAAAGTATCAAATTCAGACTCTTCACGAGCTGGAAACGCCGCCAAGCCATTTTTTGCACGAATTGTAGTCAGTTGCTCACGACGTCCAGTCAAAGCTTTATGTGGATATGCTTGATGTCCCACATCCCAGATAAGACGATCATGCGGTGTATTGAAACAATAATGCAAGGCAACAGTTAATTCGATTACACCTAGATTGGCACCGAAATGCCCACCACTTTGTCCAGCAGCATACAAAATAAATTGACGTAGCTCGTCCGACACTTGACTCAATTGTTCTTTGGCTAGTTGACGCAATTGCATTGGATGATTAATCGCATCCAATAAAGGCGTAACAGGACGTTGACTAGGTATTTCGGTATACAACATATGTGGCAATGCCTTCTAAAGCCTGGCAAATCCTAAGCTAGGTAAATGGGTTAGCTCGATTCTTCTTATTGATCGAGAAATCGAAAAAAAACACCTTAAATCAACCACATTTATATTGGTCCAGTGTTGAGCTTTCGCTAAACGGGCGTTGTTAGGTAGCTAGATTATCCTGAATATCGATGCTACTTATCAACTATTATCTTGTGCTTTGCAAAAAAAAGGAAATCTTCTGTGTAAATTTGCACAATGATACTCAACTATGGTCTGATCATTCAGCTATACTTTAGCCAAATTATGAACATGTAATGGAAGTCGCTGTGCCTATAGAGTTTGTTGCCACATCTAAATTACCCACTGCCTTTGGTGATTTTAAAATCACTGTTTTTCAAGATCCTAAAACAGGTGAAGAACACGTAGCATTGTCAAAAGGATTAGATACAGCACCCACCTCTCCTGTCTTGGTACGAATCCATTCCGAATGTTTAACAGGTGATGCTTTTGCTTCATTAAAATGTGATTGTGGCCCACAACTTCAAGCAACTCAAAAACTGATTAACGAAGCAGGACAAGGCGTAATTTTATATTTACGCCAAGAAGGTCGTGGTATTGGTTTAACCAATAAAATTCGTGCTTATGCCTTGCAAGATCAAGGACATGACACAGTAGATGCTAACCTGATGCTCAACTTACCCGCTGATGCGCGTAAATACGATATGTGCAGTATCATGCTGGATCACTTACAAGTGAAACAAGTCAAACTTGTCACAAACAATCCTCTCAAAATTAAAGCTTTAACTGATTTAGGAATTGATGTAGTTGATCGTGTCCCGTTAACGGTCGGTTTGAATAAATTCAATGAAGAATACTTAAAAACCAAACATGAGCGCATGTCACATATGTATCAAAAGGATGATTTTTAACTAAAGCATAATTTAATCGCTGTAAAAAATACCCCGATGCTTAGGGGTATTTTTTTACTTAGACTCAGCCCAATTTGTGAAGATGACTATATCGTCATAGAAAATATCCGATTTTCAGGTTTGTTTCTTTTTAACCTTAAATCGAACGCCATACAGATATTTCGTACAAATGGTTTTCCAGCTTCCGTTACCTTCAATCCATATTCACTCATCTTCACAAGTTGGTCATTTTGCATTTCAGCTAAATCTTCTAAAACTTGTGGTCGCTGTGCAAAATCCATGTCACCTTGCCAATTCGTCTCAAAATGGCACATGAGATTTAAAATATGCTTTCTGATTTTCAAATCTTCTTCTGTTAAAAGATGACCTTTAAAAACTGGAATTTCGTTTTGTTCTAATCGAGCATAGTAATCTTCAAGCTTCTTTTCATTTTGAGCAAAACCTTGCCAACAATCACCAATAGCTGACATCCCTAAGCCAATCATCACTTCTGTTTTTGAAACGGTATATCCCATAAAATTACGATGTAACTGTTGGGCTTGAAATACCTGATACATATCATCATGCTCAAGCGCAAAATGATCCATCCCTATTTCATGATATCCAGCAGACAATAATTTTTGTTTTCCTTGCTCATAACACTGTCTTTTCTCTTCATCGCGCGGAACATCATGGTCTTTAAAACCACGTTGCCCATTACCTTTGATCCATGGTACATGTGCATAACTGTAAAAGGCTAAACGATCTGGCTTAATTTGAATGGTTTGATCAATTGTGTTTAAAACATCATCTAAATATTGAAAGGGCAGCCCGTAGACCAAATCATGCGAAATAGACGTATAACCAATTTCACGCGCCCATTCTGTAACCTGCTTTACGTGTTCAAAAGGTTGAATTCGGTGGATCGCTTTCTGCACGGTTTCATTATAATCCTGCACACCAAAGCTAACGCGTCTAAAACCCAATTCAAACAGCGTCTTTAAATGTTCGTAGGAAGTATTATTAGGATGTCCTTCAAAACTAAATTGATGATCTTCAGCTACTTGTGATAACGCTAAAAGCCCATCAATCAACTGTTTAAGATGCTGAGGAGAAAAAAATGTAGGTGTCCCTCCGCCTAGATGTATCTCTTTAATCAAAGGACGCTCTACAAATAACTCACAATACAATTTCCATTCTTTTAACAGAGCCAAAATATAGGGCTGTTCCATTTCATGTTTTTTAGTGATTTTTTTATGACATCCACAAAAAGTACATAAGGACTCGCAAAAAGGTAAGTGAATGTAAAGGCTAATACCATGTTGGCTATTCGATTTATCAAAACGTATTTTTAGTTTTTGCTGCCATAGTACTCGATCAAAAGTCGACTGCTCCCAATACGGAACTGTGGGATAGCTCGTATATCGAGGACCTGGAACATTATATTTTTGCACCAGTGAAACAACGTTTTCGAACATATCCCCACCTTTAAAATCACCACATATTAAAAGCTTAACTGCTTTCAGTCGTCCTATTTTGAGGAGCTTATTCTTTTAATTCAACCTAGTAGCTTGGTCAGGATTCATAAGCAAATTCAAATCACAAAGTACGTTTACCCTGACTAAACTTAAATCTCGATCTGCTATATCGATAAAATCACCTTAATCTTTCATACAATTTATGTTTTGATGTAGCTAGTTTTTCATTGCCCAAGAGGCTTGGTATGTCACACCCGACTTCTGCAGATATTCAACGTGTTCGTGAATTTTTACTCGACTTACAAACTCGAATTTGTGCTGCGCTTGAACAACAAGAACAACAAGGTGGCGGTAATGCCCAATTTGAGATCGATGATTGGGAACGTCCCGAAGGTGGTGGTGGCAGATCACGCGTATTGCAAGATGGTACAGTGATCGAAAAAGGTGGTGTGATGTTCTCGCACATCAATATCTCAAAGTTACCAGCATCTGCTACCGAACGGCACCCACATATAGCTGGCGCACAAGCACAAGCCATGGGGGTTTCTTTAGTGATCCATCCTAGAAATCCAAATGTGCCGACCTCACATGCCAACGTAAGACTATTTGTCGCAGAAAAAGAAGGACAAGATCCTATTTGGTGGTTTGGCGGCGGTTTTGATTTAACGCCATTTTATCCGAATGATGAAGATGTTAAATCATGGCATCAAACTGCGCACGATCTTTGTGCACCTTTTGGCGATCATGTCTACCAAGATCATAAAAAATGGTGTGATGATTATTTTTATTTGAAGCATCGTGATGAACAACGTGGTGTCGGTGGGTTATTTTTTGATGACTTAAATCAGTGGGATTTCGAAACTTGTTTTAAATACATGCAAGCTGTAGGCAATGGATATCTCAATGCGATTCTACCAATCTTCCAACGTAATCAAGATAAACCCTATAGTGAAGCTCAACGCGATTTCCAATTGTATCGTCGTGGGCGCTATGTGGAATATAACTTAGTTTACGATCGAGGGACGTTATTTGGATTACAAACTGGCGGTCGAATTGAGTCTATTTTAGTAAGTCTTCCTCCATTAACGGGTTGGAAATACAGACCTGAATGGGATGAAGGCTCTGCTGAAAAAAAATTAACCGACTACTATTTAAAACCGAGAGATTGGCTCGCTGAACTGCATTAAATGTAAATCACTCGCCCTGTTAAAACAGGGCTTTTTTGTTGAGCAATATATTCATCCCATTGTCTAACGAAATTGAATAATTCCATTACATTTTCTTAAAAAAAAAGGCACAATAGATAAAATTGATTAAATTTTGTCACACTTCTGACACAGCTCTTAAGTTTAATTTAAGCAAAGTACTGTACAATCAATTTTTACTTGTATTACTCATGGAAGTTTTTACTTCTGCATAAGGAATCGATATGCAACACAACTCTATTCGCGCACGTGTTGTCGTATTTTGGACACTGGTTATCGCTCTTTTGAGTGCAATCAGTACCACTATATTTTCAGAAACACTACTCAATGATAGCTTTGGTTTTAGCTTGATGATGTTTGCAGCTGTTGGTCTACTGCTCAACATTACGCATATTTTACTTCATACCCTATTTGAAATTTGTAACCCAAGTCATTAATACACTTCATTAAATATGTTCATATTGGGAACTTTCTGCATTTGACGTATATTGTTTGCCACTTCTTCATCAGGAATTAGAGCAATGCGCAAACAATTTGCCGTAATTGGAAATCCCATTGAACAATCTCGATCTCCAGAGCTTCATCATGCGTTCGCACAAAAGACTGGGGTGATCCTTGAATATAGCAAACGCCTTGCTCCTCTCGATGGTTTTACACAGAGTATCAATGAATTTTTTAAGGCTGGTGGTATTGGTCTGAATGTCACGGTGCCGTTTAAAGAACAAGCTTTTGCACAATGTGATGTACTCACTGAACGTGCCAAAATTGCAAAAGCAGTAAATACACTATGGATGAAAGATGGTATATTGCATGGCGACAATACCGATGGCCAAGGACTTGTTGCAGCCATTCAACATTTAAATTGGCCTCTTGAGCAAGCAAGCGTGCTTATTTTAGGTGCAGGTGGTGCAACACGTGGCGTGATTTATCCACTGCATAAAGCTGGTGTAAATAAAATCATGATTGCTAATCGAACGGTTGCTCGCGCAGAGCAATTGATTCAGGACTTACAACCTGCTGTCCCAGATCTAGAGCTAAACGCTTGTGGTCTTGATCACATAGCAGGTGAATTTGATATTGTTATTAATGCTACCTCGGCAAGCTTATCTGGCGATGCAATCAATCTACCTCAACAGTTAAAATTCAAATATGCCTATGAAATGGCCTATGGCAAACCTTCCACTTTCCTTGATCAAGCGAAACAGCGTGGAATTCCGACTGCAGAAGGATTTGGAATGCTCGTTGGACAAGCGATTGAATCTTTCGCGATTTGGAATGGTGTGCGTCCAGAATTAAAAGATTTTATTTAGTTTTTGCACACGTTTAGTGCCTTGTGAACAGTGCAATTTTTTAAATTGCACTTTTTTCTCTCTATAATATCGATTAAATCTCTTCGAATTGATTTTAGTGACATATTTTTAGTGCATATTCAAATTGAATAAATTCAAATTAAACATATGATCATCCACACAACAAAACCAACCTAAGCTTATGTATTAATAATATTATTTTTTCTAATAAACTCCTACTACAACAAATGAATTCAGTTTATATTCATTCTAGAGCCTAAACACTAATTCGCAATTCTGACATTTATTTCCGTGACTTACATCAATGTTTTTTTAGTGTTGTAGGTCAATAATCGGATCATCTAAAAAGTATTTTCTCTATTCAAATTAGGAAAAGTTCAATGCCTGCATATAAAGCGCCCGTACGTGATATTCGTTTCTTAATGAACGAAGTTTTTGATTATCCTGCGCACTATAAAACTCTAAGCAACGGCGAAGCTGCTGACTCTGATACTGTCGATATGATTATCGAAGGTGCTGCAGATTTCTGTGAAAATGTATTATCTCCACTTAATCAGCCTGGAGATGAAGAAGGCTGTCATTTTAAAGATGGCGAAGTCAAAACGCCTAAAGGTTTCAAAGAAGCTTACGAGCAGTTTGTACAAGGTGGCTGGCAAGGTCTTTCGTATCCTGAAGAGTTTGGTGGTCAAGCACTGCCTATGTCGCTGAACCTGATCAAATCAGAAATGATGGGTACAGCAAACTGGTCTTTCACGATGTATCCGGGCTTAAGTATGGGTTGTATGAATACCATCATGCAATTTGGTACTGAAGAACAGAAAAACACCTACATGCCTCACCTCACTGCTGGTACATGGTCAGGCACAATGTGTTTAACTGAACCACAATGTGGTACAGACTTGGGTCAAGTTAAAACTAAAGCTGAGCCTAAAGGTGACGGTACTTATGCTATCACAGGTACTAAAATCTTTATTTCTGCGGGTGAGCACGATTTAACTGAAAATATCATTCATATTGTGTTGGCACGTCTTCCAGACTCTCCAGCTGGTACACGTGGTATTTCTTTATTCATTGTTCCAAAATTCATCCCAACTGCTGATGGTGGTGTAGGCGAACGCAATCCTGTGACTTGCGGTTCTATTGAACACAAAATGGGGATCAGAGCGTCTGCTACTGCCGTACTGAACTTTGATGCTGCAACGGGTTATCTGATTGGTGAAGTCAACAAAGGCTTACACGCAATGTTTACCTTCATGAATACGGCGCGTATCGGAACTGCTGTTCAAGGTTTAGCACATGCAGAACTTGCATTCCAAGGTGCATTACCTTATGCAAAAGAACGTATGTCAATGCGCGCACTCTCAGGTAAAAAAGAGCCTGAAAAAGTAGCTGACTCAATTATCCATCATGCTGATGTTCGTCGTATGCTTTTGACTCAAAAAGCGATTGCTGAAGGTGGCCGTGCAATGATCTATCATGCTGCACAGCTTGCTGACAAAATGACTGATGCTTTAGCTCAAGGTGATCAAGCGAAGTTTGATGATTACGATGATAAACTAGGTTTCTACACACCAATTTTGAAAGGCTTCTTAACTGAGTTAGGCTTAGAAGCAGCAAATCACGGTATGCAAGTCTTTGGTGGCCATGGTTATATCAAAGAACATGGTATGGAGCAGATCGTTCGTGACGCGCGTATTTCAACGCTTTACGAAGGTACAACTGGTGTTCAAGCACTAGACTTAATCGGTCGTAAAGTACTGTTATCTTCTAAAGGTAAAGTCGTTCGTGACTATACAGCTGAAATCTTAAAATTCTGTGGCCAGCACGCACGCAATAAATACATGCGCCGTTTTGCTTGGGACTTAACTAAGATTTGTGCACAATGGAACGCATTAACTGTACGTATTATGCTTGCTGCACGCAAAGATCGCGACATCGTTTCAAGTGCTTCTGTGGATTACTTAATGTTCTCTGGTTATGCAATGATGGCATATTACTGGGCTCAACAAGCGGCAGTGGCATCAGCGAAGTTAGCATCAGGTGATGGTCAAGAAACTCCTGAGTTTTATAAAGCGAAAATCAAAGTTGCAGATTTCTACTTTGAGCGTTTACTTCCACGTGCCCAAGGTCATGCTGAATCTATGGTTAACCCTTCGAAAACTTTAATGTCTTTAGAAGCTGAACACTTCAGTTTTGATTACTAAGATTTCATAGAAAAAAAGACCGCCAAGGCGGTCTTTTTTTATTAATTCAATAAACCATTGTACTTTAAGAATACGAAATTACATTTAGAGCAAGAATACAACAGTGGTATCTTGATCAAGCGATATAAATATTCCAAATGAGCTTTTATCAATATACAAAAAGGAAAATAATATGCATAAGACATTGATCTCCTTCTCTTTACTCAGTGCAGTCTTTCTCGCTACAAATAGCTTCGCTGAATCGGATATTAAAAATCACAAAAAAACCACGACGTATTCAACAAAGCATTTGAATTACTCGACGAGTGGATCTGCTGAGGTCATTATTCATCGCCCTGTGAGTGAAGTCTTCAATATTTTAACCAATGTGAATCTTTGGCCAAAAATTAATGTGGGTGCAACTCAAGCCATTGAGCCTAAGAATATTCGTGTTCAAAAAGGTACGACTTTCAAAGAATTTATTAGCAGCCCGATTCCAGGCATAAAAGATTGGAGTAATGAATGGCATGTGATTGAGTTTGAGAAAGATAAGAAGTTTGTTATCGCAACCATAGAACAATTTGCTCAAGTCCCAATCCATTCAAAAATTACCTATGAATTTGATCGTATCAACGCCAATAGCACAGAATTTGAACGAACTATTGAAGTAACTTTAGACGATCAATTTATTCAAGGCGCGACAAAACAAGAAGTTGAAGCCCTGTATCGTTTTATTGGTTCTCAGTGGGAAATGGCCAATCATTTAAAAAAGTATGTTGAAGATCAAAGCTCAAATTAAGGAATTAAAAAAGCACCTGATTGAACAACCAATCAGGTGTTGTAAATTAATGCATATATTTTAATGCTCACGGTACTCTTTAATCTCTATTGGCTTATCTTTCACGAGTTCAACTGTTCCCTCATTCAAACCATTGAAATTTTTAAAATGAATTGAAATACCATCTCTATTTGCAAGTTTTACACCACTTGCAGCAACCGCGCTCTTCAAGTGATAAACCGCATCCGAGTTATCCCTGAGTTCTGCCGTCTGAAAATTGTCTTTTGTTTTTAGCTCTAATGTTAAATCCATTGGTCCAGTAAAATGGATCACCTGTTCACCTTCAGCACGAGCAACTTGATCAACAGGCGCTGAAGCTTCAGCATTTAAATGCGCTGGTCTCTCTTGTTCTGACATTTGATCACTATTTTTGTTTTTATCAGCACAACCAACGAATGCCAATCCCAAGATTGAAGCCACTAGAACCAATTTCATTTTTAATACCTATCGTGATGAGAACCATTAAAAGACTCATCATTATTTTCACAGTAAAAAAGCGAAATAAATGTGGATTTAACAGTTTCAGTGTTAAAAATTACATTGGAGTTTAACTATAGAACTTACAGAAACTCCTCAAGCAATGAGTTCAAATATAAATGTCCTTGAGCAGTGCATGACAAACGATTTCGATCATCTACCATTAATTTTCTGTCAATCAATGATTGAACTTGATCTTGGATTGTTTGCAAAGATAAACCTGTACGAGCTTCATAATGTGAGGTTGGTACACCTTGATTAAGTCGAAGTGCATTCATCATAAATTCGAATGGCATTTCATCAGCTTCAATTTTCTTAAACTGTAAATGCTCTGCAGGGACTTTCGCCAGATAATCTTTCGGTAATCGTGTTTTTTGGTAACGATATACACCATCACTTAGCGTCACTTTAGCATGCGCACCAGCACCAATTGCTAAGTAATCGCCAAATTGCCAATAATTTAAATTATGTGCTGAAGGTTTTTCTTTACGCCAAGCCGACACTTCGTAGTTAGTAAAACCATTTTCGATTAAATAGGCCTCACCCTGTACCTGAATTTCTTCTAATACATCATCGACAGGCAATATAGGTTGAGTTCGAAAAAATACGGTATTGGGCTCAATGGTTAACTGATACCACGAGATATGTGTAGCACCGTGCTCCACGGCAAGTTTTAAGTCAAGTAATGCTTGTTCAAGCGTTTGTTCAGGTAAGCCGTGCATTAAATCGACATTAATTCGCTTAAAGCCTGCATCTTTCGCCAAACCAATTGCTGAAATTGCATCTTGGTTGGAATGAATACGCCCCAGTTTTTGAAGATGATTCGAGTTAAAGCTTTGGACACCTAAAGACAACCGATTGATCCCCGCCTTTAAATAATCTGCAAATGGATCATGTTCTACCGTTCCCGGGTTGGCTTCTAAGGTAATTTCACAATCATCCTCAAACGGAATCAAAGCGCTTAGCTGAGCAAATAGCCATTGATACCCTTGAGCAGAAATGAGAGAAGGAGTACCTCCACCTATGAACACGCTATGAATTTGACGACCCTGAGCAAAATTTATCTGTGTTTTGAAATCCTCAACCAATGCTTGTAAATATTCTTTCTCCAACGCCATGGACAATGCCCCATTGGGTACTGCATGCGAATTAAAGTCGCAATATGGACATTTACGCACACACCACGGCATATGAATATAAAGTGACAATGGAATATCTTGTGGATTCAAAGTAGCCAAACGTACAGCTCAAAACTTAAAAAACTTATTTTAACATGACTACACCATAACGCTCAGAACTGATTCAGTTTTTACTTTACACTCAATATAAAACAAGGACGTGGGTGCATTTATGTTTAAAGTCGCGAGCCAATTTTTATTCTTTATCCCTTTAGCGCTGGGGATCGGAATCGCAATGACCTTCCAAACTGCGATTAACACACAATTACGTGAATATTTATATTCTCCATTACAAGCTGCACTTTTATCATTTTTGATTGGTACAATAGTTCTCGCAATACTGGTTTTTTTTCAACAGACTGAAAAACCACAATTGAGCGAAATTGTACAAATTCCTTGGCATCTTTGGCTTGGCGGTTTTTTAGGTGTTTATGCCATCAGTATTAGTATTTATTCCGCACCTAAATTAGGTTTCTTAACCTTATCGGCATTAATTATTTTTGGACAGATTGTTATGTCCATGATAGTCGACCATTTTGGAATTTTAGGTACAGAAAAAATTGCCATTAATTGGCAGCGCATTTTGGGTGGCGTGGTGATTTTTATAGGTGTGCTTCTCACTTTACAACGCTAAACCTTCATTCTAAGCACATAAAAACGATGAGTAATTTTTGTGTCTAATGTGACTGCAACTTCCAACATCAGTTATGAATTAAAAAAACTATTTCATCTCATGATCCCAATCTTGATTACGCAATTTTCGCAAGCAGGATTAGGACTGATTGATACCATTATGGCAGGACATTTATCTGCATTAGACTTAGCGGCAATTGCTGTCGGGGTCGGTCTTTGGATTCCTGTCATGTTGCTATTTAGCGGTATTATGATTGCAACAACGCCGTTGGTTGCTGAAGCAAACGGTGCGAGGACTCCAGAGAAAATTGCCACTATTACACGACAAGCATTATGGGTTGCTTTAGTTCTCGGGATTATTGCTGGTCTAGTCTTACAGATTCTTCCCTATACGCTTCCTCTTCTTGGCGTTCCAGATTCACTTCACCATAAAGCTGGCCTATTTTTACATGCGATTGGATTCGGTATGCCAGCGGTCACCATGTTTGCTGCACTACGAGGATACTCTGAGGCGATTGGTAATCCACGCCCAGTGACTGTGATCAGTTTAATGGCCTTAGTCGTACTTATTCCGCTTAATTTTGTGTTTATGTATGGTCTAGGTCCAATTCCTGCATTAGGAAGTGCTGGATGTGGATTTGCAACGGCAATTCTACAATGGCTGATGCTGATCACGTTGGCATTGTATATCTTGAATAATCAGGCATATCAAAAAACCCAACCCTTTAGTCATTTTGAAAAAATTGATCGCTACTGGTTAAAACGCATCCTTGCTTTAGGTTTCCCAATTGGCTTGGCTATTTTCTTTGAGGTCAGTATTTTCAGTACTGCAGCAATTGTATTGAGTCCATTGGGTGAAATTACGGTAGCAGCGCATCAGATCGCCATCTCCATTACGTCACAATTATTTATGATCCCGATGTCTCTCGCGATCGCACTTACCATCCGAGTGGGAACGTATTATGGTGAAAAGGATTACCAATCTATGCGTAAAGTCCAATGGTTGGGTTTAGCAACAAGTACTGTACTGGCAGTAATGACCATGGTTTTATTGTGGGTCTTCCGCCATCAAATTGTCGCGTTATATACCTCTGATGTATTGGTGACTCAAATTGCGGTTTACTTGGTTCTATTCGCTGTTGCTTACCAACTGATGGACGCTTGGCAAATCAGTGCTGCAGGATGTCTAAGAGGCATGCAAGATACGAAGGGTCCTATGTGGATTACTATGCTTGCCTATTGGGTGATTGCATTCCCTGTAGGCGTATATCTCTCTAGATTTACCAACATTGGTCCTGCGGGTGTATGGATTGGATTGATCGTGGGGTTAAGTATTGCCTGTGTACTCTTACTCGGACGTTTATATATGAATAATCAGCGACTTGAGCGTAGTCAATCATCATGAACAATAAATCCCGAATGCTCGGGATTTATTTTTTTATGCCAATCATTTACTTACAACTCATTAACAATTTCAAATATGCATCTTTTGATTTGTCGCCTATGATCAAATCAGAAGATGAAAATAATGAATCGAGGTTCTCAACTCATGGCAAACAAAGCGAGCTCTCCCGGCCGTCGTTTCATGAAACTCGCAGGTATGACTGCAAGTATTGCTACTAAAACCGTGTCCAACTCTATCCGCACCTTTAACGCAGATGATGATAAAAAAAATGAAGCACGCAGTAAGCTCTTTCAAGACATTGGTGTTCAAATTGCAGATACCCTTGGGGAAATGAAAGGTGCTGTAATGAAAGTTGGTCAAATTGCATCACAATACAAAGATATTTTCCCGCCTGAAGTCGCAAAGGCTATTGCTAAATTACAACGTCAAGCCCCTGCGATGCCCTTCCAGCAAATCAAGCAACAAGTTGAAAAAGAACTTGGTCAGCCACTGTTAGATGTTTTTAAAACATTTGATGAACAACCTTTTGCAGCAGCTTCGATTGGGCAAGTTCATAAAGCAACCTTAAAAAATGGCCAAGAAGTCGTTGTAAAAGTACAGTACCCAGGCGTAGATGAAGCATGCGAAAGCGATTTAAAACAAGTCCGCTTGGCTTTACGTTTGATGGGTGTATTAAAAGTCGATAAAAAATTACAAGATCGATTATTTGCAGAAATTCAAGACAGCTTACACGAAGAGCTCAACTATGAAATTGAAGCGCAAAATTTAGAGGTATTTAGAACCTTCCATCAAGCATTGGATTCTAAAATTATTATCCCACAAGTTTTCAAAGATTATTCCAGCAGACGAGTTCTTACATTGAGCTTAGAAGCAGGTGACAATATTGAAACCGCAAGCACTTGGCCGCTTGAAACACGTAACGAAATTGGTCGTCGACTAATTCAGGCTCTTGGCCATCAGATTTTCTATCTAAAACGCTTTCATTGTGATCCGCATCCTGGCAATTTTGCTTTCCGCTCAGATGGTAGTGTCATCATCTATGATTTTGGTGGTGTTAAAACCTTATCTGCTGAACTGGTGGATCGATTTAAAAAATTAGTTCGCGCTGGTCGTGCTGAAAATATCCAAGAGATTGAACAACATCTATTCGCGTTGGATGCTCTTGCTGAAACAGGAAAATTCCCTGAGGAACTTTACAAACAATGGTTAGAAGTGTTGCTCAGACCCCTTACCACTCAATACAATTTTGCTGAAAACTCATCTCATCATGATGGCGTCATTTTAGTGAAAAAATCACTTAAGTATTGGGATACATTTAAGCCCTCTCCAGACACATTAATGGTCAATCGTACGATTTCTGGACACTATTGGAATCTGATTAACTTAAAGGTCGATGACAATCTCAATGATTTGTTTGAAACGCTCGTTCCGATTTGAAAAAACTAACAAGACCTTACAATCCTCATTATTGTTATGTTATATTATAACATTATATAAATAATTCGGAGTGTTTTCATGCGTCCCAATATTCATCCTGAATACCATGAAGTACTATTTCATGATACCAACGCAGATCAGTATTTCATCATCGGTAGTACGATTCAGTCAAAGCAAACAAAAGAATATCAAGGGAAAACTTACCCCTATGTCACGCTAGATATTTCAAGTGCTTCGCACCCTTTCTATACTGGTGAGGTCCGTCAGGCCAATAATGAAGGTCGTGTGGCAAGTTTCAATAAGCGTTTCGGTCGCTTTAAACGTAAATAAAAAAATTTTCGACTCTCACTATTTTAAAGCCTAAATTTACTCCTCCAATTTAGGCTTTTTTTTATTCTTATCGTTATTTATTGGTTAAATAAAATTGAGTAAAGAAAAAACTCAAAACCAATCCCAAGAGTCCAATCATGATACTACTCACAACATACATCAGTGCCAAATTGTATTGCCCAGATTTTATCAATTGAAAAGTTTCCAAGCCAAAACTTGAGAATGTGGTAAAACCACCTAATATGCCAACCATAAAAAATAGGCGAGCCTCATGTTGTAATACAGGATATTGTAAACTGAATGCAAAAAATCCCCCTGCTAGAACACAGCCCAAGATATTCACAATCCAAGTTGCCCATGGAAATTGATCTGCATTTTGCATGAACCACATACTGGTCATATATCGAAGTGTTGCACCAATCGCTCCACCACATGCTACCCATAACCAACTCATATTATGTCCGTTCTCGTGTATTGATCATATTTTTACCTTAAAAAGTAACGAATTATTGTCTTGGATTCACGCTTTTTTCGTTAAGATGTAGCAAATTTAAACGTGTAAGGACTCAATTATGGCTCAAGCATTATTGGAACAATTAAAAAATGGCGAAGCAAAATTTGCCGACGTAATTTCATTTATTGAAGCAGGTTATACACATACGCCAACCGCATTTAGTAATGGTCAACAATATAATGCCAGTAATGAAAATCAAGGGAGTGCTAAAGTTTTTTCCTTTGCCAAATTAAATGGTCTTTCTCAAGAACAAACATTACAGCTTTTTGCAGAACACTACGCTTCTGTTCTGGCGACACCTGAAGCATCAGATCATCAAAATATCCGTCAATTCATGATTCATGGATGGGATGGCATTAAATTTGAAGGAAATGCACTCACTGCGAAATAATCATAAATAAAGACTAGCGCTTGGCTAGTCTTTTTCAACAGTTTTATTTAGGTATTCAATTACACCTAATCCTGCTGCTCGACCTGTTGCAAAACATGCTGTAAGTAAATAACCACCTGTCGGGGCATCCCAATCCAACATCTCTCCACAGCAGAAAACAATTGGATTACTTTTCAACTGTAACTGTTTAGTCAAGGCAATTTCCCGTACACCACCTGCGCAGCTAATGGCTTCTTCAATGGGTCTAAAACCATCTAGTTTGATAGATAAATGTTTAATATGCTGAGCCATTTTCTCTGCAATCGCCCAATCATGCTTTGGGGTTAATTCACGTAATAAATTTGACTTTGCAGTGTCTAATCCCATTTTTCGCCAAATATTATTAATACTTTGCTTCTTAGCATTCTTAAGTTTAGAGATGATTTCATGCTCAGATAATTCTGGCAGTAAATCTAAATTTAAAACCATGGAATCTTGATATTGCAATTGTGTTCGAAGTGCCCGACCATGCTTATAGACCAACCCACTCTCCAAACCATAATGGGTGATCACGATATCACCCTTAGCTTTGGGCTGATGATCCACCCAAGCTTCAACTCGTTTGAGTGGCGAGCCAAATATAGGTTCCATATACGAAGACCAAGCTCTGACTACACCAGCATTACTCGGGGAAAACGCTTTTAACTCTTCTTTAGCCAACCATGACTGCCAAGCCCCATCACTACCCAACTGTGCCCATGACACAGCGCCACACGCCAATACAATCGCATCAAATTGCTCAGTTCGTATTGAATTGGATTGAGTATCAAAAACTGTCAGTTCATTTTGATTAAGCGCGGTAATTTGATGCCGATAATGAAAATTGACCTTGGTATCTACTAAACTTTTTAACCAAGCACGCAGTAATGGAGCTGCTTTCATTTCATTGGGAAATATACGACCAGAGCTTCCAACATAGGATTCAATCCCTAGGTTTTTCATCCAATTTCGAATCCAACGCGCATCCCATTTTTTTACCCAAGGTGCAAGCCATTCGGCATGATCATAACGACCAATAAATTGATCGATAGGTTCGGCATGAGAAATATTTAAACCTGTTTTACCTGCCATCAAAAATTTACGTGCAGCTGAAGGCTTTTGTTCAAAAATATGAACTTCAAATGCAGGATGAGCAGATAAAACTTCAGCAGCCATTAAACCTGCTGGACCTGCGCCTACGATTGCGATTCGCTTTGAATATTCCAAATTCATAGATTATTCGTTTGTTGATTTTCAGAAGAGATCGGCATTTGCCCTTGCAGAGGCATAAAGTGATCGAAGCGAGTTTGGTACGCTTCAGGTTTTTGAATAATCAACTGCTGGCATAATTCACCACGCTCTAGATACTTTACTTCAAAATGCGTTCTTGCCGAAGTTGAAGAGATTCGTTCTTTAACATAAGAAAGGTTCCAAACATTAATCAGTTGTTGCTCTGCCTCGTCAATATATTCAGGAATATTGCTGGCTAAAGTGATCGTACCATTCGGTTGCAATCGAGACAGTAAAAATTCAAAAAAAGGCATATTCAACCAACGTTGCGCTGGATTATGAGGTTCAGGATTCGGATATAAAATAAAAAAATCTTCAACTTGCTGTGGAAATAGCGCATGTACGATCCAAGGGATTGCATCTGCATGTACAGGTCGCAAATTGGTTTGTCCCTCTAGTTGATGCTGTTTTTGCATCGCTAGAAATTTTTCTCTAGTTCGTTCAATCGCGATTAGTTGTCTTTGCGGATTTTGTTGCGTAAACAATAAAGCATGTTTACCTTTACCCGCCCCAATCTCAACACATAGTGGTTCAGCTAGAATCGGTTGAAAGTCGCGTGGCGCATGCATACGCTGTGCTTGAAATTGACGAATCGGCATAATCAGATCAAACTTATGAAAACGCGACAAGTCTAGCAACTCTAGATGCTTTTGCCTATTTTAGCTGTTTTATTTTACTAGGATTCATTTATGTCAAAAACATTTCCGTGCCCACGCTGTGGACAGCCTAGTCAATGGACTGGCAATGAATTTCGTCCATTTTGTTCTGAACGATGCAAACTTATCGATTTAGGGGCTTGGGCAAATGATGAATATCGCCTTCCGACACAGGATTCTCCTCAAGCTGATCAAGGGGAATATCATGAATAATGCCAACTTTGCTCAATATTAAAAGAATAATTCAATTATATTTACACAAACAAAAAAATTAGCTTTTTTAAGAAAACTCAATAAATGTGATTTTATTTAAGTTTATGTTGTGATATTGTGATGATAATCACATTAAAACAACAATTCTACCTTCATAAATACATGAGACTTTATAAATTCACATTCACACTCAGTATAATTTTATCTTGCCTAGGCCTCCTTTTTGCAGGTCTAGGCATTTATCAACATGATTTCGTCTTGATTTTAATCTCTGCACTATTTGTGTTAGCCGCTGCCCTTCTCTTTTGGGAATTGAATGACATCAATCGAGATCACTTTTTTCGTTTTTAATTAACCAGCTTTACCTGCCACAAACGGGTTAAACTTTTTCTCATAGCCAATGGTACTGATTGGACCATGCCCTGAAATAAACTGTGTTTCATCTGGCAAACTAAAACATTCTCTCTCAATCGAATCCAGCAACTGTTGATGATTTCCCTTGGGAAAATCTGTTCGACCAATTGAACCCTTGAAAAGAACATCGCCAGTCCATAACAAGCCATAGTTAGCATTATAGAACATGACGTGGCCAGGCGTATGACCGGGAGCGAATCGAACCTCAAAGGACTCATCCCCCAATTTTAAAGTTTCACCACCTTCAAGCCACTGATCAACCACAACAGGTTCAGGTATCGGAAACCCATATCGTGCTGAAACTTCCTGAATCATATCTAACCAAAATGCATCTTCTTTATGAGGACCAATTACTGGAATACCCCACTCTCGCGCCAATGCTCCGACCGCACCAGCATGATCAAGATGACCATGAGTTAACCATAGCTCCTTCACGGTTAAGTCTAACTCTTGCACAACTTGCATAATTTTTTCAGGCTCACCTCCAGCATCAATTAACACAGCTTCTTTGGTCTCTTGATCCCAAACCAAGGAACAATTTTGCTGAAATGCTGTCACAGGAATAATTTTAACTTGAAGCATAGGAACCTTTAAATTTATGCAGAATGTTGAAGGGTAATCTTGAGTGCATCCAGTTGAGCTTCTACTAAATCGACCAACAAATCAATATGTGCTGCATCAGTGTTTAATGCTGGAATATAGACATAATCTTTCCCGCCAGCCGTTTTAAAGGTTTCGGCATTTTCCACAGCCAACTCTTCTAAAGTCTCTAAGCAATCTGCTGAAAAAGCAGGGCTGAGCACATGGACAGATTGAACTCCTTGTTGTCCCCATTCAGTCAGCAACGCATCTGTATATGGCTTGACCCACTCCTGTTTACCGAATCGTGATTGGAAACTGATAGCCCATTCATCGTCACGTAATCCCAGAGCCTCTGCGACTTTTTTCGCTGTAACTCTACAACGGTCGGCATATGGATCACCTTTATCTGCATAAGGCTGAGGAATCCCATGGAAAGACATTAATAATTTTTCCGCTTTACCGTGTTGCGCCTGAAAAACCTGAACACTCTTTGCCAAAGCCTGAATAAATTTTGGATGTTGATAATAATCGCGTATTAAACTTAAGCCAGGTAAATTTCTCTGCGTTAAAACCCATTTCGCCAATGCATCATACAAAGGTGCTGTAGATGTCGCTGAATATTGAGGAAAAAGTGGAAATAAAATGACGTGATCTTGCGGTGTCTGAGAGAGTTTTTTTAGAACATCATGAATACTAGGATGACCATAAGTCATCGCAGGAACGACCTGAACCTCAAAATCTGGATAATCTTGAATAACTTTTTGACGGATTAAATCTGTTTGCTTTAACAGAATTTCACGCATAGGTGAATCTTCATTCCACACCTGCGCATATGCTTCAGAAACATGCTTTGGTCGAAATGGTAAAACAAAACAATGTAAGATAATTTTCCACAAAAACGATGGAATCTCAATCACACGCTGATCAGATAAAAACTGTTTTAGAAAAGTTCGTACCGCAGGCACTGTAGGGGCATCTGGTGTTCCCAAGTTGGCAATAATTACGGTGATTTTCGGCTTTAACTCAGACATCTGATCCACATCAATTCACTGTTTAATTAAGAAATACTTTATCAGAGTCTAAGTAAATTCGGCGTGATTTTATGATTGCTTTTTAAAATGTGAATGAAAGAGAAAAACTATCATATGAACTTGATCTATTTATTCATGCATTTCCATAACATCCGCTGACGATCATCTCGTCCTACAGGAACGATCCATTCATTATTACGCATTTGTTGCTTGATGGTATGCAATGCACGTACATTAATCTGTGCTCTAGATACCATATGTGCCTTAGGAAGTTGCAATTGAGCATCGACCAGCCCCGTATCAGTCAAATACTGATTCAACACTTTAGAATAAAAATCTTCTGGTGTTGCTTGGGAAAATTGAGACTCAAGAACAGTATAAATTTCATGCCATCGCATGGAACGTATACAAATAATTTCTTTAAAATGACTATCAACATAGGCATGCATACGATAATCAAAACTGAATTGATCATCCCACTCTATTCTAGGCAAAGATAGAAAAGGATCGACTTCAGATTTGGTTTGTTCCATTTTTGCTTGTGCCAGCTGAGCTCTTAATCGATCAATCTCATCTTGTTTTGCTTGAATGCTTTGTGGTCTTACCCAACCCAAAACAGGGTAACGCTCAAGCATTTGAGGCATATGAGACCTGAGTGCAAGCTCTAATTCACGAGCACTTTTAAAACATACGACCTGATCAACTTCTTTCACGATCTGTTGACGGAAATTTTGAAAGCGCTGTTGAAGATCCGCTTCATGCTCTCGTAAATGCTCCGCACGCGATTCTGGCTGTTCATGCATAAATACAATGATGGGCTTTTGCTTAGTCACTGCATAGATATATTCCAAGTGCATGTAACTAATGCCAGAGACAGATTGCTCACCATACTGGCTTCCTAAAAGCAGAAGTACATAATCACAATCATCAATTTGACGGCGTGCAAAAGCGGTTGTTACAGGTGTTCTTTGTTCTAAACCCCATGAAAAAAAACCCATACCGATCAGCGTTTGAGACACAACCATACGTTCTGGCTGCATCTCTTTACCAGAAGTTGTAATAAACACTTGGTAACGCTTATCTAGCATGCCTTAATCCAATCCTGCATCTAGGTAAAAATGCCTTACTCATAAGGCTTAAAATATATAGCTTGATATTGATCATTCTTCTTCGAATGTATCAGTTAAATTTTCAATTGACCATAGTATTTCATGCCCGATCATATTTTGAAGTACAGGCTGAAGTTCAAGCGCATTTCCGCCACTGACGACACAACGCAACTGCACTGATTTGTCATATGGTTGAGTAGCATTGAATTTATTTTTGATAAGGACTCTTGCTGTTTGGCGTGCAACAGCAAATCCTGAATCAACCAAAGTCAGTCGCTCTGTATAAAGATGCTCAATTGCTGATTTTAAAAATGGATAATGCGTACAACCCAACACCAAATAATCGGCTTGATCTTGCATGACGGGATCAAGTATCCGTTGTAATGTTGCAATACAGGCTTGCGAATTTTGTTGCCCTGCTTCCACGAAAGGAACCAAATCCAAACTGGTGACTTGATGAACTTTAACACCTAAAGGATCTGCAAAATTCTGCATTACATCCTTGATTAACTGGCCTCTAAAAGTCGCTGGAGTCGCCAATACAGCCACTACTTTAGACTGTGTCTGTAACACTGCAGGTTTTAACGCAGGAACCAACCCAATGATCGGAAATCGCTCACCATAATGTGTCCTTAAGTAATCCAGACTAAAAGCTGATGCCGTATTACACGCAACAACCGCAACTTTACATCCTTGACGATACAACCACTCAATTGCATGTGCTGTGAGCTGACGAATATCTTGATCTTCGCGCGGACCATAAGGGACATGAGCTGTATCTGCATAGTAAAGGATATGCTCATTGGGTAAATATTTTGCTATTTCCAATGCAACTGATAAACCACCAATCCCCGAGTCGAAAATCCCAATAGGGGCATGTTCAAGTGCATGAGGCATAGGCTCATTAGAGCTCGGTTGGGGTAAAATTGCAGACATCTCAACGACTACTTTTATAATGCTTAAATGAATGGGCTAAGCTTAAACCTCAAGTCCCTAATTGCAATAGCAGATTACCACTTTTTAAATTCAAAACTGATTCACCTTGCTCATTTTCGCTCAACTCCCCCATTTCAACTAAATGAAAAAAAGTTGATCGTTGTATCAATGCGTTGATGCCGAAACGCACATGCACGTAAGGACGCATCTCTCCTTGAAAATCACGCATAAAGATTGGATGATCTTGATCCACAATAATGAGATCTTGAGTGGTCGTTGTTAGCTGTAGATAAGAAAGCCCTTGAATCTCGACTTGATCTACCTGATTGACCAATAAAGGTTCATCTTCGACTTCAATTTCGATTTGCTCAACGGGTGTTTTTAAGTAAAATTTGTTGTCTTCTTTCCACAGTACTGTCGAGAATAGGTCAATGAGGCTTTGTCTTTTAATCAATTGACCTTCGTGCCACCATTCACCATTCGCTTTTACTTTCAAATCCATTGAGCCACAATGCTTTGGGTTCCATTGTTCAAGAGGTGGGATTGACCTTTTGTGACTTGACTGTGCATCTTTTAGATATTGTACGATATTGATTAAGTTTTTATCATCAGGTACAAGTGAATCAGGCTGTGCTGTTATAGAATCATTTTGTTTTACCATGGTTTATGCCCTGCTGACGGAAAATAAAGCGACTCAGCCAATTGGCTTGATCAAGGTTTGAACCTATACTAGCGCAAAATATATAAAAGGTACGAGAGCAAAATTGTACCTGCAACTAAGAACACTCATGGCAGCACCGTCGGAATTATCGGTTGCCACCCTTTACTTTATGAGGAGTCCTTTATGGAACACATCGAACGTGAATCGATGGAGTTTGACGTTGTAATCGTTGGAGCGGGCCCTGCGGGTCTTTCAGCTGCGATCAAAATCCGTCAACTTGCAATTGAAAACAACCTCAACGATTTATCTGTATGTGTCGTTGAAAAAGGCTCTGAAGTAGGTGCGCATATTCTTTCTGGTGCTGTGCTTGAACCACGCGCTATTAATGAATTGTTCCCAAATTGGAAAGAAGAAGGTGCGCCTTTAAACGTACCTGTTACAGAAGATGAAACGTACTTCCTTCTTTCAGATCAAAAATCTCAAAAAATGCCTCATGCTTTTGTGCCTAAAACAATGCACAACGACGGTAACTATATCATCTCTCTTGGTAACGTCGTACGCTGGTTAGGACAAAAAGCTGAAGAGCTTGAAGTATCCATTTTCCCGGGCTTCGCAGCAGCGGAAATTCTGTATCATGCTGATGGTACTGTAAAAGGTATCCAAACAGGTGATATGGGTATTGGTAAAGATGGTGAGCCAACACATAACTTTACCCCAGGCTATGAGCTCCATGCGAAATACACGTTATTCGCTGAAGGCTGCCGTGGTCATTTAGGTAAACGCCTAATCGCTCAATTCGGCTTAGATAAAGACGCTGATCCTCAACATTACGGTATCGGTATTAAAGAACTTTGGGAAATCGATCCAGCGAAGCACAAATCAGGTAAAGTCATGCACGGTGCGGGTTGGCCTTTAACTGAAACTGGTTCATCTGGTGGTTGGTGGTTATATCACGCTGAAAATAACCAAGTATCATTGGGTATGATTGTCGACTTATCTTACCAAAACCCTCATATGTATCCATTCATGGAAATGCAACGTTGGAAAACACATCCATTAATTAAAGATGTATTGGAAGGCGGTAAACGTATTTCTTACGGTGCACGTGCAGTGGTTAAAGGTGGTTTTAACTCTCTTCCTAAATTCACCTTCCCAGGTGGAAGCTTAATTGGTGATGATGCTGGCTTCTTGAACTTTGCAAAAATTAAAGGTTCACACACAGCTATGAAATCAGGCATGTTATGTGGTGAAGCTGTATTTGAAGCAATTAAAGCTGGTGTAGAAAAAGGCGGTGACCTTGCAATTGCTCGTGTGACAGAAGGCGAAGATTTCTTTGCTAAAGAGTTAACGTCATATACAGAGAAATTTAACAACAGTTGGTTAAAAGAAGAGTTATATAATGCTCGTAACTTTGGCCCTGCAATGCATAAGTTTGGTACATTCTTCGGTGGTGCATTCAACTTTATCGATCAAAATGTATTTAAAGTTCCGTTCACTTTACGTGATTTGACACCTGACTACAGTGCTTTAAAAACTGTTGATGCAGTGAACTTCAAACCAAACTATCCAAAACCAGATGGTAAGCTTACATTTGACCGTTTATCTTCAGTGTTTGTTTCAAATACAGTACACGAAGAAAACCAGCCAGCGCATTTAAAATTAACTGATCCATCAATTCCAGTAAACGTTAACCTTCCTCAATGGGATGAGCCTGCTCAGCGCTACTGTCCTGCTGGCGTATACGAAATCATGGAAAATGATGATGGTTCTAAGCGTTTCCAAATTAATGCTGCGAACTGTGTTCACTGTAAGACTTGTGATATTAAAGATCCGTCACAAAACATTACTTGGGTTGTACCTGAGGGTGCGGGTGGTCCGAACTATCCGAATATGTAATCTCGTTTGAGATCAAAAAACCCGCGTAAGCGGGTTTTTTATTAAACTTCGATAAATACGAAAGTTTCCCCTTGAGCGATATAGTTTTATTCTTCACCATCAAAATACCAATATACTTGACCCCAGTCTTGTTCTGAAAGCATTGGTAAAATGTCACCTTTATTAAAGTGCAGACGTTGATTTGGCTGAGCAGGTGTCGTCCAAAAACCAGTTTTAGAACATTTTTCACCGCCTCGTACTTTAATTTTTTCTACCGAATCTTGTGCTTGTACTTTTTCTGATTGTGCTTTAGCAAAATCGACTAAATCTTTTGGATAAAATTGATGCTCTCGATAAATGGTGTCATCAATATCTAATAGCCATGTCACTGCTGCTGCTTCCCATGACCAATAACCATAATAACTCCTACCAGATCTTAAGTCGGTTTCTGGGTGCTGTTCAAAGTATGGTTCACGCCGACTGGCTTCATACCAATCTTCTAAGTATTGCAACATCATCGCTGGACGTTTTTCAGGTGCAGTATCAAAAACTTTAATGAGCTTACGATAAGGTAAATGACGACGTGCTTCATTTGGTGGTATGCCTCGATCTGTTACAAATGGAGCAACCAATCGCTCGATTAAGCCATCTTTTTCTTGTCCTTCAGGCGTTGCTTCTGTGTAGTCGATAATCGTCATAATTCGACTCATTTGATCTGCATACCCTGTCAGTAAACCAAAGCATATCAGTCGTAAAGCAATATACCAATAATCTTCAGTTCCCAAGGAAATATGCCAGACATAACGTCCACCTGCATCAGGGCTTAAATTATAAAGATGACTCGTTTCAGCATATTCTTCTGTCCAATGAAGAAGATATGGATAAAGTTCTTTTATAAAATTTAAATCCCCGCCTGCTGAATATTGTAAAGATATCAAGTTCAGAACATCTTTTAATCTTTGATGACCAGATGCTATATATCCACCAAATTTAGAATCATTTTTATAATGGCTAAATCCATCAACAACTGTATATATACCATTAACAAACGTATCAAATCTCTTGTGATACATTTCTTGCTCAAGCAACTTATCTCTAAATAAACTTGTATCTTTTACTTCTAAACTCAACCATTTTTGCCAATCTATTTCTTGATCATTTACTTGTATTGACATACTTTCATCTCTCCAACATCTCGTTTGGTAAAACAAATTCTAATTTAATACCGTGTGCAGTTACTGTCCGTGTACACTTAGGTTTATTTAAGCCTTTACATTTTTCATGATGATCGAATTTATCACCAGTAATAGTGACCAAACTTCGATCATATGGGCATCGAATTGCGATGGTTTTACCTAGTTTTCTTTCTGTGGATGGTTTGAATTTAACTCGTCGCCAATCTTCTATTTTATCCAATAAATTGTCATGTTTTGATACTATTTTGGCTGAATCTATTTTACTAGCAATCCATAAATGCGACATCTGCACACCATCACTCACAGTCGTCCCCACTGAACGCTTAACCTTATCATCTTGGTCTGATGCCATATAAACATCGAGACCCATTTTCAATGCCATCATGGCTGCCTTTGGTGTCATGAGTGTTCTATGGCTTAGTGCATTGGTCGCTTTACTGTCTGTAATACGATACTTATGTGCTAGTCGAGCACTATGCCATACATGATCAAGTCCGTTATGACCCGTATCGTGATATTCGTACAGCACGCCATTATTATTAATTTTAGAGCGACTTTTCATGCGTTTTACATAGTAATAATCCGTAATGTGCTCACCACCTGAACCAAGTTCTTGATTCGATCTTCGCTTACGTTTTAATTGTTGCCGTTTAGTTGACGTATTTTGACGCCCTGGACTTGCATTATTACCACCAGTATTTCTTGGAACATTGCCATTTTGCTGAGTTCGTGGGGCTGGATTTTGATTTGGTCTACTGGTTGTTGTCGGTGTTCGAGTCGTAATTGGAGCTCTAGCTGTAGTGTTAGGATAAGGAGTTGCTAGTGCCTTTTTATGGGCTGCTTGCATTTCTTTCATAACCATATCAATTTTTTGATTGGCAACTTTCTTCATTTGCTGAAGCTGAGTTACTAATGTTTTTAACTTAGCATTGCCGAGAACAGCTCGTGTCATCCAACTATCAAAAACGCCAATTAAACCATCAATAATTTTATTACTAGTTGTTTGCAGCTCTCTTGTGTATGTATTCCAATTTAAGGTTCTAAACCATTTATCTACATCACCACGTAATGTTTTGCTTGGTATTGCATCCAAAATAGCTCCCATAGCTTTACCTGAACGCAATTGTTTAAAAACAATTTTTAATCCATCACCAGCAATTGGAACAAATGCAACAAGATTAAATACCAAATCAAACCAATTCTCTTTATTATCTGGCTTTTCTGATATTTTAACGACTGAGACAATCACATTCCCGACATCAACGCCTTGACCAACAAAGGGTATACAACCTATCACAACTGCAACAATAATTTGAGCGGGACTGGAGCCACTACCATCAAGTACACCTTTAATCCATTGAGCCGCCGATTCTTCCCCTTTAGCTGTTACTCTTACAGCTTGCGTTGAACCCTTGGCTACGGCAGTATTCATTGTTTATCTCCTAGGTCTAATCTAGAAGTAGAATCATCTGTAAGTAAAATTTCTTCTAAATCATCTGCTATTGCATCATCTACATTATTTTGTTGTGGTATTAATTGTTCTTCATAATCGCTTACATGATCATCGTATTCGATATTATTCGACATGAGCATGTCTTCAATTTCATCAGGGAAATATTCATCTAATAATGCATCTAATTCTTGTTGGTTGTATTGCTCAATAAGTTGTTCAGCTTCACTAACACTCATCACTTTTTGATCTTTAAAAGGATTATCAATTTTTTCTCTATCTGGTTTCGCCTCAACACTACTAAAGCCATAGTAGACTTTAGGTTGAGTTTTATCACTAGGAATAGTGACTTTGGCATAACCTTCGGCATCCAATACACCTTCTTGGGCAGAACCATCAGCAAAAATCAGTTTAAATGGAGCTTGTGCAACAGGTTTTAAGTCATCATAAATGTATTTTAATTCCACTTTATTAGGTAATAATTTAAAGGTAGGTAAAGCTGGAAATTTTGCTGATACATTCTTTCCATTCACAAACTGATGCTGCCCTGCCTTAACCTCAAACTTACTTGCAGTCGTAGGAAATACCCCTGAAGCATTTATTTTTAGCTGTGAACCGCCTGCGGTCAGTACGATTTCTTTCGCACTCGTGATGTCGACATTTGCCTCCGTGGAAATAATCTGCACACCCTTTCTGGCAATCAGATCAGCACCATCCCCTTGAGCTTGAATCTCGATCTTGCCTTTCCCTGCATACA